>NZ_VATN01000002.1:0-375030 GCF_005781105.1 Escherichia sp. E2586
CGACGTATGCAGCAGGGCATCACCCTGTCTTGCCGCCCAGAATGCATCTTCCATGTCCCGTTCCCTGTGTGATTAATTCGTCCTGGCTTCCTGCCGCATCCTGAAGCGCAGATTCTTTTTAATTTCAGCCCAGCGCGTCATATCTGCCGGGGTCAGCGGTGTGGTTCTGGCGTAGGTGAAGGCCATCATGACCCGCTCACCCGGCAATACAAATGCCACCTGACACTGGTATACATGCTCGTTACCCCGGAGAAACTGGCTCTGTATTTCCAAACAGTCCCATTGAGATAATATTCCGTCATAATGGAAATAGTCCGTTTTAATAAATGAATTATTTATTGACAGGTTCTGTTTTTTTAATCATGAATGTAATACCCATCACCGCTTTACAGCACACTTTATCTTTCCAGCCATAATCACTAATAATATTAAGCGATCACCAATATTTACAACGCCCAGAACGGATACATAGTTATGTATTTAACAATTCCAACATATTCACCATACCAATAAAATTAAGAGTAACATCCACGCTACCGCCTCCATATAAAAAATGGACAGCTTATAAAATTGCATCTTGCATAGAAAGGGCTGAGATATCGGATGTATTATAATTATCAACTATAAATCTTGAATATTTTCATTAACAGCAACATATCTTATCCCATTAGATATGTTAACAATCAATTATTCTTAACATATCACTAAAGTATATATTACTCTCTTTACTATCTGTTTTTATTGCGGTAGCGATACTAATAGCAAAATTCGGAATTTATTTAGATGCTGGAATGAGAAAAAGGGATGGCGACTTTATCACCTTACCCTGAAGTTTCAGGAAAGTGTGTAAGGAAGTATGCAACCTAACTGGAGATTTCTGATGATCTAGTCGCTTAGAGCGACAATGAAGGTGACCGCATCCTGGATTGTCCTTTGAAAGGATACTATCGAAACTTGATGCTAAAACAGTGATGAAATGAATAACACGATGGAAACGTCTTCCATGTTAATTATCATGGAAGACGTTGATGTAAAACACCTAAACCAGCCCCCTGATACGAGGCTGGCTTAAGCGCGCAGGCAATCAGTAAAAATCGCCGGTTGCCTTTTCGGCCTGATCCATCCACACCGGTTTATCGCTGGTTTTCGACCAGACGCGATGCAGGTAGCTGTAAAAGCGGGCGCGGTCTTTCCAGAAAAGCATGAAAGGCAGCGCCAGAACGCCCGCTGCAACCGCATAAGTACGGCGTAAAAAGATAAGCCATGCAGGATATTCTCTGTAGAGTTCCATACTTTTCTCCCCCTTTTGTATCTACCCGGTGAATGGCACCGGAAAAATGAATTTGTTTATCTGATGAAAATAGTACCGCCTTTTGTGTAATTTTGCTACTCATCCGACCACTTATTTTTGCTTATTGATGGTTTATTTACATTCACCATGTAATTAAGTTACATAAAAGTTAAATTAATACTAATCATTAGTTAAGTCATGGCTTTTGCCATTTTTATACTTTTTTTACACCCCGTCCGCAGATTTTTGCGAAATCTTTGCAGCCAGAATTCTACCCTTCCGGTATCACTTTTAGGCCACTGGAGGTGCACTGTGAGTGCAGGCATGATAGCTGGCGTGTTGCTGGTGTTTTTATTACTGGGTTATTTAGTTTATGCCCTGATCAATGCGGAGGCGTTCTGATGGCTGCGCAAGGGTTCTTACTGATCGCCACATTTTTACTGGTGTTAATGGTGCTGGCGCGCCCTTTAGGCAGCGGGCTGGCACGATTGATTAATGACATACCTCTTCCCGGTACAGCGGGTGTTGAACGCGTACTCTTTCGTGTACTTGGCGTCTCTGACCGTGAGATGAACTGGAAGCAGTATCTCTGTGCCATTCTCGGCCTGAACATGCTGGGACTGGTAGTGCTGTTTTTTATGTTGCTCGGTCAGCACTATCTGCCACTTAATCCACTGCAGCTGCCGGGGCTGTCGTGGGATCTGGCGCTGAATACCGCCGTCAGCTTTGTCACTAACACCAACTGGCAATCTTATAGCGGTGAAACCACGTTGAGCTATTTCAGCCAGATGGCGGGCTTAACGGTGCAAAACTTTCTTTCTGCCGCCAGCGGGATTGCGGTGATTTTTGCCCTCATCCGTGCATTTACCCGCCAGAGCATGAGCACACTTGGGAATGCCTGGGTCGATCTGCTACGCATCACGTTATGGGTGTTAGCCCCTGTGGCGTTGTTGATCGCGCTGTTTTTTATTCAACAAGGTGCGTTGCAAAACTTTCAGCCTTATCAGGCCGTAACGACCATTGAAGGAGCACAACAGCTGTTACCAATGGGTCCGGTGGCTTCTCAGGAAGCGATCAAGATGCTCGGTACTAACGGCGGTGGCTTCTTTAATGCCAACTCGTCGCATCCGTTTGAAAACCCAACCGCACTGACCAACTTCGTGCAGATGCTGGCGATCTTCTTGATCCCAACAGCACTGTGTTTTGCCTTTGGCGAAGTGGCGGGCGATCGCCGTCAGGGGCGCATGTTGCTGTGGGCGATGTCGGTGATTTTTGTCATCTGCGTAGGCGTGGTGATGTGGGCAGAAGTTCAGGGTAATCCTCATCTGCTGGCACTGGGCGCGGACAGCAGCATCAATATGGAAGGTAAAGAGAGCCGTTTCGGCGTGCTGGTCAGTAGCCTGTTTGCGGTTGTGACCACGGCGGCTTCCTGCGGCGCGGTGATTGCGATGCATGATTCGTTTACCGCTCTCGGTGGCATGGTGCCGATGTGGTTGATGCAAATTGGTGAAGTGGTATTCGGCGGTGTCGGTTCTGGCCTTTACGGCATGATGCTGTTTGTCCTGCTGGCGGTGTTTATTGCCGGGCTGATGATTGGTCGTACACCGGAATATCTGGGTAAAAAAATCGATGTACGCGAGATGAAATTGACCGCGCTGGCGATTCTGGTCACCCCGACGCTGGTGCTGATGGGCGCGGCGCTGGCAATGATAACCGACGCCGGACGTAGCGCCATGCTCAACCCTGGCCCGCATGGTTTTAGCGAAGTGCTGTACGCCGTGTCGTCCGCCGCTAACAACAACGGCAGCGCCTTTGCCGGATTAAGCGCCAACTCTCCGTTCTGGAACTGTTTGCTGGCGTTCTGCATGTTTGTCGGTCGCTTCGGGGTGATTATCCCGGTGATGGCAATTGCCGGTTCGCTGGTGAGTAAAAAGAGCCAACCCGCCAGCTCCGGCACGCTGCCAACGCACGGCCCGCTGTTTGTTGGACTATTAATCGGCACCGTGTTGCTGGTTGGCGCACTGACCTTTATCCCTGCCCTGGCGCTTGGTCCGGTGGCGGAATATCTCTCCTGATGATATTGAGTGAGCACTGAATATGAGTCGTAAACAACTGGCGCTATTCGAACCAACACTTGTCGTTCAGGCGCTGAAAGAAGCGGTGAAAAAATTAAACCCGCAAGCGCAATGGCGCAATCCGGTGATGTTTATCGTCTGGATCGGCAGTTTGCTGACCACCTGTATTAGCATCGCGATGGCAAGCGGCGCGATGCCTGGCAATGCGCTGTTTAGCGCGGCAATTAGCGGCTGGCTGTGGGTCACCGTACTGTTCGCTAATTTCGCCGAGGCGCTGGCTGAAGGCCGCAGTAAAGCGCAGGCCAACAGTCTGAAAGGGGTGAAAAAAACTGCCTTTGCCCGCAAGCTGCGTGAGCCGAAATATGGCGCTGCGGCGGACAAAGTTCCCGCCGATCAACTGCGTAAAGGCGATATCGTGCTAGTAGAGGCAGGCGATATTATCCCCTGCGATGGTGAAGTCATTGAAGGGGGCGCATCGGTCGATGAAAGCGCCATCACCGGGGAATCGGCACCGGTGATCCGTGAATCTGGCGGTGATTTTGCCTCCGTCACCGGCGGCACGCGTATTCTTTCTGACTGGCTGGTGATTGAGTGCAGCGTTAACCCCGGCGAGACGTTTCTGGATCGGATGATCGCGATGGTGGAAGGCGCACAGCGACGTAAAACGCCGAACGAGATTGCCCTGACCATTCTGCTGATTGCCCTGACTATCGTCTTTTTACTGGCAACCGCCACGCTGTGGCCGTTTTCCGCGTGGGGCGGTAATGCAGTCAGTGTTACGGTACTGGTAGCGCTGCTGGTCTGTCTGATCCCAACCACTATTGGCGGCCTGTTGTCAGCGATCGGCGTCGCCGGGATGAGTCGGATGCTGGGCGCGAATGTGATTGCCACCAGCGGACGTGCAGTTGAAGCGGCAGGTGACGTTGACGTCCTGTTGCTGGATAAAACCGGCACCATCACGCTGGGTAACCGTCAGGCATCGGAGTTTATCCCCGCGCAGGGCGTAGAGGAAAAAACGCTGGCTGACGCCGCACAACTGGCTTCGCTGGCTGATGAAACGCCGGAAGGCCGCAGTATTGTGATCCTCGCCAAGCAGCGTTTTAACCTGCGCGAGCGCGATGTGCAGTCGCTCCATGCCACCTTTGTACCGTTTACTGCGCAAAGCCGGATGAGCGGGATCAACATCGACAACCGCATGATCCGTAAAGGTTCTGTCGATGCCATTCGCCGCCATGTTGAGGCTAACGGTGGTCACTTCCCTGCCGATGTCGATCAAAAAGTCGATCAGGTTGCGCGTCAGGGAGCCACGCCGCTGGTGGTGGTGGAAGGTTCTCATGTGCTGGGCGTTATTGCGCTGAAAGATATCGTCAAAGGCGGTATTAAAGAGCGCTTCGCCCAGCTGCGTAAAATGGGCATTAAAACGGTGATGATTACCGGCGATAACCGTCTGACTGCCGCCGCGATAGCTGCGGAAGCGGGTGTCGATGATTTTCTCGCCGAAGCGACACCGGAGGCCAAGCTGGCATTGATTCGTCAATATCAGGCGGAAGGTCGTTTGGTAGCGATGACCGGCGACGGCACCAACGATGCTCCAGCGCTGGCGCAGGCAGATGTCGCGGTGGCGATGAACTCCGGTACTCAGGCGGCGAAAGAAGCGGGCAATATGGTGGATCTCGACTCTAACCCGACCAAGTTGATCGAGGTGGTGCATATTGGCAAACAGATGCTGATGACCCGTGGCTCGCTGACCACCTTCAGCATTGCCAACGATGTGGCGAAATACTTCGCCATTATTCCGGCGGCGTTCGCGGCAACGTATCCGCAGTTAAATGCGCTGAATATCATGCGCCTGCATTCGCCCGACTCCGCCATTCTCAGTGCGGTCATTTTCAACGCCTTGATTATCGTCTTTTTGATTCCCCTGGCGTTAAAAGGCGTGAGTTATAAACCGCTTACCGCTTCTGCCATGTTGCGCCGTAACTTATGGATTTACGGTCTGGGTGGGCTGCTGGTGCCGTTTATTGGTATCAAAGTCATTGATTTACTGCTGACCGTTTGCGGTCTGGTGTGAGGTTTACCATGCGTGGATTACGTCCGGCATTATCGACATTTCTCTTTCTGTTATTGATTACTGGCGGCGTTTACCCGCTGCTGACTACTGCGCTGGGGCAATGGTGGTTTCCCTGGCAGGCCAACGGTTCGTTGATCCGTGAAGGTGATATGGTGCGTGGCTCGGCATTAATCGGGCAGAATTTTACCGGCAACGGCTATTTTCAGGGTCGCCCGTCGGCAACGGCAGAAATGCCCTATAATCCACAGGCTTCTGGCGGGAGCAATCTGGCAGTCAGTAACCCGGAGCTGGATAAACAGATAGCCACACGCGTTGCTGCATTACGGGCCGCTAACCCGGATGCCAGCACGAACGTTCCGGTTGAACTGGTGACGGCGTCGGCAAGCGGGCTGGACAATAACATCACCCCGCAAGCGGCGGCCTGGCAGATCCCACGTATCGCGAAAGCGCGTAATCTCAGCGTTGAACAGCTCACTCAGCTGATCGCAAAATACAGCCAACAACCGCTGGTGAAATATATCGGCCAGCCGGTCGTCAACATTGTCGAACTCAATCTGGCACTGGATAAGCTTGATGAATAACGAACCCTTACGTCCCGACCCCGATCGTCTGCTGGAACAAACTGCCGCGCCGCATCGGGGGAAGCTGAAAGTTTTCTTCGGTGCCTGTGCTGGCGTTGGGAAGACCTGGGCGATGCTGGCAGAAGCCCAGCGACTGCGGGCGCAAGGGCTGGATATTGTGGTTGGCGTGGTAGAAACCCACGGGCGGAAAGATACCGCCGCAATGCTGGAAGGGCTGGCTGTTCTGCCGTTAAAACGCCAGGCGTACCGTGGGCGGCATATCAGCGAGTTTGATCTCGATGCCGCCCTCGCCCGCCGTCCGGCGCTGATCTTAATGGACGAACTGGCGCACAGTAATGCGCCAGGTTCCCGTCATCCTAAACGCTGGCAGGACATCGAAGAGCTGCTGGAAGCGGGCATTGATGTTTTCACAACAGTCAACGTTCAGCATCTGGAAAGCCTGAACGATGTGGTCAGCGGCGTCACCGGAATTCAGGTACGGGAAACCGTGCCCGATCCTTTTTTCGATGCCGCCGACGACGTGGTTCTGGTGGACTTGCCCCCGGACGATCTGCGCCAGCGGCTGAAAGAAGGCAAAGTCTATATTGCCGGGCAGGCGGAGCGCGCCATTGAACATTTTTTCCGCAAAGGCAATCTAATCGCCCTGCGCGAGCTGGCACTGCGCCGTACTGCCGATCGCGTAGATGAACAAATGCGCGCCTGGCGGGGGCATCCTGGCGAAGAGAAAGTCTGGCACACGCGCGACGCGATCCTTTTATGCATCGGGCATAACACCGGCAGCGAAAAACTGGTCCGCGCGGCGGCGCGGCTGGCGTCACGGCTGGGAAGCGTCTGGCACGCGGTGTATGTTGAAACCCCTGCCCTGCACCGCTTACCGGAGAAAAAACGTCGGGCAATTCTCAGCGCCTTACGTCTGGCGCAGGAGCTGGGCGCAGAGACGGCAACACTCTCTGATCCAGCGGAAGAAAAAGCGGTAGTGCGTTATGCCCGTGAACATAATCTCGGCAAGATTATTCTCGGTCGCCCGGCCTCGCGCCGCTGGTGGCGTCGGGAAACGTTTGCTGACCGACTGGCGCGCATCGCCCCCGATCTCGATCAGGTTCTGGTCGCACTTGATGAGCCACCCGCCCGCACGATTAACAACGCGCCGGATAGCCGCTCTTTTAAAGACAAGTGGCGGGTACAGATTCAGGGATGCGTGGTTGCCGCCGCGTTATGCGCCGTTATCACCTTAATTGCCATGCAGTGGCTGATGACGTTTGATGCCGCCAACCTGGTGATGCTGTATCTGCTTGGCGTGGTGGTGGTGGCGCTATTTTATGGACGCTGGCCTTCGGTGGTTGCCACCGTCATTAATGTGGTGAGTTTTGATCTCTTTTTTATCGCCCCACGCGGCACGCTCGCCGTCTCTGATGTGCAATATCTACTGACCTTCGCGGTGATGTTAACCGTCGGGCTGGTGATCGGGAATCTTACTGCTGGCGTGCGTTATCAGGCGCGGGTAGCCCGTTACCGCGAACAACGCACACGGCACTTATATGAAATGTCCAAAGCTCTGGCTGTGGGCCGCAGTCCGCAGGACATCGCCGCCACCAGCGAACAATTTATTGCCTCCACGTTTCATGCCCGCAGTCAGGTGTTGTTGCCCGATGACAACGGTAAATTGCAGCCGTTAACACATCCGCAAGGAATGACGCCGTGGGACGATGCCATCGCGCAGTGGAGTTTTGATAAGGGCCTGCCCGCGGGCGCGGGCACCGACACGTTACCCGGCGTACCGTACCAGATTTTGCCGTTAAAAAGCGGCGAGAAAACCTACGGACTGGTGGTGGTGGAACCGGGGAATCTGCGCCAGTTGATGATCCCGGAACAACAGCGCCTGCTGGAGACATTTACGTTGTTAGTCGCCAATGCCCTTGAGCGGCTGACGCTGACCGCCAGCGAAGAACAGGCGCGGATGGCAAGCGAACGTGAACAGATCCGCAACGCCCTGCTGGCGGCGCTTTCGCATGATTTACGCACTCCGCTTACGGTGCTGTTCGGTCAGGCAGAAATCTTAACGCTCGATCTGGCAAGCGAAGGATCGCCTCACGCCCGCCAGGCCAGCGAAATTCGTCAGCATGTGCTGAACACTACCCGACTGGTGAATAATCTACTGGATATGGCGCGAATTCAGTCCGGCGGCTTTAATTTGAAGAAAGAGTGGTTAACGCTGGAAGAAGTGGTCGGCAGTGCGCTGCAAATGCTGGAACCAGGTTTATCGTCGCCCATCAATCTTTCTCTGCCAGAACCGCTGACCTTAATCCACGTTGACGGGCCACTCTTTGAACGGGTGCTGATTAATCTGCTGGAGAACGCGGTGAAATACGCGGGTGCGCAGGCCGAAATTGGTATTGATGCCCACGTTGAGGGCGAAAATCTACAACTGGATGTCTGGGATAACGGCCCCGGTCTTCCACCAGGCCAGGAGCAGACGATTTTCGATAAGTTTGCTCGCGGGAATAAAGAGTCGGCGGTACCAGGTGTAGGGCTTGGACTGGCAATTTGTCGGGCGATTGTGGATGTACACGGCGGCACCATTACCGCGTTCAACCGACCGGAAGGTGGTGCTTGTTTTCGTGTTACACTTCCCCAGCAAACTGCCCCTGAACTTGAAGAATTTCATGAGGATATGTGACAAACGTTCTGATTGTTGAAGATGAACAGGCTATTCGTCGCTTTCTGCGCACGGCGCTGGAGGGCGACGGTATGCGCGTCTTTGAAGCCGAAACGCTGCAACGGGGGCTGCTGGAAGCGGCGACTCGTAAGCCAGATTTGATTATTCTCGATCTCGGCCTGCCCGATGGCGATGGAATTGAGTTTATCCGCGACCTGCGCCAGTGGAGCGCGGTGCCGGTGATTGTGCTTTCCGCACGTAGCGAAGAGAGCGACAAAATCGCCGCGCTGGATGCCGGAGCGGATGATTATCTGAGTAAGCCGTTTGGCATTGGCGAATTGCAGGCCCGTCTGCGCGTCGCTTTACGCCGCCACTCCGCCACCGCCGCGCCCGATCCGCTGGTGAAATTTTCCGATGTTACCGTCGATTTAGCCGCCCGCGTGATTCACCGGGGTGAGGAAGAGGTGCATCTCACCCCGATTGAATTCCGCCTGCTGGCGGTGCTGCTCAACAATGCCGGAAAAGTGCTCACCCAGCGCCAGCTTCTTAACCAGGTGTGGGGGCCAAACGCGGTCGAACACAGTCATTATTTGCGTATTTATATGGGACATCTGCGACAAAAACTGGAACAGGATCCCGCTCGCCCCCGCCATTTCATTACTGAAACCGGGATTGGGTATCGGTTTATGCTTTAGGGGTCTGAATTGCCGGATGCGGCGTAAACGCTTTATATGGCCTACAAAATCGCGCAAATTCAATACATTGTACCATCCGCGTAGGCCTGATAAGCGTAGCGCATCAGGCAGTCATAAGTAAAAAAGGGCGATCATCCGACCGCCCTTTTTCTTATTTAATGTGATTACGCGTTTTTCAGAACTTCGCTAACAATCTCAACCGCTTCTTTCTCGATCTGCTTGCGATGTTCTTCACCGAGGAAGCTTTCACAGTAGATCTTGTATGCGTCTTCCGTGCCTGACGGACGCGCGGCGAACCAGCCGTTGTCAGTCATCACTTTCAGGCCGCCGATAGAAGCACCGTTGCCAGGCGCTGCGGTCAAGCGCGCTGTGATCGGGTCGCCTGCCAGGGTGCTGGCGCTCACCATTTCCGGAGACAGCTTAGACAATGCCGCTTTTTGTGCGGAAGTCGCAGCTGCCTGCAAACGGTTGTAGCTCGGCGCACCAAAGCGTTTTGCCAGTTCGTTGTAGTGTTCCTGCGGGTTCTTACCGGTGACAGCGGTGATTTCCGCCGCCAGCAGACACATAATGATGCCGTCTTTATCGGTGGACCACGGCGTGCCGTCGAAACGCAGGAAGGAAGCGCCTGCACTCTCTTCGCCGCCAAAGCCGAAGCTGCCATCAAACAGACCATCAACAAACCATTTGAAACCTACCGGCACTTCTACCAGCTTACGGCCCAAGTCATTGACCACACGGTCGATCATCGCAGATGAAACCAGCGTTTTACCGACGGCAACATCTTTGCCCCACTGCGGACGATGCTGGAACAGGTAGTTGATCGCCACCGCCAGGTAGTGGTTCGGGTTCATCAAACCAGCCGGAGTGACGATACCGTGACGGTCATAATCCGGGTCATTGGCAAACGCCAGATCAAACTTATCACGCAGCGCCAGCAGGCCCGCCATCGCACACTCGGAGGAACAGTCCATACGGATTGCGCCGTCTTTATCGAGGTGCATAAAGCGGAAGGTTTGATCGACCTGATCGTTAACAATGGTCAGGTTGAGGTTGTAATACTCGCCAATGCGCTTCCAGTATTCGATACCGGAACCGCCCAACGGATCAACACCCAGCGTCAGGCCAGCTTTCTGAATCGCTGCCATATCAACGATATCGGCCAGACCTTCTACGAACGGTTGCACAAGATCTTGCTCTTTCACATGACCAGATGCCATCGCTTCGTCGAGGGAGATACGCTTCACGCCTTTCAGGCCATCGGCCATCAGCGCGTTGGCCCTGTCTTCCACCACTTTAGTGACATTGGTATCAGCCGGGCCGCCATTTGGCGGGTTGTACTTGATACCACCGTCTTCCGGCGGGTTATGGGACGGCGTAATCACGATACCATCTGCCAGCGGTCCACCTTTTTTATTGTGAACCAGAATGGCATTAGAGACGGCCGGTGTTGGAGTGAAGCCATTGTTTTCCTGCACAATAACGTCTACCCCGTTCGCTGCCAGCACTTCCAGTACAGAAATAAACGCAGGTTCGGACAGGGCGTGAGTATCTTTACCCACATAGCAAGGGCCAGTGATGCCGTTTTTCGCCCGTTCTTCGGCAATCGCCTGAGCAATAGCCAGAATATGCGGCTCGTTAAAGCTATGGCGCGCTGCACTGCCACGGTGACCGGAAGTACCGAATTTCACCGCGTGCTCCGCATTCCCTGCTTCTGGTTTCAGTACATAATATTGCGCCGTCAGTTGGGCGACGTTTATCAAATCACTCTGCTGTGCAGGTTGGCCTGCACGATTGTGGATTGCCATTGCTTTGTCCTTTATCTGCAACGTTGTTTTAAATTGTCCCGCAAACCTTTTCAATCAATTCCGCCGGGAATTGCATCGATTGCATGATGTGTTCAATCATGCTGCATTTACGGCCAGTGTTAGTGTTGGTGATCACCCAATACGGCGTGCCTGGCACATGCTTCGGCTTGGTCTGATTACCATTTTTCAGCAGCGTCTGTTCATCTGCTGCAAAGTAAACGCGCGTGCGGCCGTGCAACGATTCCGTTGCCTCGGCAAACGCCTGGGCGTCAAGAGAATATAGTGTAGACAACAGCAGCATAAAGCGATTGACCGCTCGCTTTTGCTCTGCGTATTCATCGGAAAGCAAAAGTTCACGCATCGCGCGCACTTTGTCTTTCACCGTTTTGATCGGCTTCGCTTCGACGATAGCAGGCGACGCAATGCGAACCTCTTTCGTCACCGGAGCAACAGGCTGTGATGCGGCGGAAAACTTCAACATACGCCGTAAAATGTCGGATGCGCTCTCGCCGATATGCTTAGTGTGGCTGGCAATATAGCTGTAGAGTTCATCATCAACTTCAATCGTTTTCATCTTAATCCAGTGCGGTGTCTTAGCTGAATACAAGTCGCCAGGAGTATATGAATAAATCCCGGCAGCGGATAGCGTCAAGCCTGGCTTGCAGAAAAAATCGGATTAAACCTTATTTGTTGCAGCCCTGTGGCACAATGGTCAACATAATACCCTAACCCAACTACACGAAAAAAAGAACTTTGCCATGAAATTGAATATCCGCGCGCAATCTGCACAAAATCAGCATAATAATTCTCCCATCGTCCTCGTCCACGGGTTGTTTGGTAGCCTTGACAACCTCGGCGTGCTGGCGCGCGACCTGGTAAACGATCACAATATCATCCAGGTTGATATGCGTAACCACGGACTTTCGCCACGAGATCCACACATGAATTACCCGGCGATGGCCCAGGATCTTGTTGATACTCTGAATGCGCTGCAGATCGATAAGGCGACATTTATTGGTCACTCAATGGGTGGTAAAGCTGTGATGGCACTGACCGCGTTGGCGCCCGATCGCATCGAGAAACTGGTAGCGATCGATATCGCGCCGGTGGACTATCACGTACGCCGTCATGATGAAATTTTCGCAGCTATCAACGCGGTCAGTGGATCCGACGCGCAAACGCGCCAACAGGCCGCTGTAGTGATGCGCCAATATATTAATGAAGAGGGCGTGATTCAATTCCTGCTGAAATCTTTTGTTGACGGTGAGTGGCGTTTTAACGTGCCAGTATTATGGGATCAGTATCCACATATTGTTGGCTGGGAGAAGATTCCGGCATGGAACCACCCTGCTCTGTTTATTCCTGGCGGCAATTCCCCGTATGTTACTGAACAGTATCGTGATGATTTGCTGGCACAATTCCCACAAGCACGGGCGCATGTCATTGCAGGCGCGGGGCATTGGGTACACGCAGAAAAACCGGATGCTGTGCTGCGGGCTATCCGTCGCTATCTTAATGATTAACGCAACTGATTAAAAACCCAGCGTCCGCGCGGCATTCCGCGCGTGGGCGTTGGCGAGATTCCTCACGCTGTTGTATTATGGCGGGCTATCCATCCGGGCAGGCGCCTGGCTGATTGTTTCCCCCGAAGTCACCAAGATCATGGCCAAAGAACAAACGGACCGTACGACATTAGATCTGTTCGCGCACGAGCGTCGACCGGGACGACCGAAAACCAATCCGCTTTCGCGCGATGAACAGCTGCGTATTAATAAACGCAACCAGCTAAAACGCGACAAAGTACGTGGCCTTAAGCGTGTCGAACTGAAGCTGAACGCGGAAGCTGTCGAGGCGCTGAACGAGCTGGCGGAGTCGCGCAATATGAGCCGTAGCGAACTGATCGAAGAGATATTGATGCAGCAACTGGCGGCGCTGCGTAATCAGGGCATCGTTTAAATATCCACTTTCGTGTAGCACAGTGTGCAGTCCTGCTCGTTTGCTGATTCCGCAAGACTGCCTGTTCTGCTATGATTGCCTTTATCCGTGGGCAATTTGCCACCCCCATTTCAATAAGTTTCAAGAGGTTATTTCACTCATGGCTATCACTGGCATCTTTTTCGGCAGCGACACCGGTAATACCGAAAATATCGCAAAAATGATTCAAAAACAGCTTGGTAAAGACGTTGCCGATGTCCATGACATTGCAAAAAGCAGCAAAGAAGATCTGGAAGCTTATGACATTCTTCTGCTGGGCATCCCAACCTGGTACTATGGCGAAGCACAGTGTGACTGGGACGACTTCTTCCCGACTCTCGAAGAGATTGATTTCAATGGTAAACTGGTTGCGCTGTTTGGCTGTGGCGACCAGGAAGATTACGCAGAATATTTCTGCGACGCCTTAGGCACCATTCGTGACATCATTGAACCGCGCGGCGCGACCATCGTCGGTCACTGGCCAACTGCGGGCTATCATTTCGAAGCATCAAAAGGTCTGGCGGATGATGACCACTTTGTCGGCCTGGCTATCGACGAAGACCGTCAGCCAGAACTGACCGCCGAACGTGTAGAAAAATGGGTAAAACAAATTTCTGAAGAACTGCATCTCGACGAAATTATCAATGCCTGATGTACTGCGGCGTAGACTCATGTCTACGCCGTATTAATAGATAATGCCAATCAAAATAATTGCTACAAATTTGTAACTTTTGCCGTAGTACCTGTACAATGTTCCAGTATTGAAGTGGCCTTACCGATGTAAATGTAAGCTAAGCCACGTTTTTATTAACAATATTTGCCAGGGACTTGTAGTTTTCATTTAGGCATGGCAAATCTATAATGATACGCATTATCTCAAGAGCAAATTCTGTCACTTCTTTTAATGAAGTGAACCGCTTAGTAACAGGACAGATTCCGCATGACTGATAACAATACCGCCCTAAAGAAAGCTGGCCTGAAAGTAACGCTTCCTCGCTTAAAAATCCTGGAAGTTCTTCAGGAGCCGGACAACCATCACGTCAGTGCGGAAGATTTATACAAACGTCTGATCGATATGGGTGAAGAAATTGGTCTGGCTACGGTATATCGTGTACTGAACCAGTTTGACGACGCCGGTATCGTCACCCGCCACAATTTTGAAGGCGGTAAATCCGTATTTGAACTGACTCAACAACATCACCACGATCACCTGATCTGCCTCGACTGCGGAAAGGTTATCGAATTTAGTGATGAATCTATCGAAGCGCGTCAGCGTGAAATTGCCGCGAAGCATGGCATTCGCCTGACTAACCATAGTCTCTATCTTTACGGTCACTGTGCCGAAGGCGATTGCCGCGAAGATGAGCACGCGCACGAAGGCAAATAAGCCAGCCTGAACGAAAAAAACCAACCTGCGGGTTGGCTTTATATTGTTGGCATAATGCGCTTTGTTCGTGCCGGATGCGGCGTGAAAGTCTTATCCGGCCTACAAATCATCTCAAATTCAATATATTGCATAAAAAGGTAGGCCTGATAAGCGCAGCGCATCAGGCAAATTGGCGTTTGCCATAAGTATCAAGCCAACCTTCAGGTTGGCTTTTTTATACAAGGGAAATAAGAAAAGTAAGAGTTACAGCCCTCACTTATTTGTTATTACTGCGAATTTCCTGCCAGACCTTATCACAATCGGCTTTCACTGCCTGGTCATTACCGGTTTGCGTTGCCTGGATGCACTGCTGATAATCCAGCACGCGGACACTTTCCTGTTCGGCAAATTGCTGATGTTGTTTCTCTTTCTTCAGCACGTTTAACACGCTCTGACAGGCTTCAATTTTTTCCGGCGAACCTTGCGCGGTATTGATACAGGCGCTGTACGCCTCTTTCAGGCGGCTGTCTTCCTGTGGTGCGGTTGATTGCGCACAAGCCACCAGCACCGATGCCATCATGGCGATGAGAATCAGTTTTTTCATAGCGAATTCCTCAAATGTGCGGCAGGCACAAAACCTGCCGCGTCGGGCATCAGAAGATGGTGAATGGTGCGATTACCATGAATTTCACGTCGCGCTCATCCTGGAAGATGTTACCGTAACCGCCGCCCCAGCTTGGGATGTCGGAGTGGTTGTCGTATTCGGTGAAGTGCAGTTTGAACATCGTGCCCTTGGCACGACCGTCCTGAATGGTGTAGACCGCATCCAGGCTGTATGCAGACTCTTCAATAGTCCGGTTCTTGTCGTAGTACGCATCCGGATTGCTCTGCCAGGTCGCAGGTTTAGCATCCCATGCGTAAACGTAGGAAGCGCCGATGGCGAAGCCTGGAAGATTCCAGTTTTTCAGGTCATACATCGCGCCGAAGAAGACCGCTTTTTCGCCGTTGGCGTTAAAGTCAGAACGGTTATCCCACCAGATATCCAGGCGACCGTTCGAGGAAGCGTAGGTTGGCGTCATACGTTGCAGGAAGTATCCCTGCTGACCGTCAGCTTTAACCCAGGTGCCTTCCAGACGCAAATCCACCACGTCAGCCGCCCGGTAACCAAAGGTCAACGCTTGCAGCCAAGCAGTGCCATCGTAAAGATCGTTGACGCTGCGATCGTCAACTTTATCGCGCGTACCGTAGAACTGGTAGCTGGTGGTTAACGGGCTACCGGCGATATCAAATTTGTAGCTAGCTTTGGCAAAATACTGATCGATATACCCTTCCGCCTGACCAAACGCCGCTTCCAGCACGAAGTTATTTTTGAAGTCGTATTTCGCACCGATGGAGTGCAGATAATCAACTTTAGTGGTTTTATCGTTCTGATAAAACTCATCCATTTCCAGATGCCACGGCGCTTTGTATTCGTTGGTCCACATGTAGGAGAAACTCAACGCACCAGCATCGCCGTAATCAAAATTGGCCCCGGCTTCCGCGCCCTGATAGGTACCCGGCATAAAGCTCCAGTGCGGCGCTAACAGCGTTTGACCAGTTGGCTGAATGTAACCTGCCCTCGCCCACACAGGACCGTATTTAAATTTGGCCGCTGCTTTATACAGGCTTATACCGCTTTTATCGCCGGACCAGTCTTCGTCATAGGCTTTATTACTTTTCGAAAACGCGATTTCGTTCGGGTGTGAGCTGTCGCCGTTTTCCGCCATTTCAATCGCCGTAAACGCGGCAATATCAAGGCCGAACATATCAGCAGCATAACCGGACTGAAAATCGAGGTTGGCATTCCAGGTGGAGTGAGAAAGGTTGGTTTTGTATTTGTCGCCGTCGGTAACATCTTTACGGTCGCGTTCACGCTGCCAGTAATAGATACCGCCGGTTAAGGTTGAATCGTCGATGAATCCTTCGGCGCGAGCCTCCGGCATTGCCACCAGGCCCGACATTGCTGTAACACCGGCGATAGCCAGCGCCAGCGTACTACGTTTGCCACTAAACGTACGCATGGGTTAATCCTCTTTGACGTATAAATTGCTGCACCACAGGTGAACAGCGAAAAAAATAAAAATTAAAAAAGTAGCGTTGAGAAAAGTCTCGCTGACTACAGGAATAGACTATTTTTCGCGACGCGAATTATCAATCTCTTTCTGTAACGAGAATGTAAGAACATGAGCAACCGCACATATTTTGATGATTTTTGTTACAAGGTTTAAATGTGTACCAGGCGAGCGGGTAGAAGAAAAAATATGTGGCTTTCCAGTAAGATGAAAGGGGTTACATTTAAATTAATTATAATTTGTGATTTTAAATTTGTTGCATGAATAAATTGCGAAGCGAAATTAATTCGCGAAGAAAAGCAGAAAAAACGCCGCTGAACGCGGCGTTTTGAATTGTTTGCATGTTTCTTGCCGGATGCGGCATGAACGCCTTATCCGGCCTACAAAAGCACGCAAGTTCAATATATTGCAGAGATCACGTAGGCCTGATAAGCGTAGCGCATCAGGCAGTTTAGCGTTTGAAACTGTTTGTCTGTTCCTTGCCGGATGCGGTGTAAACGCCTCACCCGGCCTGGTAGAACTTAAAATTACTCGCCTACTTTCGCCCAGGTATCACGCAGCCCAACGGTGCGGTTAAATACCGGTTTTTCCGCTGTGGAATGGCGGCTGTCGAGGCAGAAGTAGCCTTCACGCTCAAACTGGAATGCTTTACCTGCCACCGCATCTTTCAGAGACGGTTCAGCAAAGCCCTGTTTGATGACCAGAGAATCCTGGTTAATCACCGACAGGAAATCATCCGCAGCGCCTGGATTCGGCACACTGAACAGACGATCGTACAGGCGGATTTCAACCGGCAGCGCATGTGCCGCGCTTACCCAGTGAATAACGCCTTTGACTTTACGACCATCAGCCGGATCTTTGCTTAAGGTGTCGGCGTCATAAGTACAGAAGATAGTGGTGATATTGCCTTCGGCATCTTTCTCCACGCGTTCCGCTTTAATCACGTAAGCATTACGCAGACGCACTTCTTTACCCAGCACCAGACGTTTGTACTGCTTGTTAGCTTCTTCGCGGAAATCGGCGCGATCGATCCAAATCTCACCGCTAAACGGTACCTGACGGCTGCCCATTTCCGGTTTATTCGGATGGTTCGGCATGGTAACCATTTCGCCTTCGCCCTGATAGTTTTCGATAACCAGTTTCACCGGATCGATAACTGCCATTGCACGCGGCGCGTTCTCGTTGAGGTCTTCACGAATGCAGGATTCCAGCGACGCCATCTCAATGGTGTTGTCCTGCTTGGTCACGCCAATGCGTTTACAGAACTCACGAATAGAAGCCGCAGTGTAACCACGACGACGCAGACCGGAAATGGTCGGCATACGTGGATCATCCCAACCTTCTACGTGCTTGTCGGTGACCAGTTGGTTCAGCTTACGCTTGGACATCACGGTGTATTCCAGATTCAGGCGCGAGAATTCGTACTGGCGCGGATGAACAGGAATGGTGATGTTGTCCAGTACCCAGTCGTACAGACGACGGTTATCCTGGAACTCCAGCGTACACAGAGAGTGCGTAATGCCTTCCAGCGCATCGCTGATGCAGTGGGTGAAGTCGTACATCGGGTAGATGCACCACTTGTTGCCGGTCTGGTGGTGTTCAGCAAACTTAATGCGGTACAGCACCGGATCGCGCATCACGATAAACGGCGAAGCCATGTCGATTTTCGCGCGCAGGCAGGCTTTACCTTCTTCAAAACCACCGGTACGCATTTTTTCGAACAGCGCCAGGTTCTCTTCAACGCTGCGGTCGCGGTACGGGCTGTTTTTACCCGGCTGCGTCAGAGTGCCACGATATTCGCGGATCTGTTCCGGCGTCAGCTCATCGACATACGCCAGGCCTTTATTGATCAGTTCAACAGCATAGGCGTGGAGCTGATCAAAATAATCGGAGGAGTAACGGACGTTACCAGACCAGTGAAAACCTAACCACTCTACGTCGTTTTTGATCGACTCGACGTACTCAATATCTTCTTTTACCGGGTTAGTGTCGTCGAAACGCAGGTTGCACTGGCCTTTATAGTCCTGGGCGATCCCGAAGTTCAGGCAGATAGATTTCGCATGGCCAATATGCAGATAGCCATTCGGCTCCGGCGGGAAACGGGTGTGTACTGTGGTGTGCTTACCACTGGCCAGATCTTCATCGATGATCTGACGAATAAAGTTAGTCGGGCGGGCTTCTGCCTCACTCATCGTGGATTCCTCAAAGCGTAAACAACGTATAACGGCGTATGATCTTATAAGCGGGACAGGCTGACAACTGTTAGTTAGAGAAAATCGAAAAATCTAACAGAGATTATGGGGATGATTGATGAAAAAAAAAGCGGCAGAGAAGATCTCCACCGCTTGTCATTGTTGGATGCGACGCTCAAGCGTCGCATCAGGCATAAAGCAGATTACTTTTTGATTTCATACAGCGGTGTTTGACCCGCCACAACATGGCCCTGAGCTTTAATGATCAAGCCACTGAAATCGTCGATATTGCTGCAAACCACCGGGCTAATCATCGAACGGGCGTTAGCGTTCAGGTAATCCAGATCCATTTCCAGAATCGGTTGCCCTGCGCTTACCTGCGCGCCCTCTTCCACCAAACGTTTAAAGCCTTTACCTTCCAGCGCTACGGTGTCGATACCCATGTGGACGACAATCTCCGCGCCTTTTTCGGTTTCCAGGCAGAACGCGTGGTTGGTGTTGAAGATTTTCACGATGGTTCCCGCCGCTGGTGCTACAACGATCTTATCCGTCGGTTTCACCGCCACACCGTCGCCCACAGCTTTGCTGGCGAACGCTTCGTCTGGCACCTGATCCAGTGCGACAACATCACCGGTAATTGGCGATACCAGCTCAGCGATAGACACTGCGTTTGGTACAGCCTGCGGTTTCGCTACCGGAGCGGCAGTTGCCGGAGCAGCTTCAGCAGAAGCAGCAGCTACCGGGCCACGAGCAACGACTTTCTTCATCGCATCGCCGATGGATTCTGCTTTCGCGCCGACAATCACCTGGATGGTCTGTTTGTTCAGTTTCACCACACCAGAAGCACCCAGACGTTTACACATCGCATCGTTGACACGTGCTGAGTCAGCCACAGTCAAGCGCAGACGAGTAATACAGGCGTCAATCGCTTTTAGATTGTCACTACCACCAACTGCCGCAATGTAGTTGGTTGCCAGTTGAGTTAAGCCTTCTTCGGTATTGCTGTTCGCTTCTTCAGTAACGATCTCGTCATCTTTATCTTCACGACCTGGCGTTTTCAGGTTGAACATACGGATAACCGCACTGAACACCACAAAGTAGATAACGAAGAAAACAACGCCCATCACCAGCAGCATCCAGACGTTCTGGCTGGCTGCTGGCAGGTTGTACATCAACGCGTAGTCGATAGCGCCCGCAGAGAAGGAGAAGCCCGCGTGGATCCCCAGCAGCGTTGCCACAAACAGACTGATACCGGTCAGCAGTGCGTGCAGGAGGTACAGCAACGGCGCAAGGAACATGAACAGGAATTCCAGCGGCTCAGTCACACCTGTCAGGAACGCGGTGATAGCAACAGAAAGCAGCATCCCGCCAACCATCGGGCGACGCTCTTTCGGTGCTGCGAAGTACATCGCCAGCGCCGCACCTGGCAGACCGAACATCATGATCGGGAAGAAGCCAGACATGAACATCCCCGCAGTGCCGTCGCCCGCATAGAAGCGGTTGATGTCACCGTGGAAAACCGTACCCGCAGAGTTGGTGAATTCACCAATCTGGAACCAGGCGATGGTGTTCAGTACCTGATGCAGACCGGTTGGGATCAGCAGACGGTTGATGAAGCCAAAGATACCGGAACCCAGCGCGCCCGCAGAAACGATCCACTCGCCGCCTGCATGGATAGCGTGCTGTACCGGCGGCCAGACGTAACCAAAAATGGCTGCCAGCACCAGGCAGAAGAAGCCGGTGGCGATCGGCACAAAACGTTTGCCGCCGAAGAAGCTCAGGAAGTCCGGCAGTTTAATATCAGACCAACGGTTATAGGCTGCACCACCGACCAGACCGGTAATGATACCTGCCAGAACCCCCATGTTAATTTCTGGGTTGATGGTCACCATCGCTTTAGTTAACACAAAGTAACCAACCGCACCCGCCAACGCAGCTGCACCTGCACTGTCTTTGGACCAGCTGGAGGCCACGCCGATCGCAAAGATCAACGCCAGGTTATCAAAAATCGCGCCGCCTGCCTGGGCAATAAACGCAACATTAAGTAAATCTGGCTGGCCGAATCGCAGCAACAGTGCCGCCACCGGCAGCACCGCGATAGGGAGCTGTAACGCCCTACCGAGTCGCTGGAAAAAACCTAAAATATTCATCTTATTCCCCCTACGAGAACCCTATTTGGCTCGTTTAAAGCCGTATCTTTATTTTGCAGCAAATTGTACTGCCGATGTTCTGTAATCATATTGTTAGATCATCTGCTACAGAGTTTGTGAAAATTTAATTCGTACCGCAAATTAAACGCGCGTCTTTTGTGAGTTTTGTCACCAAATATCGTTATCATTACTCCCTTTTACTGGCTAAACCAGAAAACTTATTTTATCATTCAAAAAATCAGGTCGGATTGACGCCTGTCTGCGCAAAACCAGGTTACGCTTAAAGATGCCTAATCCGCCAACGGCTTACTTTTTACTTACTTGAGGTGAATAATGAGACTGATCCCCCTGACTACCGCTGAACAGGTCGGCAAATGGGCTGCTCGCCATATCGTTAATCGTATTAATGCGTTCAAACCGACTGCCGATCGTCCGTTTGTGCTTGGCCTGCCGACTGGCGGCACGCCGATGACCACCTATAAAGCGTTAGTCGAAATGCATAAAGCAGGCCAGGTCAGCTTTAAGCATGTTGTCACCTTCAACATGGACGAATATGTCGGTCTGCCGAAAGAGCATCCGGAAAGCTACTACAGTTTTATGCACCGTAACTTCTTCGATCACGTTGATATTCCAGCAGAAAATATCAACCTTCTCAACGGCAATGCCCCAGATATCGACGCCGAATGCCGCCAGTATGAAGAAAAAATCCGCTCTTACGGTAAAATCCACCTGTTTATGGGCGGTGTAGGTAACGACGGTCACATTGCATTTAACGAACCGGCCTCTTCTCTTGCCTCTCGCACCCGTATCAAAACCCTGACACATGACACTCGCGTCGCAAACTCTCGTTTCTTTGATAACGATGTTAATCAGGTGCCAAAATATGCGCTGACCGTAGGTGTGGGTACACTGCTGGATGCCGAAGAAGTGATGATTCTGGTGCTGGGCAGCCAGAAAGCACTGGCACTGCAGGCTGCCGTTGAAGGTTGCGTTAACCACATGTGGACCATCAGCTGTCTGCAACTGCATCCGAAAGCCATCATGGTGTGCGATGAACCTTCCACCATGGAGCTGAAAGTTAAGACTTTAAGATATTTCAACGAATTAGAAGCAGAAAATATCAAAGGTCTGTAATTGTTATCCCTGCCCTGACGCCTTGCTCAGGGCATTATTATTTTTGAAATCGGGGGTCGGAATGTATGCATTAACCCAGGGCCGGATCTTTACCGGTCATGAATTTCTTGATGACCATGCAGTTGTTATCGCTGATGGCCTGATTAAAAGCGTCTGCCCAATAGCGGAACTGCCGCCAGAGATTGAACAACGTTCACTGAACGGGGCCATTCTCTCCCCCGGTTTTATCGATGTGCAGTTAAACGGCTGCGGCGGCGTACAGTTCAACGATACCGCTGAAGCGGTCAGCGTGGAAACGCTGGAAATCATGCAGAAAGCCAATGAGAAATCAGGCTGCACTAACTATTTGCCGACGCTTATCACCACCAGCGATGAGCTGATGAAACAGGGCGTTCGCGTGATGCGTGAGTACCTGGCAAAACATCCGAATCAGGCATTAGGTTTACACCTGGAAGGCCCGTGGCTGAATCTGGTAAAAAAAGGCACCCATAATCCGAATTTTGTGCGCAAACCTGATGCCGCGCTGGTCGATTTCCTGTGTGAAAATGCCGATGTCATTACCAAAGTGACGCTGGCACCGGAAATGGTTCCAGCAGAAGTGATCAGCAAACTGGCAAATGCCGGGATTGTGGTGTCTGCCGGTCACTCCAATGCAACGTTGAAAGAAGCGAAAGCCGGTTTCCGCGCGGGGATTACCTTTGCCACCCATCTGTACAACGCGATGCCGTATATTACGGGCCGTGAACCGGGCCTGGCGGGCGCGATCCTCGACGAAGCTGACATTTATTGCGGTATTATCGCTGATGGCCTGCATGTTGATTACGCTAACATTCGCAACGCCAAGCGTCTGAAAGGCGACAAACTATGTCTGGTTACCGACGCCACCGCGCCAGCCGGGGCCAACATTGAACAGTTCATTTTTGCGGGTAAAACAATATACTACCGCAACGGACTTTGTGTGGATGAGAATGGCACGTTAAGTGGTTCATCCTTAACCATGATTGAAGGCGTGCGTAATCTGGTTGAACATTGCGGTATCGCACTGGATGAAGTGCTGCGTATGGCGACGCTCTATCCGGCTCGTGCGATTGGCGTTGAAAAACTTCTCGGCACGCTCGCCGCAGGTAAAGTGGCCAACCTGACCGCATTCACACCTGATTTTAAAATCACCAGGACCATCGTTAACGGTAACGAGGTCGTAACCCAATAAGAGAAAGTATGACACCAGGCGGACAAGCTCAGATAGGTAATGTTGATCTCGTAAAACAGCTTAACAGCGCGGCGGTTTATCGCCTGATTGACCAGCATGGGCCAATCTCGCGAATTCAGATTGCTGAGCAAAGCCAGCTTGCCCCCGCCAGCGTAACCAAAATTACGCGTCAGCTTATCGAACGCGGGCTGATCAAAGAAGTTGATCAGCAGGCCTCCACCGGAGGCCGCCGCGCTATCTCTATCGTCACCGAAACCCGCAATTTCCACGCAATTGGCGTACGTCTCGGTCGCCACGACGCCACCATCACCCTGTTTGATCTCAGCAGCAAAGTTCTGGCAGAAGAACATTACCCGCTACCGGAACGTACCCAGCAGACGCTGGAACATGCCCTGCTGAATGCCATTACTCAGTTTATTGATAACCACCAGCGCAAGCTGCGGGAGCTGATCGCCATTTCAGTGATCCTGCCAGGGCTGGTCGATCCGGACAGCGGCAAAATTCACTACATGCCGCACATTCAGGTGGAAAACTGGGGGCTGGTTGAAGCACTGGAAGAACGTTTTAAAGTGACCTGTTATGTCGGCCACGATATCCGCAGTCTGGCGCTGGCAGAGCACTACTTCGGTGCAAGTCAGGATTGCGAAGACTTCATTCTAGTGCGTGTCCATCGCGGAACGGGGGCCGGAATCATCTCTAATGGGCGCATTTTTATTGGCCGCAACGGCAACGTCGGTGAAATTGGCCATATTCAGGTCGAACCGCTGGGTGAACGCTGCCACTGCGGTAACTTTGGCTGCCTGGAAACTATCGCTGCCAACGCTGCCATTGAACAACGGGTGTTGAATTTATTAAAGCAGGGCTACCAGAGCCGTGTACCACTGGACGATTGCACCATCAAAACAATCTGCAAAGCCGCGAACAAAGGCGATAGCCTGGCCTCGGAAGTGATCGAGTATGTCGGTCGTCATCTGGGCAAAACCATCGCCATTGCTATCAACTTATTTAATC
The DNA here is from genome assembly GCF_005781105.1 of Escherichia sp. E2586. Lineage (NCBI taxonomy): Bacteria > Pseudomonadati > Pseudomonadota > Gammaproteobacteria > Enterobacterales > Enterobacteriaceae > Escherichia > Escherichia sp. E2586. Next base: position 24,323 of record NZ_VATN01000002.1, read on the forward strand.
CGCAAAAAATTGTTATCGCTGGTGAGATCACCGAAGCCGATAAAGTGCTGCTCCCTGCTATCGAAAGCTGCATTAATACTCAGGCACTGAAGGCGTTTCGCACTAATCTACCGGTGGTACGTTCTGAGCTGGATCACCGCTCGGCAATCGGCGCTTTTGCGCTGGTAAAACGCGCCATGCTCAACGGTATTTTGCTCCAGCATTTGCTGGAAAATTAATGTGCTTTTATAGTGGCGCTTATTGTTGTCAATATTCTGGGTAGTCCATGACCATTAAAAATGTAATTTGCGATATCGACGGCGTGCTGATGCACGATAACGTCGCCGTACCGGGTGCAGCGGAATTTTTGCACGGGATTATGGATAAAGGCCTGCCGCTGGTGTTGCTGACCAACTATCCTTCGCAGACCGGGCAAGATCTGGCGAACCGCTTTGCCACTGCCGGTGTCGATGTGCCGGACAGCGTGTTTTATACCTCCGCGATGGCAACCGCCGATTTCCTGCGTCGCCAGGAAGGCAAGAAAGCGTATGTGGTGGGCGAAGGCGCGCTGATTCATGAGCTGTACAAAGCTGGTTTTACGATTACCGATGTGAACCCTGATTTTGTGATTGTTGGCGAAACACGCTCCTACAACTGGGACATGATGCATAAAGCGGCCTATTTTGTCGCTAATGGTGCACGCTTTATCGCCACCAACCCGGATACTCACGGACGCGGTTTTTATCCCGCCTGTGGCGCGCTGTGCGCGGGCATTGAGAAAATCTCCGGACGTAAACCGTTCTATGTTGGTAAGCCGAGTCCGTGGATCATCCGCGCGGCATTAAACAAAATGCAGGCGCATTCGGAAGAAACGGTGATTGTCGGCGATAACCTGCGTACCGATATTCTGGCGGGCTTCCAGGCCGGTCTGGAGACGATTCTTGTGCTCTCCGGCGTTTCGTCGCTCGACGATATCGACAGTATGCCGTTCCGCCCAAGCTGGATTTACCCGTCAGTCGCTGAAATCGACGTTATCTGAATAGCAACCACGTCTCAGGGCGTGGTTGATATTGATGACAAACGCCAAACTGCCTGATGCGCTACGCTTATCAGACCCACGCAGCTCCTGCAATATATTGAATTTTCATGATTTTGTAGGCCGGATAAGGTGTTAACGCCGCATCCGGCATGAACAAATCTCACTTTGTAAGCGATTTGGTTTCTTATCCCCCCACAAAATATATCCATTCAATAAAACCTGCCAAAAATTATCGATCCATCAATAAACACATCACTACACCAGACCTTTTTTCACTAATCGACAATCACCATTACGTTTTTTATTTTTTCACCGTCAAATCGCTTGCGCACAGTGCTGCTTTGCGGCATTTTTTTAAACAAGCAAACACAACAAGCAACAAATACCAGGTTAACGGAGAAGGTTATGTGTTCAATTTTTGGCGTATTCGATATCAAAACAGACGCAGTTGAGCTGCGGAAGAAAGCACTCGAGCTGTCACGCCTGATGCGTCATCGCGGCCCGGACTGGTCCGGTATTTATGCCAGCGATAACGCCATTCTCGCCCACGAACGTCTGTCAATTGTTGACGTTAACGCGGGGGCGCAACCTCTCTACAACCAACAAAAAACCCACGCACTGGCGGTAAACGGTGAAATCTACAACCACCAGGCATTGCGCGCCGAATATGGCGATCGTTACCAATTCCAGACCGGGTCTGACTGCGAAGTGATCCTCGCGCTGTATCAGGAAAAAGGGCCGGAATTTCTCGACGACTTGCAGGGCATGTTTGCCTTTGCCCTGTACGACAGCGAAAAAGATGCATATCTGATTGGTCGCGACCATCTGGGGATCATCCCACTGTATATGGGGTATGACGAACACGGTCAGCTGTATGTGGCCTCAGAAATGAAAGCCCTGGTGCCAGTATGCCGCACGATTAAAGAGTTCCCGGCGGGGAGCTATTTATGGAGTCAGGACGGCGAAATCCGTTCTTATTATCATCGCGACTGGTTCGACTACGATGCGGTGAAAGATAACGTGACCGACAAAAACGAGCTGCGTCAGGCGCTGGAAGATTCCGTTAAAAGCCATCTGATGTCAGACGTGCCTTACGGCGTGCTGCTCTCGGGTGGTCTGGATTCCTCAATTATTTCCGCGATCACCAAGAAATACGCCGCCCGTCGCGTGGAAGATCAGGAACGCTCTGAAGCCTGGTGGCCGCAGTTGCACTCCTTTGCTGTAGGTCTGCCGGGTTCACCGGATCTGAAAGCAGCCCAGGAAGTGGCAAACCATCTGGGCACTGTACATCACGAAATTCACTTCACTGTACAGGAAGGTCTGGATGCCATCCGCGACGTGATTTACCACATCGAAACTTATGATGTGACCACTATTCGCGCTTCAACACCGATGTATTTAATGTCGCGTAAGATCAAGGCGATGGGCATTAAAATGGTGTTGTCCGGTGAAGGTTCTGACGAAGTGTTTGGCGGTTATCTTTACTTCCACAAAGCGCCGAACGCTAAAGAACTGCATGAAGAGACGGTGCGTAAACTGCTGGCCCTGCATATGTATGACTGCGCGCGTGCCAACAAAGCGATGTCAGCCTGGGGCGTGGAAGCACGCGTTCCGTTCCTCGACAAGAAATTCCTCGACGTGGCGATGCGTATCAACCCGCAGGATAAAATGTGCGGCAACGGTAAGATGGAAAAACACATCCTGCGTGAATGTTTTGAGTCGTACCTGCCTGCAAGTGTTGCCTGGCGGCAGAAAGAGCAGTTCTCCGATGGCGTCGGTTACAGTTGGATTGACACACTGAAAGAAGTGGCGGCACAGCAGGTTTCTGATCAGCAACTGGAAACAGCCCGCTTCCGCTTCCCATACAACACGCCGACCTCAAAAGAAGCGTATCTGTACCGGGAGATTTTTGAAGAACTGTTCCCGCTTCCGAGCGCCGCTGAGTGCGTACCGGGCGGTCCTTCCGTCGCTTGTTCTTCCGCTAAAGCGATCGAGTGGGATGAGGCGTTCAAGAAAATGGACGATCCTTCTGGTCGCGCGGTTGGTGTTCACCAGTCTGCATATAAATAAGACGTGTAATATTGCCCCGGAGAAATCCGGGGCAATTTCAGTTACTGGGGAGCTTGTTGATTCTGATACGCAGTGAGGAAATGTTCCGGATTTGCTACATCGCTGTCAGATAACTCATTATTGTAAACGACTGACCAGGTTGCCGATTCCTCCGGGATATGCAGGCTTCCATTTCCCTCTTTCAGGCGTAATAACTCAAAAGATTCACCCTTGATTATAGCGGTATAAGATTTCTCACCTTCCTGCAATACTTTTACTTTGCAGCGAAAAATCTGACCATCGATATCATTATCAACATGCGATACCTGAACGAGTGCCTCATTAGACGCTTTCGGCCCGATTCGCATCATCCACACCACAGCGCCTTCCTGCCCACGATAGCCAAAAACATATTTACCGATTTCCGGTTTGACCGTATCGGCAAACGCGGATTGCATAAGTAATAAGACACCCATCAACATCGTCATAAAACGCAGCATAGTATTCCCTCAATAAATCGCCTGAAGTGATAGCAGAGATGCAGGCGTAGCGATCCCTGCCCTGTCCTGTTGCAACGGGCCAGTATTTCATAGATTAATTTCCCACCACTATTGTTGAATTCCGAATTTCATCCTGTATGACAAAAGAATGGCTGTAGGGCGGGGGAAAAACACAAAGTAAACAATAATTGACGAATATAGCGCCACGCTGTTCGCAACCTAACCAAACAGTCACTTTCGAGCAATTTTCCTTGAAAAAGAGGTTGACGCTGCAAGGCTCTATACGCATAATGCGCCCCGCAACGCCGATAAGGTATCGCGAAAAAAAGATGGCTACGTAGCTCAGTTGGTTAGAGCACATCACTCATAATGATGGGGTCACAGGTTCGAATCCCGTCGTAGCCACCATCTTTTTGCGGGAGTGGCGAAATTGGTAGACGCACCAGATTTAGGTTCTGGCGCCGCAAGGTGTGCGAGTTCAAGTCTCGCCTCCCGCACCATTCACCAGAAAGCGTTGTACGGATGGGGTATCGCCAAGCGGTAAGGCACCGGTTTTTGATACCGGCATTCCCTGGTTCGAATCCAGGTACCCCAGCCATCTTCTTCGAGTAAGCGGTTCACCGCCCGGTTATTGGGGTATCGCCAAGCGGTAAGGCACCGGTTTTTGATACCGGCATTCCCTGGTTCGAATCCAGGTACCCCAGCCATCGAAGAAATAATCTGGCTACGTAGCTCAGTTGGTTAGAGCACATCACTCATAATGATGGGGTCACAGGTTCGAATCCCGTCGTAGCCACCAAATTCTGAATCTGTCGAATAGATTCGGCAAATTCAAAAACAAATTTGTTGGGGTATCGCCAAGCGGTAAGGCACCGGATTCTGATTCCGGCATTCCGAGGTTCGAATCCTCGTACCCCAGCCAATTTATTCAAGACGCTTACTTTGTAAGTGCACCCAGTTGGGGTATCGCCAAGCGGTAAGGCACCGGATTCTGATTCCGGCATTCCGAGGTTCGAATCCTCGTACCCCAGCCACATTAAAAAAGCTCGCTTCGGCGAGCTTTTTGCTTTTCTGCGTACATTCAATGTCGAATGCGATGTTGATACGTCTTATCCTTCAATGTCGGATGCGACGCTGGCGCGTCTTATCCGACCTACGGTTGGCATGCATCCGGCAATGTTGTAAGGCTACAACCCTAACGCATATTTCAGCGCCTGACGTTTCAACACGCCAGCACGCTCCGCAGCCATTAATCCGAGATTACGCACAAAACGCAGCGGCGGCAGATTATTGCTGAATCCGGCATAAAACAGATCCATACCGCTTTGCATAATGAAGTTATCCGCCATGCGCCGCATCTGGTAACGCTTGAGCACAGGATAACTGGCCCACGCTTCGCCATAGCTGCGGGCGTTGACCAGAACATCAATCAGGGCATCAACATCACGATAACCAAGATTCACTCCCTGCCCCGCCAGCGGATGGATGGTATGCGCGGCATCGCCCACCAGCGCAAGCCCTGGTTGCACATACTGCAACGCATGGCGTCGCGTCAGCGGAAACGCACCTGCGGCAAGCGGCGTCACGTAACCCAGACGCGACGGGAAATGTTTCTCGATTTCCGCCTGTAACTGCACCATATTCATATTCTGCAACTGGCGAATGCGCGCCGGAGAGTCATACCACACCAGCGATGCCCAGTTATCAAACAGCGGCAGAAACGCACGCGGTCCGTCCGGGGTAAATTGCTGCCAGGTGCTGTCGCCGGGATCGTTCTCACACTGTACGCTAATCAACATACACGACTGCGCATACTGCCAGGCATGAACGCCAATTCCCGCCATCTGCCGCACCTGCGAATTTGCGCCGTCGGCACCAATCACCAGTTTCGCGCGGATCACTTCGCCGCCCTTCAGTTCCAGCTCCTGAAGATCATTATGGCGATGCAGCGCAATCAGCGAGGTTGGCACACGTAACGTCACGTTCGGATGCGCTTCCAGCGCCTGCCACAGCGCCTGTTGCAGGACAGTGTTTTCTACCATATAGCCCAGCAACGGTAACTTAAGTTCAGCGGCGTCAAACGCCACATGCGCCGTTTCCCACTCCCAGGTTTCCAGTCTGCGGTAAGGATGGCAACGCATAGCCTGTACTGCATCCCAGACGCCTAAACCTTTAAGCAATGATACCGAAGCCGCACTAATCGCCGAGATCCGCACATCCGGCTGGCTGTCAGCGACAAACGGCGCAGGTTCTGCGTGCTCGATTACCGTTACCGAAAATCCGTGCTGTGCCAGTCCCAGCGCCAGTGCACCGCCGACCATTCCTCCGCCGACAATGGCAATTTCCGTTGGTTGATTTGTCATGGTCAATCATCCTGTTAGCAATATGCTTTAAGTTTACAGGATTTTTACCCCCAAGGGCTGATAACGCTCATACTGGTCACAACGGCAGCAAAGCATTACACTATGCGCCCTGCATTCCTGGCTACTATTTCGCAAGAGCAAGTCGATGACCAAAAAACTCCATATTAAAACCTGGGGCTGTCAGATGAACGAGTACGATTCATCGAAGATGGCCGATCTGCTGGATGCCACCCACGGCTATCAACTGACCGACGTGGCGGAAGAAGCGGATGTGCTGCTGCTGAACACCTGCTCAATCCGCGAGAAGGCTCAGGAAAAAGTCTTCCATCAGTTGGGTCGCTGGAAACTGTTAAAAGAGAAGAATCCAGACCTGATTATCGGCGTCGGTGGCTGCGTGGCATCGCAAGAAGGCGAGCACATTCGCCAGCGCGCCCACTATGTCGATATTATTTTTGGGCCGCAAACGCTGCACCGTCTGCCGGAGATGATCAACTCCGTGCGCGGCGACCGCAGCCCGGTTGTAGATATCAGCTTCCCGGAAATCGAGAAGTTTGACCGTCTGCCGGAACCGCGCGCCGAAGGGCCAACCGCGTTTGTCTCCATCATGGAAGGCTGCAATAAATATTGCACCTACTGCGTGGTGCCTTACACCCGTGGTGAAGAGGTAAGCCGTCCGTCCGACGATATTCTGTTTGAAATTGCCCAGCTTGCGGCTCAGGGCGTGCGTGAAGTCAACCTGCTCGGTCAGAACGTGAACGCCTGGCGTGGTGAAAACTACGACGGCACCACCGGATCGTTTGCCGATCTGCTGCGTCTGGTTGCTGCGATCGACGGGATCGATCGTATTCGCTTTACCACCAGCCATCCAATCGAATTCACCGACGATATCATCGAAGTGTATCGCGACACGCCGGAGCTGGTGAGCTTCCTGCACCTGCCGGTACAGAGCGGTTCCGATCGTATTCTGAACCTGATGGGACGTACTCATACGGCGCTGGAGTACAAAGCGATCATCCGTAAACTGCGTGCGGCGCGTCCGGATATTCAGATCAGTTCTGACTTCATCGTTGGCTTCCCTGGCGAAACCACCGAAGACTTCGAGAAAACGATGAAGCTGATTGCCGACGTCAATTTCGACATGAGCTACAGCTTTATCTTCTCTGCACGTCCGGGTACGCCAGCCGCCGATATGGTTGATGATGTTCCGGAAGAAGAGAAGAAGCAGCGTCTGTATATTCTGCAAGAACGTATCAATCAGCAAGCGATGGCATGGAGCCGCCGGATGCTCGGCACCACCCAGCGTATTCTGGTAGAAGGTACATCGCGTAAGAGCATCATGGAACTTTCCGGGCGTACCGAAAATAACCGCGTGGTCAACTTCGAGGGCACACCGGATATGATCGGTAAATTCGTCGATGTAGAAATTACCGACGTCTACCCGAACTCTCTGCGCGGTAAAGTGGTGCGTACTGAAGATGAAATGGGTCTGCGCGTGGCAGAAACACCGGAATCGGTGATTGCCCGTACCCGCAAAGAAAACGACCTGGGCGTGGGTTATTATCAGCCGTAATTCTCAGGCCCGCCGGTCTGGTAAGTTTTGAGACTGACGACAAACGCAAATTGCCTGATGCGCTACGCTTATCATGCCTACATGATTCCAGCAATATATTGAATTTGCATGAATTTGTAGGCCGGATAAGGCGTTTACGCCGCATCCGGCATGAACAACACGCACTTCGTCAATAATCACTGGCCCGCCGTTCCGGTGGGCCTTGTTTTTTCTCTCTTTATCCCCATCTTTATCGCAATGCTTGCGCCTTTTTCCTGTGGCGTGAATAATTTCGTTATAGGCCGGTGAATGTTCAGCTTCCGGCGGCATACAGATAAGAGGAACAGTTTGAACATAGACACTCGCGAAATCACCCTGGAGCCAGCAGACAACGCGCGTCTGTTGAGCCTGTGCGGCCCGTTTGATGACAACATCAAACAACTCGAACGCCGTCTCGGCATCGAAATCAATCGCCGCGATAACCACTTTAAACTGACCGGCCGCCCGATTTGCGTCACCGCCGCGGCAGACATTCTGCGCAGCCTGTATGTCGATACCGCCCCAATGCGCGGTCAGATTCAGGATATCGAACCAGAACAGATCCACCTTGCGATTAAAGAAGCGCGCGTGCTGGAGCAAAGCGCGGAGAGCGTGCCGGAGTACGGCAAAGCGGTCAATATCAAAACCAAACGCGGCGTAATTAAGCCGCGCACGCCAAACCAGGCGCAGTACATCGCCAATATTCTCGACCATGACATCACCTTCGGCGTTGGGCCGGCGGGTACGGGTAAAACCTACCTGGCAGTAGCTGCGGCAGTTGATGCCCTGGAACGTCAGGAAATCCGCCGTATTCTGCTGACTCGTCCGGCGGTAGAAGCCGGTGAGAAACTGGGCTTCCTGCCTGGCGATTTAAGCCAGAAAGTAGACCCGTATCTGCGCCCGCTGTACGACGCGCTATTTGAAATGCTCGGCTTTGAGAAAGTCGAGAAACTGATTGAGCGCAACGTTATTGAAGTCGCGCCGCTGGCCTATATGCGTGGTCGTACGCTGAACGACGCGTTTATCATTCTTGATGAGAGCCAGAACACCACCATCGAACAGATGAAGATGTTCCTGACCCGTATCGGTTTTAACTCAAAAGCGGTTATCACCGGCGACGTCACGCAGATCGACCTGCCGCGTAATACCAAGTCTGGTTTGCGTCACGCCATCGAAGTGCTGGCCGATGTCGAAGAGATCAGCTTTAACTTCTTCCACAGCGAAGACGTGGTTCGTCACCCGGTGGTGGCGCGTATCGTTAACGCCTATGAAGCCTGGGAAGAAGCTGAACAAAAACGTAAAGCGGCGCTGGCGGCAGAACGCAAGCGCGAAGAACAGGAACAAAAATGAGTCAGGTGATCCTCGATTTACAACTGGCATGTGAAGATAATTCCGGGTTACCGGAAGAGAGCCAGTTTCAGACATGGCTGAATGCGGTGATCCCGCAGTTTCAGGAAGAGTCGGAAGTGACTATTCGCGTGGTCGACACCGCCGAAAGCCACAGTCTGAATATGACCTATCGCGGTAAGGATAAGCCGACCAACGTGCTCTCCTTCCCGTTTGAAGTGCCGCCTGGCATGGAGATGTCGCTACTGGGCGATCTGGTTATCTGCCGTCAGGTGGTTGAGAAGGAAGCTCAGGAGCAAGGCAAACCACTGGAGGCGCACTGGGCGCATATGGTGGTGCATGGCAGTCTGCATTTGTTAGGTTACGATCACATCGAAGATGACGAAGCAGAAGAAATGGAAGCCCTCGAAACAGAGATTATGCTTGCTCTGGGCTATGAGGATCCGTACATTGCCGAGAAAGAATAATTTGCCAGGCATTTGACTGGCAGATGTCCCCGCCGTTGGTGATTAACGACGGCGTTTTGATTAACTAACATGAGAACCCATACGACGCCATGAGCGACGACAATTCACACAGTAGTGACACGATAAGCAACAAGAAGGGATTTTTCTCCCTGTTACTCAGCCAACTTTTCCACGGTGAACCGAAAAACCGTGACGAACTGCTGGCGCTGATCCGTGATTCCGGGCAGAACGACCTTATCGACGAAGATACGCGCGATATGCTCGAAGGGGTAATGGACATCGCAGACCAACGCGTTCGCGACATCATGATCCCCCGCTCCCAGATGATTACCCTGAAACGCAACCAGACGCTGGACGAATGCCTTGATGTCATCATCGAGTCCGCCCACTCACGTTTCCCGGTGATTAGCGAAGACAAAGATCACATTGAAGGGATTCTGATGGCGAAAGACTTGCTGCCGTTTATGCGCAGCGATGCTGAAGCCTTCAGCATGGACAAAGTGTTACGTCAGGCGGTTGTCGTTCCTGAAAGTAAGCGCGTAGACCGGATGCTGAAAGAGTTTCGCTCTCAGCGTTACCACATGGCGATCGTCATTGACGAATTCGGTGGGGTTTCCGGTCTGGTGACCATTGAAGACATCCTGGAACTGATTGTTGGTGAGATTGAAGACGAGTATGACGAAGAAGATGATATCGACTTCCGTCAGCTGAGTCGTCATACCTGGACTGTGCGCGCGCTGGCTTCCATTGAAGACTTCAACGAAGCGTTCGGCACTCACTTTAGCGATGAAGAAGTCGACACTATCGGTGGTCTGGTGATGCAGGCATTTGGGCATCTTCCGGCGCGTGGCGAAACCATCGACATCGACGGTTACCAGTTCAAAGTGGCGATGGCTGACAGTCGGCGTATTATTCAGGTTCATGTCAAAATCCCGGATGACTCACCCCAGCCGAAGCTGGATGAATAAAACCGAAACTGGATAGATAACTACATGGCTTTTGCCTCATTAATTGAACGCCAGCGCATTCGCCTGCTGCTGGCGTTATTATTCGGTGCCTGCGGAACGCTGGCCTTCTCTCCTTACGACGTCTGGCCTGCGGCGATTATTTCGCTGATGGGGCTTCAGGCGTTGACCTTTAACCGTCGTCCACTCCAGTCTGCCGCGATTGGCTTTTGCTGGGGATTTGGCCTCTTTGGCAGCGGTATTAACTGGGTCTATGTCAGCATCGCGACCTTTGGCGGAATGCCTGGCCCGGTTAACATCTTCCTGGTGGTACTGCTGGCGGCGTATCTGTCGCTGTATACCGGACTGTTTGCTGGCGTGCTGTCGCGCCTTTGGCCGAAAACCACCTGGCTGCGTGTGGCGATTGCCGCCCCTGCTCTCTGGCAAGTGACCGAGTTTCTGCGCGGTTGGGTACTGACAGGCTTCCCGTGGTTACAGTTCGGCTATAGCCAGATTGATGGCCCGTTAAAAGGGCTGGCACCGATAATAGGCGTGGAAGCCATTAACTTCCTGCTAATGATGGTTAGCGGCCTGCTGGCACTGGCGTTGGTCAAACGCAACTGGCGTCCGCTGGCGGTGGCCGTCGTGCTGTTTGCCCTTCCCTTCCCGCTGCGTTACATCCAGTGGTTTACCCCGCAACCGGAGAAAACCATTCAGGTTTCGATGGTTCAAGGCGATATTCCGCAATCGCTGAAATGGGACGAAGGCCAGCTTCTTAATACGCTGAAGATTTACTACAACGCAACGGCACCGCTGATGGGCAAATCATCGTTGATTATCTGGCCGGAGTCAGCGATAACCGATCTGGAAATTAATCAGCAACCGTTCCTCAAAGAGCTGGATGGCGTTCTGCGTGAGAAAGGTAGCTCGTTGATCACCGGGATTGTCGACGCGCGTCTCAATAAGCAGAACCGCTACGATACCTACAACACCATCATCACGCTGGGTAAAGGTGCACCGTACAGCTACGAATCAGCCGATCGCTATAACAAAAACCATCTGGTGCCGTTTGGCGAGTTTGTCCCGCTGGAGTCGATTCTGCGTCCGTTAGCACCGTTCTTTGATCTGCCGATGTCGTCGTTCAGCCGTGGGCCATATATCCAGCCGCCGCTGTCGGTAAATGGTATTGAGCTTACTGCGGCTATTTGCTACGAGATCATTCTTGGAGAACAAGTGCGCGATAACTTCCGCCCGGATACCGACTATCTGCTGACTATCTCCAACGATGCGTGGTTTGGTAAGTCTATTGGTCCATGGCAGCACTTCCAGATGGCGCGAATGCGTGCGCTGGAGCTGGCGCGCCCATTGCTGCGTAGCACCAACAACGGCATTACGGCGGTGATTGGCCCGCAAGGTGAGATTCAGGCGATGATCCCGCAATTCACCCGCGAGGTGTTAACCACTAACGTGACGCCGACGACCGGACTCACACCGTACGCACGAACCGGCAACTGGCCGCTGTGGGTGCTGACGGCACTGTTTGGTTTTGCCGCTGTGCTGATGAGTCTGCGAGCACGTAAACGTTGATGTGCCTGATGCGCTACGCTTATCAGGCCTACGCGATTTTTGCAATATGTTGAATTTACGTTATTTTGTAGGATAAAGCGTACTTTCTCAACACGCTGTGGGGCATGATTATCATGCCCCTTTTTCTTACGGTTCAGGGATACAAGCCACATTGCCATATTGGGGATGACGAATAACTGCCTGCGGATCAAGCGAGAGCGTCCTGTCCATTTGGTTTAACCCGTTCTTCGCCATAACAAATATCTTTCTACCATCCGCTGAAAAACGAAGGTGATTAACGTAGCTGGCAGGATAAACGCCAACAATCTGCCCGGCATTAATATTGAGCAGGATGACATAACCTTGCAAGCCATATGACACCAACGCTAAATACTGACCGTCCGGGCTAATACCCTCAACGGAATAAACGCTCCTGCTACACCATTGCGTCATAATGCTGGCTTGCTGATCCCCAACTCTTATACGTGAAATCCCCTGGCTGTCGGCAAAAATTACATCCCCGTTTTCAGGTCGAAAACGCATCGCCGATATCGTTCCACGCGCATCACCTGCGGGAAAGTCTTCTTTCTGATGCGTGATGGTATTGATGCGTACAATGTCACCTCTGACCATACCGGGTATCAACAATGTTTTTTCATCCGGGGAAAGTGCCATAACCCAGGCGCCAGGTTTATTACTCGTCCCCGTCCCGTCGTATTTCTCCAGCGAGATATCCGCCACATGCTGATAAGTCACCAGATCAATCGCTGACACACTATTACTGGTGCGATTCATCACCCAGGCTTTTTTGCCATCACGCGAGAGGATAAGGCTGTCAGGATGTGCACCGGTGGTAATCGACTGAATAATCTCTCCCGTCGCCACGTTAATGACCGATAACGCATTCGCTTCAAATGAAGTCGCATAAAGCAACTTTTCATCCGGGCTTAACGCCAGCGATCTGACGCCCTGATCTTTACAGCCACCACAATGTTTGACTGACTTTTCTTTCGCTATGGGCGCTGTAAAGGTATGCAGGATTTTCTTTTGTCCGAGGTCGAACACAACAATGCTGTTCGTGTTTTCAATTGCGGTATACAACGTATTACCATCCCGACTGATCGCCATATCATGGATATCGGCAATCTCAGCGAGCAAATCACCACTGGCCTGTTCACGACTTACCGGAGCGGATAATGTTTCCCTGAGGGCGTTGCGTTCCTCCGCTAACTGTTGCTTTTTTTGCCGTCGCTCTTGTTCAATCTCCTGCAGATAAAACTCTTCACGCAGGCTTTGCCTGACCTGTAAAACTGATTCATCAATCTGCTGCTGCGCAAGCCAGATAGCCCCGGTCAGAAGAAGACTGCCCGCAACAATAATCCCGCCTTCCGTAACAAGCCGGTTTTGCCCAGATAAACGCGCACTCAGCCACCCCAACGCGCCACCCGCAATCAGGCCGCCAATGTGGCAAGCATTATCTATTCCTGTTTGCCGGGCACCATACAACAGTGTCAGCGCCACCATACCCAACAGAGAAAATACTCGCCGCTGGTTTTTATGGTGTGTAGCCGCACCTGAAGCAAGCTGTGTTGCTATCGCAGCGCCAGCTATCCCCATAATTGCCCCGGATGCCCCAACGCTGATGACTATCTGCTCACTTTCGCGTAACGCATAACAGGCGCTGATGAGTCCACCAATGACGCCGGAGAGCAACCAGATAATCAGGAGTCGCCATTTCCCCAGAATCCGTTCCGCCACAGCCCCCACCACCAGGAGTGCAAACATATTCATCAGCAAATGGGAAAAACTACTGTGCAGAAAGACACTGCTCAATAAGCGCCAGGGTTCACCCAACAACGTGAGAGAAGCAACGTTTGCGCCGAGATGGATAAGTGCGGATTGATCGACTTCTTCATAACTCATCCATTGTGCGAGGTAACAAAATATCCCAACACAAAACGCAAAAAGGATAAGGGTTATTGCGGGTAATTGAACATTTAACGGCTTAACCGTAGATGCAGACATAAGGTGATTCTTCCTTGAAAAGACAGGTAAAAAGCATTTTTCCCGTGCGCAGTTATCATCCCGGCAAACGTCCCATACCGAAAAGTTAACACTGTCCGAAATATGACTTTTTCAGCCTAAAATTACAACCGTAATTAATTCACCCCTAAGTATTTTTTGGCATGTAAGTTGCTTTATTTACTGTGTAAGCAATGAAATCAGCCGCGACGCAACCCGGTTGCACCACAACAATCCACCGGTAGCACCAAAAAGGTGCGGTTTAAGAATTTTGCTTCGGAATGGTGCGGTGCATCTCGCAAAAACAAACAATAAAACAGCAATATCTTTACATTTAGCCAAACTAAATGTTACCTAACAAGCACAACACTGCACAATAAAGTTGCAGATGATAACAACACAAACACTCACAACGGGTATCCATGCGTTTTTAACGCAGAAGATAAAGGAGTTGGATATGCAATTACGTAAACCTGCCACAGCAATCCTGGCCCTGGCGCTTTCCGCAGGACTGGCACAGGCAGATGACGCCGCCCCGGCAGCGGGCAGTACATTGGACAAAATCGCCAAAAACGGTGTGATTGTCGTCGGTCACCGTGAATCTTCAGTACCTTTTTCTTATTACGACAATCAGCAAAAAGTGGTGGGTTACTCGCAGGATTACTCCAACGCCATTGTTGAAGCAGTGAAAAAGAAACTCAACAAACCGGACTTGCAGGTAAAACTGATTCCGATTACCTCACAAAACCGTATTCCACTGCTGCAAAACGGCACTTTTGATTTTGAATGTGGTTCTACCACCAACAACGTCGAACGCCAAAAACAGGCGGCTTTCTCTGACACTATTTTCGTGGTCGGTACGCGCCTGTTGACCAAAAAGGGTGGTGATATCAAAGATTTTGCCGATCTGAAAGGCAAAGCCGTAGTCGTTACTTCCGGCACTACCTCTGAAGTTTTGCTCAACAAACTGAATGAAGAGCAAAAAATGAATATGCGAATTATCAGCGCCAAAGATCACGGTGACTCTTTCCGCACCCTGGAAAGCGGTCGTGCCGTTGCCTTTATGATGGATGATGCTCTGCTGGCTGGTGAACGTGCGAAAGCGAAGAAACCAGACAACTGGGAAATCGTCGGCAAGCCGCAGTCTCAGGAAGCTTACGGTTGCATGTTGCGTAAAGACGATCCGCAGTTCAAAAAGCTGATGGATGACACCATCGCTCAGGTCCAGACCTCCGGTGAAGCGGAAAAATGGTTTGATAAATGGTTCAAAAATCCAATTCCGCCGAAAAACCTGAACATGAATTTCGAACTGTCGGACGAAATGAAAGCACTGTTCAAAGAACCGAATGACAAAGCACTGAACTAATTACAAGAACCAGGGGCGGAAATTCCAGCCCTCTCGATTGTTACGTAGCACGGACAGACTATACGCCTGATGGTCGTTCCCCATCGGGCCTGAAAACCGCAATACGCTGGGTAACAATCTTCGAGGGTAGCAGTTAACGCTGCTACCCTCTTTTTTCTGGAGTAGATTTATGTCTATAGACTGGAACTGGGGTATTTTTTTACAACAAGCCCCGTTCGGCAACACCACCTATCTTGGTTGGATCTGGAGTGGTTTTCAGGTGACGATCGCTTTGTCGATCTGCGCCTGGATTATCGCTTTCCTCGTCGGCTCGTTATTCGGCATTTTGCGCACCGTTCCTAACCGTTTTCTCTCCGGTCTGGGTACGTTGTATGTCGAACTGTTCCGCAACGTGCCATTGATTGTGCAATTCTTTACCTGGTATCTGGTGATCCCAGAGCTGCTGCCGGAGAAAATCGGCATGTGGTTTAAGGCGGAACTGGACCCAAATATTCAGTTTTTCCTCTCCTCTATGCTCTGCCTGGGGCTGTTTACTGCGGCTCGCGTTTGCGAACAAGTACGCGCCGCAATCCAGTCACTACCGCGCGGGCAGAAGAATGCCGCGCTGGCAATGGGGCTGACGCTGCCGCAGGCTTACCGCTACGTACTGCTGCCTAACGCTTATCGCGTTATCGTCCCGCCGATGACCTCCGAGATGATGAACCTGGTGAAAAACTCCGCCATCGCCTCGACTATCGGTCTGGTGGATATGGCGGCGCAGGCGGGTAAATTACTCGATTACTCCGCTCACGCCTGGGAGTCGTTTACCGCCATCACGCTGGCGTATGTGTTGATTAACGCGGTTATCATGCTGGTGATGACGCTGGTTGAACGTAAAGTTCGCCTGCCCGGCAATATGGGGGGCAAATAATGTACGAGTTTGACTGGAGTTCCATTGTCCCTTCCCTGCCATATCTGCTGGACGGGCTGGTGATCACCCTGAAAATCACCGTCACGGCAGTCGTGATTGGTATTTTGTGGGGCACCATGCTGGCGGTGATGCGTTTATCGAGCTTTGCGCCCGTTGCCTGGTTTGCCAAAGCCTACGTTAACGTGTTCCGTTCGATCCCACTGGTAATGGTACTGTTGTGGTTTTACCTGATTGTGCCGGGTTTTCTGCAAAACGTGCTGGGATTATCGCCGAAAACCGATATTCGTTTAATTTCTGCGATGGTGGCGTTTTCGATGTTTGAAGCGGCCTACTATTCAGAGATTATCCGCGCCGGTATTCAAAGTATTTCTCGTGGTCAGTCAAGCGCCGCGCTGGCGTTGGGGATGACTCACTGGCAGTCGATGAAACTGATTATTCTGCCGCAGGCGTTCCGCGCGATGGTGCCGCTGCTGCTCACTCAGGGTATCGTACTGTTCCAGGATACCTCACTGGTGTATGTGTTATCTCTGGCCGATTTCTTCCGTACCGCCTCAACCATTGGTGAGCGTGATGGTACGCAGGTCGAGATGATCCTGTTTGCCGGATTTGTTTATTTCGTTATTAGCCTTAGCGCGTCGTTGTTGGTCAGCTACTTGAAAAGAAGGACAGCATAATGATTACCCTGAAAAATGTTTCAAAATGGTATGGTCACTTTCAGGTGCTGACCGACTGCTCAACCGAAGTGAAAAAAGGCGAAGTGGTGGTGGTTTGCGGCCCGTCTGGTTCTGGCAAATCAACGCTGATTAAAACCGTCAACGGCCTCGAACCGGTGCAGCAAGGTGAAATCACCGTTGATGGTATCGTGGTTAACGACAAGAAAACCGATCTGGCAAAGCTGCGTTCCCGCGTCGGGATGGTGTTCCAGCATTTCGAGCTGTTCCCTCATCTGTCGATTATCGAAAACCTGACCCTGGCGCAGGTGAAAGTGCTTAAACGCGATAAAGCGCCGGCTCGTGAAAAAGCATTGAAATTGCTGGAGCGCGTGGGACTTTCTGCACATGCCAATAAGTTTCCGGCGCAGCTTTCCGGCGGTCAGCAGCAGCGTGTGGCGATCGCTCGCGCATTGTGCATGGATCCTATTGCGATGCTGTTCGACGAACCGACATCGGCGCTGGATCCGGAGATGATCAACGAAGTGCTGGACGTGATGGTGGAACTGGCGAACGAGGGGATGACCATGATGGTGGTGACCCACGAAATGGGCTTTGCCCGTAAAGTGGCGAATAGAGTGATCTTTATGGACGAGGGAAAAATTGTCGAAGACTCGCCGAAAGACGCTTTCTTCGATGATCCGAAATCGGACCGCGCAAAAGACTTCCTCGCGAAAATCCTGCACTAATCCTTCTGGCGCGCATACCCAGGTGCGCGCCATCTCACGCTTTATCGTTTCGGTCCTCGTATCTGTTACATTCCGGCGTTACCCTTGTCGCAAAGAAACACACAACAAGGAGCAACAATGGCACTGCCAATTCTGTTAGATTGCGACCCAGGTCATGACGACGCTATCGCAATAGTTCTCGCCCTCGCCTCACCAGAGCTTGATGTCAAAGCCATCACATCTTCAGCCGGAAACCAGACACCCGATAAAACATTACGCAATGTTCTGCGTATGCTGACCTTGCTTAATCGCACCGATATTCCGGTAGCAGGCGGCGCGGTGAAACCGTTAATGCGTGAGTTGATTATCGCGGACAACGTACACGGCGAAAGCGGTCTGGATGGTCCGGCATTACCGGAACCGACGTTTGCACCGCAAAACTGTACGGCGGTAGAGCTGATGGCGAAAACGCTGCGTGAAAGTGCGGAACCTGTCACCATTGTTTCTACCGGACCGCAAACTAACGTCGCCTTGCTGCTCAATAGCCATCCGGAACTGCACAGCAAAATCGCCCGTATCGTGATTATGGGCGGTGCAATGGGGCTTGGTAACTGGACGCCAGCCGCCGAGTTTAATATTTACGTTGACCCGGAAGCAGCGGAGATTGTCTTCCAGTCAGGGATTCCGGTGGTGATGGCCGGTCTGGATGTCACTCACAAAGCACAAATCCACGTTGAAGACACCGAGCGTTTCCGCGCGATTGGTAACCCGATTTCAACCATTGTTGCCGAACTGCTGGATTTCTTCCTCGAATATCATAAAGACGAAAAATGGGGCTTTGTCGGCGCGCCGCTGCACGATCCGTGCACCATTGCCTGGCTATTGAAACCCGAGTTGTTTACCACCGTAGAGCGCTGGGTCGGCGTTGAAACACAGGGGAAATATACCCAGGGGATGACAGTTGTTGATTATTACTATCTGACCGGTAACAAACCGAATGCCACTGTAATGGTCGATGTTGATCGTCAGGGCTTTGTTGATTTACTGGCTGAACGTCTGAAATTTTACGCTTAATACTCCTTATTGATTAAGATCACCACGTTTTACCAGGGTGGTCTTAATCTGGTTATCTCTTTTTCTTTCAAGATATAAATGCAATGGATAATGCAGAACTCGCCATTGGTATCGATCTCGGTACTACCAATAGTTTAATTGCTGTCTGGAAAGACGGTGCCGCACAATTAATTCCAAATAAATTCGGTGAATATTTAACACCATCCATAATTAGCATGGATGAAAATAACCATATTCTGGTCGGTAAACCGGCAGTGTCCAGGCGCACATCGCATCCTGATAAAACCGCAGCGTTATTTAAACGCGCGATGGGCAGTAATACCAACTGGCGTTTAGGCGGTGACACATTTAATGCACCGGAATTGTCCTCTTTGGTATTGCGTTCATTAAAAGAAGATGCTGAAGAATTTCTGCAACAACCGATTAAAGATGTGGTGATCTCTGTTCCTGCTTATTTCAGTGATGAACAACGCAAGCATACCCGTTTAGCAGCAGAGTTAGCCGGGCTAAATGCAGTGCGCCTGATTAATGAGCCAACGGCAGCCGCGATGGCGTATGGCCTGCATACGCAGCAAAATACCCGCTCGCTGGTTTTTGATCTCGGTGGCGGCACGTTTGACGTCACGGTGCTTGAATACGCTACGCCGGTGATTGAAGTGCACGCCTCCGCGGGTGATAACTTTCTTGGTGGCGAAGATTTTACTCATATGCTGGTCGATGAAGTTTTAAGACGCGCGGACGTTGCCAAAACCACGCTTAACGAGAGCGAACTGGCAGCCTTATACGCCTGCGTGGAAGCTGCAAAATGTAGCAATCAATCGCCAATGCACATTCGCTGGCAGTACCAGGATGAAACGCAGGAGTGCGAATTTTACGAGAACGAACTGGAAGATTTGTGGTTACCGCTACTCAACCGCTTGCGTGTGCCGATTGAACAGGCGTTGCGCGATGCACGTCTGAAGCCGAGTCAAATCGACAGCCTGGTACTGGTCGGCGGTGCGTCGCAAATGCCACTGGTGCAGCGAATCGCCGTGCGTCTGTTTGGCAAACTACCGTATCAAAGTTACGACCCGAGCACCATTGTCGCGCTGGGCGCAGCGATCCAGGCCGCTTGCCGCTTACGCAGCGAAGATATTGAAGAAGTGATCCTCACCGATATTTGCCCCTACTCGTTGGGCGTTGAAGTTAACCGCCAGGGCGTTTCCGGCATTTTCTCGCCAATTATTGAACGAAACACCACTGTGCCTGTATCGCGTGTAGAAACTTACTCAACCATGCACCCGGAACAGGATTCAATTACGGTTAACGTCTATCAGGGAGAAAACCACAAAGTTAAAAATAACATTCTGGTGGAATCATTCGATGTGCCGTTGAAGAAAACCGGGGTTTATCAGTCGATTGATATTCGCTTTAGTTATGATATCAACGGGTTGCTTGAAGTTGACGTGCTTCTGGAAGACGGCAGCGTTAAGTCCAGAGTCATTAATCACAGTCCGGTAACATTGAGCGCTCAGCAGATTGAAGAGAGTCGGGCGCGGTTATCCGCATTGAAAATTTATCCGCGCGATATGCTCATCAACCGTACCTTTAAAGCCAAACTGGAAGAGTTGTGGGCGCGTGCGCTGGGTGACGAGCGAGAAGAGATTGGCCGGGTGATCACCGATTTTGATGAGGCGTTGCAGTCAAACGATATGGCCCGCGTCGATGAGGTTAGGCGGCGGGCGAGCGGTTATTTGGCCATTGAGATCCCATAAACACGGCTGCCGGATGCGGCGTAAACGCCTTATCCGGCCTACTCGTAGGTCGGATAAGATGCGTCAGCATCGCATCTAACTGAGCAACATCGCGATTTTGCCGAGAGCATAACCTATCACCAGCACCGTTAAGCTGATTTTAATAATGCTGGTAATGCTCTGTGGTTTTTCATCCTCATCATTTTTTTCTTCATGGTTTTCAGGTGTTGGCTCATCGACATCTTCATCCTCCGGCTCGAGTTTCACTTTTGTCAACAGCATCCGGGTGATAATGGCCTCTAATGGATGAGCGTCTCCGCCTTCCAGCCTTGTATTAAGACGGGCCAGCATCTCTTGTTTCGGAAACGCTTCCAGTACTACCTGTTCCGCTACCCGATACAGATCCAGTAACGGTGAATCTTGCCCTGTCTCGCTACCGACTCTCGATTTCCACCACGCCCATGCTTTACGTTTGAAGAATAACGACTCGATAAACGATTGACCTAACGGCGATAATTTTCCGCTATGTAAAATTTCCGCCCATAACAGCCGCGTCCGGGCGCTCTCGCCAGGTACATATTTCAGCGGCTTACCTTGTGCATCAATCATGCTTCGCGCTTCGATAACCATCACTAATAACGCGAAATAATCCGGGCAATGACGCTTGCTCCACTGCAACAACAAATAATCCGCTAGTGTAGATGGGTAACTCTCCCAGTATGCGCAGAGATCGGCAAGCAGACTTTCCCCCTCACCGCAGTACAACCGTTGTGCACACGAGTAATATCGGGCATCTTCGCTTTCAGGTTCTTCCGTTTGCCACTGTTGGGCAACAGGAATGAGTTCCGCCATACCTGTTTGTACCGAGCTATACCAGCGCAACAATTTGCGATGCAACTTCTCATCATCAGGAATTAACCACGGACCTGCCATCGCCAAAAATGCAGTGACATAGTCAGGATGGTAACGACCGCAACGTTCCAGCGCGAAGTAATAATCAACAGTCTGGTTCTGTAACGCGACGGGATATTCCAGAAGGCTAAGGAAATCGAAACAATCCCCAGCCTGAATGGCCTCAAGAAAAGCCTCCCGCTCTTCTTCATCCATTCCTTCGCTGTCACTAAACGAATGCCAGTTCAAACGCTCTGCCAACAAAGATGCACAATTCAATGAAAGATATCGCGCCTTCATAGCGATTGCACACAGCGGCCAGCGTAATTGTTCGACATCCTCCATGTTCCAGGTATTTAATTGCTGAATAAATTTCTGCCAGGCGGAGGGCTGAAAACGATCACTTTCCGAAGCCAGTAAGGTTCTGAACGCTTTCAGTGCTTCGTGCTCTTCTGCAAGATCTTTCTCGTTATCAGCATTTTTTTCGTCTGGATTGACCGCAAGTCGCAGCGCCTCTTCATAGGCCTGGCGTAACGCTTTAAACCCCTGCGGATCGGTTTCTGGATGGTACAACGGTAAACGAGCAAGATAAGCCTGACGGATAATATCAACTTGTGTTGTGCTTTCGATTTCGAGGATTTGCCAACATGTTTTCATAGGTCGCTCACATCCTTAAGCGTTGCCGGGCATTCAGGCTGGGCAGTTAATGGCTGCCAGGGAAGCGTGGCATAGAAACGATCGCTTCCCGCTGCCAGCTCTTCGAACATCCGACTCCCGGCGCTATCGTATTTGTACAAGGTCAGCGCCTCGCGTAGCGAAGCGTTGTCTTCGCACTGAGCGGATTGCCAGTAGAGACGTCCTAACGAATAGGCGGAAAAATAGTGCATCCAACTGTGATAGTAATGGTGTGCTCGTTCATAGACACGCGATTGCAGCCATAAACTCTCGTCTTCCGTCAGCCACTTGTTGAGCACACCGACCCGTGACAGAAACCCCATTCGAACATAATCCCAGGCTTTGATTCCCCCTTCCCCGCAGCACATAGCGGTTTGTGCAACAAATTGGGTATAAATCAGCCCTCTGTCAGAGCCACCAGCTATTAATGCTTTCCACTCTTCAGGTGAAGAGCGATGCCATGCCAGATATAACCCGGCTAAATCATTTGCGTGACCATCATCGGTCATTTGGTAAATAGTCTGAATTAAATCATCACGATTATTTATTCCCCAGGATGATGACAGATCAAATTCTTTTACTCCGGTATACATTTTTGGCGAGTCATGTGCAGGCTTGCATCCCTTATTAAGAATCTCCATTGGCGTAGAAATCGCAAATAGAAGGCGTTGTTCTTCCTTATCCATATATTAACAATCCTTTAAGTACATTAACTGACTACTTTTTTATTAATGATGAGTATAAACTTGACGCTTTCAAAATAAAAAGAAAATCGAAGTATTGATAAATGAACAAAAAAATATATTTTATATTCGCAATATTTATAGTTGCGGCTATCACTTGTATTAGCCAACCTAAGAAAACGACCTTGCGCGATAAAGCTATGGCGAATTATGTCTTTGATTATTTAAGATCACCAGGCAGTCTTCCGTTTACCACGGCAGCAACGGAGCTTTCCGCGATTCATGGTCACTCAACGTCGCAATATCGCCTTGGCGAATTTTATCTTCATGGTAGCGACGGTAAACCACTGGATTATACACAGGCGAGATACTGGTATGAGCAATCAGCAGAACAGGAAAATCCGCGCGCACAAAGCAAACTGGGGTGGATCTACCTGAAAGGTCTGGGAGTCAAACCAGATACCCGTAAAGCAATTCTCTGGTATAAGGAAGCAGCTGAACAAGGGTATGCTCATGCTCAATATACTTTGGGTTTGATCTACAGAAATGGCTCAGGTGTTAATGTTAACCATTATGAATCTCAAAAATGGTTAAAACTGGCCGCCAAACAACATTACAAAAATGCGGAAAGATTGCTTGCCGGGCTTCCCGCACATTAACGTCGACTGTCACCCGAAGAGATGGAGTATTTTCCCTATCAAACCAGCAAAAATAAAAATATAGAAAATAATTTTAATGATGCCCAGACAGCCCGGCCCACCATCATCAACAGGCATTGGCTGCGGTTGCGGCTCCGGTTCGACGGTTTGCTTCTCGGTAAAATTCGCCGACTGAATTAATAATCGACGAATAATTAATGCTTCCAGTGGGCAACGATCTTCTGCATCAAGACGAGCGACGATCGGCATTAATGATTCTTCTGTAGGCTGGTTCGCCAGCACTAATTGTTTAGCAACTAAATATAATGGCCATAAGGGATGCTCTGTATCACGCGTGAGTGAGATTCGCGGCTTACGCCCTTTGTGCAAAACCATCTCGACCAGAGAACGCCCCAGCGCAGAGAGTTTTTCATGACTGAGTATTTCGTATAATTGAAAACGCGTACTGGCGCTGTCGCCAGGAACATAAAGTAGCGGTTTTCCCTGATCGTTAACCAGTTCACGTGCTTCAATCATCATCACCACTAACGGGTAATAATCGACCCGATGCTGACGGCACCATTGCAACATTAATGCATCCGTCTGGGTGGAGGGATACTCGCGCCAGTAGTCACAAAGTTCTACCAGAAGGCTTTCACCTTCTCCACAATAGACGCGTTGCGCGTATTCATAATAACGCGCATCTTCATTATCAGGTTCAGCTTCCCGCCACGACCGAGCATAATCCAGGAGTTCGGGTATTCCCACGCGGCTTGAGGTATACCAGCACAGTAAATTTCTGTGCAGTTTTGCATCATCGGGGATAATCACTGCGCGATGTTGCGCTAAATACAGTGTCAGCCATTCTGGATGCGATGACCAAATCCGAGCGAACATTTGGTAAAAATCAATGGTTTCATTTTGCACGGCAACGGACAGATGCAGAATGGTCTGGAAGTTAAAAATATCCCCCTTCGCAATGGCATATAAAAAGGATTCCAGTTCTTCTTCGTCTATTTCCCCAGTGTTTTCCTCCTGCAACCACCGCAATCTTTCAGCTAATAACGCCACGCACTCGAAGGATAAATGGGCAGTGTTCATAGCTATCGCGCACAACAACCAGCGTAATTCATCAATCTCTTCCATCGAGCAATAATTTAATTGCTGAATGAATCGCTGCCAGGCTGAGGGCAGAAAACGTTCGCTATCAGAGGCAAGTAACGCACGAAAGGCGAGCAGAATTTCATGTTCTGCAACTTCATGTTCTTCTGCTTGCCAAACAGATTTAGCAGGCGACTGCGCAATCCGTAGCGCGTCTTCATACGCCTGACGCAGTTGTTTAAAGCCCTGTGGATCGGTTTCTGGATGAAAGGACGGTAACAGCGCCAGATAAGCGCGACGGATAATATCGACATCAGTCGTTTCCTCTATTTCGAGGATCTTCCAGCAATTTTTCATAGGTCGCTCATATCCTTAAGCGTTTCCGGGCATGCGGGGTAGTCAGCCAGTGGTTGCCAGGGTAAGGTCGCGTAATATGCATCGTCACTGGCAAATAATTGATAAAACATATCATTGCCGGAATCGTCGTATTCTTTACGCGCTAAGAATTCATGTAATAAAGGCAGATTATCATCCTCGGGAGACTGCCAATATTGCCGACCAAAGGTATAACCGGCAAAGTATTGCCGCCAGTTACTATAATAACGTAGCGCCCGTAAATGAATGCGCGACTGGATCCATAGACTTTCTTCTTCACTCAACCAGTTATTAAGTACGCCCATCCGGCTTAAAAAACCCATCCGGACATAATCCCAGGCTTTGATTCCCCCTTCGCCACAGCATTCGGCGGTGCTGGCGACAAATTGCGCATAAGCCTGACCTTGCTCATTTAATTCAGCAAGATAGCCACGCCATTCACGTGGCGAATAACGAAACCAGCGGTGATAAAATCCAGCCAACCGTGCAGCATGACCGTTATCGATCATTCGGTGAATTGTGCGCAGCAGGTCATCACGGCCATCAATTCCCCAGGAAGAAGAAAGGTCAAAAAAGCGTGTACCTAAATACATTTTGGGAGATGAATGCGAAGGTAAACAGCATTCATTGCGTATTTCCATCGGAGTGGAAAGTGCAAACAATATTTTTTGCGACTCCATGTCCATATAATTTGTCCTTAAATATTCATTTAATGAATATCAACCACATTGCGAGGCTCATTTATTTATACTTTTCTGACGCAGTATAATACGCATAAAATAAGGCTTACGCAAAAATGGAACATATAAAAATATAATATGCTTTATCTGCAACCATAAGGAAATGATAATGATTTTTACGTCAAGTTGCTGCGATAATTTATCAATAGATGAGATTATCGAACGTGCTGAACAAGGCGATAGTGAGGCACAATATATTGTTGGGTTTTATTACAATCGCGATAGTGCAATTGACTCTCCGGACGACGAAAAGGCCTTTTACTGGCTCAAACTTGCCGCTGAACAAGGGCATTGTGAAGCACAATATTCTTTAGGTCGAAAATATAACGAGAATAAAAGCCGCTATAAAGATAATGCGCAAGCTATCTTCTGGTTGAAGAAAGCCGCCTTGCAAGAACAGGCATTAGCAGCCAATTTGCTGGGTTGCATACTCGACGAAGCGGCACCGCCTAACTATGAAGATGCGGTTGAGTGGTATCGGAAGGCAGCAGAGCAGGGGTTGAAATATGCACAAAATAATCTGGGGTTAATGTACCAAAATGGCACTGGGGTGACGCAAGACTATGAACAGGCTTTCTATTGGTACAAACAAGCCGCGCTCCAGGGGCATAATCCCGCACAGGATAACCTTGCTGACCTTTATGAAAAAGGTACAGGTGTTCCCCAAAACAAGACTCTCGCCGCATTCTGGTATTTGAAAAGCGCCCTGCAAGGTAATCAGCACGCTCAATTTCAAATAGCGTGGGATTATGATTTGGGCGAAGGAGTGGACCAGGACTATAAACAAGCGATGTACTGGTATCTGAAGGCTGCCGCTCAGGGAAGCATCGGCGCTTACGTTAACATCGGCTATATGTATAAACATGGGCAAGGCGTTGAGAAAGATTATAACGCTGCCTTTGAATGGTTTACGAAAGCCGCTGAATGCAATGACGCCACTGCCTGGTATAACCTGGCCATTATGTATCACTACGGAGAAGGAGGACCTGTCGATCTCCTACAGGCTCTCGACCTGTATCGTAAAGTTCAGTCATCCGGTACCAGAGATGTCAGTCAAGAAATCCGTGAGATTGAAGATTTACTGTAGAGATAAAAACAAAGGCCGGGGAATTTCATTCGGCCCAAATTCTCTTTATTGGTGTGCGAAATCAAACTATTACGGCTCGAACGGGCGTCTCTGGAACTGATCATGACCACATTTCGGGCATAGCGTCAGCACTTCCGGCGTGTAGATCGGGAGATGGAAGTGACATTTCTCGCAGACCAGATTCCCAAGCCCTACCACTTCTCCGCTGTGATAAACCCCGTGATGATTGAGATCCTGGAAAACTTCACGCCATTCAAGCTGCGTTTTATCGGTGATGTCCGCCAGTTCCTGCCAGAGGCTTTCTTTAATCACCCGCATAAAAACGCTGTCGGATTCTTCCTTCAGGCTCTCTTCATAACTCATGGCGAACTCTTCCAGGTCACGTCTGACGGCCCGAGTCAGTTCATCGACCTCGGTCCGCGTTAACTCCCCTGTTTTTATTACACGCTCACGCGCCTGTTCTACCAGTGCATCGATATCGCGTTCGCCATTACGCAGTCGCTCGCTTAATGACGCCACCAGTTCACGGTAATATTGAGCAACCTTGTTCATCATTTCATCTCCCGTGTCGTTAACTGGCTATAATAATAGACGTTATTTACGCTCAACTTTGCAAGACTGCCCACAGAGTGTGTAAATTCGTGCAAGGATTACCGCTGTGCGATTTCAACGTCGAGTGCGCGAAAGGCTGTTTTGACGCGGACGTTTGGGCTATGCTATGCGGATCTGAAAAACCACCTCTAACGCTACTTTTGTAGCCGTAATGAAAACAGGACCACTGGCTGCCATGCAAGAGCAATACCGCCCGGAAGAGATAGAATCCAAAGTACAGCTTCATTGGGATGAGAAGCGCACATTTGAAGTAACCGAAGACGAGAGCAAAGAGAAGTATTACTGCCTGTCTATGCTTCCCTATCCTTCTGGTCGACTACACATGGGCCACGTACGTAACTACACCATCGGTGACGTGATCGCCCGTTACCAGCGCATGCTGGGCAAAAACGTTCTGCAGCCGATCGGCTGGGACGCGTTTGGTCTGCCTGCGGAAGGCGCGGCGGTAAAAAACAACACCGCGCCAGCACCGTGGACGTACGACAACATCACGTACATGAAAAACCAGCTCAAAATGCTGGGCTTTGGTTATGACTGGAGCCGCGAGCTGGCAACCTGCACGCCGGAATACTACCGTTGGGAACAGAAATTCTTCACCGAGCTATATAAAAAAGGCCTGGTGTATAAGAAGACCTCTGCGGTCAACTGGTGCCCGAACGACCAGACCGTACTGGCGAACGAACAGGTTATCGACGGCTGCTGCTGGCGCTGCGATACCAAAGTTGAGCGTAAAGAGATCCCGCAGTGGTTTATCAAAATCACCGCTTACGCTGACGAGCTGCTCAACGATCTGGATAAACTGGATCACTGGCCAGACACCGTTAAAACCATGCAGCGTAACTGGATCGGTCGTTCCGAAGGCGTAGAAATCACCTTCAACGTTAACGACTATGACAACACGCTGACTGTTTATACTACTCGCCCGGACACCTTTATGGGTTGTACCTATCTGGCGGTAGCGGCAGGTCATCCGCTGGCGCAGAAAGCGGCGGAAAATAATCCAGAACTGGCAGCCTTTATTGACGAATGCCGTAACACCAAAGTTGCCGAAGCTGAAATGGCAACAATGGAGAAAAAAGGCGTCGATACTGGCTTTAAAGCTGTTCACCCATTAACGGGCGAAGAAATTCCTGTTTGGGCAGCAAACTTCGTATTGATGGAATACGGCACGGGCGCAGTCATGGCGGTTCCGGGTCACGACCAGCGCGACTACGAGTTTGCCTCTAAATACGGCCTGAACATCAAGCCGGTTATCCTGGCGGCTGACGGTTCTGAACCAGACCTTTCTCAGCAGGCTCTGACTGAAAAAGGCGTGCTGTTCAACTCTGGCGAGTTTAATGGTCTTGACCATGAAGCAGCCTTTAACGCTATTGCCGACAAACTGACTGAAATGGGCGTTGGCGAGCGTAAAGTGAACTATCGCCTGCGCGACTGGGGTGTTTCCCGTCAGCGTTACTGGGGCGCACCGATTCCGATGGTGACGCTGGAAGACGGCACTGTGATGCCGACCCCGGACGACCAGCTGCCGGTGATCCTGCCGGAAGATGTGGTGATGGACGGCATTACCAGCCCGATTAAAGCAGATCCGGAGTGGGCGAAAACCACCGTTAACGGTATGCCAGCGCTGCGTGAAACCGACACTTTCGACACCTTTATGGAGTCCTCCTGGTACTATGCGCGCTACACTTGCCCGGAGTACAAAGAAGGTATGCTGGATTCCGAAGCGGCTAACTACTGGCTGCCGGTGGATATCTACATTGGTGGTATCGAACACGCCATCATGCACCTGCTCTACTTCCGCTTCTTCCACAAACTGATGCGTGATGCAGGCATGGTGAACTCTGACGAACCAGCGAAACAGTTGCTGTGTCAGGGTATGGTGCTGGCAGATGCCTTCTACTATGTTGGCGAAAACGGCGAACGTAACTGGGTTTCCCCGGTTGATGCTATCGTTGAACGTGACGAGAAAGGCCGTATCGTAAAAGCGAAAGACGCGGCAGGCCATGAGCTGGTTTATACCGGCATGAGCAAAATGTCCAAGTCGAAGAACAACGGTATCGACCCGCAGGTGATGGTTGAACGTTACGGCGCGGACACCGTTCGTCTGTTTATGATGTTCGCTTCTCCGGCGGATATGACTCTTGAATGGCAGGAGTCCGGCGTGGAAGGGGCTAACCGCTTCCTGAAACGTGTCTGGAAACTGGTGTACGAGCATACTACGAAAGGCGATGTTGCGGCACTGAACGTCGATGCACTGACTGAAGATCAGAAAGCGCTGCGTCGCGATGTGCATAAAACAATCGCTAAAGTGACCGATGATATCGGCCGTCGTCAGACCTTCAACACCGCAATTGCGGCGATTATGGAGCTGATGAACAAACTGGCGAAAGCACCGACCGATGGCGAGCAGGATCGCGCCCTGATGCAGGAAGCGCTGCTGGCGGTAGTTCGTATGCTTAACCCGTTCACCCCACACATCTGTTTCACGCTGTGGCAGGAACTGAAAGGCGAAGGCGATATCGACAACGCGCCGTGGCCGGTTGCTGATGAAAAAGCGATGGTGGAAGACTCCACGCTGGTCGTTGTTCAGGTTAACGGTAAAGTCCGTGCCAAAATCACCGTTCCGGTGGATGCAACGGAAGAACAGGTTCGCGAACGTGCTGGCCAGGAACATCTGGTAGCAAAATATCTTGATGGCGTTACCGTGCGTAAAGTGATTTACGTACCGGGTAAACTCCTCAATCTGGTCGTTGGCTAAGCGCGGGAGGAAGCGTGCGATATCTGGCAACATTGTTGTTATCTCTGGCGGTGTTAATCACCGCCGGGTGTGGCTGGCATCTGCGTGATACCACGCAGGTCCCTTCCACTATGAAGGTTATGATCCTGGATTCCGGTGACCCGAACGGGCCGTTAAGCCGTGCAGTGCGTAACCAGTTACGTCTGAACGGTGTCGAGTTGCTCGATAAAGAAACCACGCGTAAGGATGTTCCATCCCTGCGTCTGGGCGCTGTATCAATCTCACAGGATACCGCGTCGGTTTTCCGTAATGGTCAAACTGCGGAATATCAGATGGTGATGACTGTTAGCGCGTCGGTATTAATTCCTGGGCGAGATATCTACCCGATTAGCGCCAAAGTCTTCCGTTCGTTCTTCGATAACCCGCAAATGGCGTTAGCGAAAGATAACGAGCAGGACATGATCATTAAAGAGATGTACGACCGTGCCGCCGAACAGCTTATTCGTAAGCTGCCAAGCATTCGCGCTGCGGACGTCCGTTCCGACGAAGAAACGTCGGCAACAACGGATACCACAGCAACGCCTGCACGCGTCTCCACCACGCTGGGTAACTGATGATTCGGTTGTACCCGGAACAACTCCGCGCGCAGCTCACTGAAGGGCTGCGCGCGGCCTATCTTTTACTTGGTAACGATCCCCTGTTGTTGCAAGAAAGCCAGGACGCCATTCGTCAGGTAGCTGCGGCACAAGGATTCGAAGAACACCACACTTTTTCCATTGATCCCAACACGGACTGGAACGCAATATTTTCGCTATGCCAGGCAATGAGCCTGTTTGCCAGTCGACAAACGCTATTGCTGTTGTTACCAGAAAACGGACCGAATGCGGCGATCAATGAACAACTCCTCACGCTCACCGGATTGCTGCATGACGATCTGCTGTTGATCGTCCGCGGTAATAAATTGAGCAAAGCGCAGGAAAATGCCGCCTGGTTTACCGCGCTTGCAAACCGTAGCGTGCAGGTTACTTGCCAGACCCCAGAAC
Source organism: Escherichia sp. E2586 (assembly GCF_005781105.1). Classification (NCBI taxonomy): domain Bacteria; kingdom Pseudomonadati; phylum Pseudomonadota; class Gammaproteobacteria; order Enterobacterales; family Enterobacteriaceae; genus Escherichia; species Escherichia sp. E2586. Next base: position 55,230 of record NZ_VATN01000002.1, read on the forward strand.
AGGCCCAGCTTCCTCGCTGGGTTGCCGCGCGAGCAAAACAGCTCAATTTAGAACTGGATGACGCGGCGAATCAGGTGCTCTGCTACTGTTATGAAGGAAACCTGCTGGCGCTGGCACAGGCACTGGAGCGTTTATCGCTACTCTGGCCGGATGGCAAACTGACACTGCCGCGCGTTGAGCAAGCGGTGAATGATGCCGCACATTTCACCCCTTTTCATTGGGTTGACGCTTTGTTGAGCGGCAAAAGCAAGCGCGCATTGCATATTCTGCAGCAGCTGCGCCTGGAAGGCAGTGAACCGGTGATTTTGTTGCGTACTTTGCAACGTGAGCTATTGCTACTGGTTAATCTGAAGCGTCAGTCTGCTCATACTCCGCTGCGTACGCTGTTTGACAAGCATCGGGTATGGCAGAACCGTCGTAACATGATTAGCGAAGCGCTAAATCGCCTGAGTCAGCCACAGTTACGTCAGGCTGTACAACTCCTGACACGAACGGAACTTACTCTCAAACAAGATTACGGTCAGTCCGTGTGGGCAGAGCTGGAGGGATTATCTCTTCTTTTGTGTCATAAACCACTGGCAGACGTATTTATCGACGGTTGATATGAAATCTTTACAAGCTCTGTTTGGCGGCACCTTCGACCCGGTGCATTATGGCCATCTAAAACCCGTGGAAACGCTGGCGAATCTGATTGGCCTGACGCGGGTAACGATTATCCCTAACAACGTTCCTCCGCATCGCCCCCAGCCTGAAGCGAACAGCGTGCAGCGAAAACACATGCTTGAACTGGCGATTGCCGACAAGTCGCTGTTTACCCTTGATGAACGCGAGTTAAAGCGTAATGCCCCCTCTTACACGTCGCAGACGTTAAAAGAGTGGCGACAGGAGCAAGGCCCAGATGTGCCGCTGGCGTTTATTATCGGTCAGGACTCGCTGCTGAACTTTCCGACCTGGTATGAATACGAAACGATTCTCGACAATGCACATTTGATAGTCTGTCGACGTCCAGGTTATCCGCTGGAAATGGCACAACCGCAGTACCAGCAGTGGCTGGAAGATCATTTGACGCATAATCCGGAAGATCTGCATCTTCAGCCTGCTGGTAAAATTTATCTCGCCGAAACGCCGTGGTTCAACATCTCGGCGACAATCATCCGCGAACGTTTGCAAAACGGCGAATCTTGTGAGGAATTGTTACCAGAATCGGTACTGACTTACATTAACCAACAAGGCTTGTATCGCTGATATCTGCCGTCACGGAGGGAATGATGCGACTGTGGTTAATTCGTCACGGTGAAACGCAAGCGAATGTCGACGGGTTATACAGCGGTCATGCGCCTACACCACTTACGGAGCGCGGTATCGCGCAGGCGAAAAGCTTGCATACACTGCTACGTGATGTTCCCTTCGATAAGGTTTTATGCAGTGAACTGGAACGGGCGCAGCACACCGCGCGCCTGGTTCTTGATGCCCGTCAACTCCCCATGCAAATCATCCCTGAACTCAACGAAATGTTTTTTGGTGACTGGGAAATGCGGCATCATCGCGAGCTGATGCAAGAAGATGCCGAAAACTATAGTGCCTGGTGCAATGACTGGCAGCATACCGTCCCTACTCGCGGTGAAGGCTTTCAGGCATTTTCACAGCGGATAGAAAGGTTTATTGCCGGACTTGGTGAGTATCAGCAGCACAAAAACATATTAATCGTTAGCCACCAGGGTGTGTTGAGCCTGTTGATTGCCCGCTTAATCGGCATGCCTCCCGAGGCAATGTGGCATTTTCGTGTAGACCAGGGCTGCTGGAGCGTCATTGATATCAATGACGAGTTCGCAACACTACGCGTCCTCAATAGCCGCGCCATCTGGTGCGAAGAAGCATGACTTTTCTGTTTTTTTACAGGTAAGCCGCAACGGACATTGACAGGCCCGGGCAGGCTGATATTCTCCGCAACCTGACTTTTCCGCCATACACGACTTTGTAGAAATTGTTTTACAAAAATGGCGATGCAATCTGTGACGCGGGGTGGGATGATAGCCCACTTTCAAGAGCCGATTTGCTGACATTTGTCCCGAAATCGCCTCTGCTTCAGGTATACTGACAGACCATTTTTATCTTTTTTATTTCACCCAGGGGGAAAACTTGCAGGGTAAAGCACTCCAGGATTTTGTTATCGACAAAATTGATGACCTCAAAGGTCAGGACATCATCGCCTTAGACGTTCAGGGCAAATCCAGTATCACCGACTGTATGATCATCTGTACGGGAACATCCAGCCGTCATGTTATGTCCATTGCTGACCACGTGGTTCAGGAATCTCGCGCTGCGGGTTTATTGCCTCTCGGCGTTGAAGGTGAAAACGGCGCCGACTGGATTGTGGTCGATCTAGGTGATGTGATTGTCCATGTTATGCAGGAAGAGAGCCGTCGCCTGTATGAGCTGGAAAAACTCTGGAGTTAATGCGTGAAGCTGCAACTTGTCGCCGTGGGAACGAAAATGCCGGACTGGGTACAAACCGGTTTTACCGAGTACCTGCGTCGTTTTCCGAAAGATATGCCTTTTGAACTGATTGAAATTCCGGCGGGAAAACGCGGCAAGAACGCGGATATCAAGCGCATACTCGACAAAGAGGGTGAGCAAATGCTGGCTGCCGCAGGTAAAAACCGCATTGTCACCCTAGATATCCCAGGCAAGCCCTGGGACACGCCGCAGTTAGCCGCTGAACTGGAACGCTGGAAGCTGGATGGCCGCGATGTCAGCTTGCTGATTGGCGGGCCGGAAGGGTTATCGCCTGCCTGTAAAGCGGCGGCAGAACAAAGCTGGTCACTTTCGGCGCTTACCCTCCCCCATCCGCTGGTTCGCGTACTGGTCGCAGAGAGTCTGTACCGGGCGTGGAGCATTACCACCAACCATCCTTATCACCGTGAGTGATATGGTAGCCTTAAGTAGAAAACGCAGCGGATGAAATTACAGAACTCTTTTCGCGACTATTCGGCAGAGTCCGCGCTGTTTGTGCGCCGGGCGCTGGTCGCCTTTTTGGGGATTTTGCTGCTAACCGGCGTGCTCATCGCCAACTTGTATAATCTACAAATTGTTCGCTTTACCGATTACCAGACCCGTTCTAATGAAAACCGCATTAAGCTGGTGCCTATCGCCCCCAGCCGCGGCATTATCTACGACCGTAACGGTATCCCTCTGGCGCTCAACCGAACTATCTATCAGATAGAGATGATGCCGGAGAAAGTCGATAACGTGCAGCAGACTCTGGACGCCCTGCGCAGCGTGGTTGACCTGACCGATGACGATATCGCCGCGTTTCGAAAGGAGCGTGCACGTTCGCACCGTTTTACCTCTATTCCGGTAAAAACCAACCTGACTGAAGTTCAGGTGGCGCGTTTCGCCGTTAACCAGTACCGTTTTCCTGGTGTGGAAGTTAAAGGCTATAAACGTCGTTACTATCCCTATGGCTCAGCGCTGACCCACGTTATCGGTTATGTCTCGAAAATTAACGATAAAGACGTCGAGCGACTGAATAATGACGGCAAACTAGCCAACTATGCCGCAACACATGATATCGGCAAGCTGGGGATTGAACGTTACTACGAAGATGTTCTGCACGGCCAGACGGGTTATGAAGAAGTTGAAGTTAACAACCGCGGTCGCGTCATCCGCCAGTTAAAAGAAGTATCGCCGCAGGCCGGGCATGATATTTACCTGACGATTGATCTCAAGCTCCAGCAGTACATTGAAACACTGCTGGCGGGCAGTCGTGCCGCTGTTGTGGTCACCGATCCGCGTACAGGTGGCGTGCTGGCGCTGGTTTCCACGCCAAGTTACGACCCTAACCTGTTTGTTGACGGTATCTCCAGCAAAGATTATTCCGCGTTGCTGAACGACCCGAACACACCACTGGTGAACCGTGCCACGCAGGGGGTTTATCCGCCAGCGTCGACGGTTAAACCTTATGTGGCGGTTTCGGCATTAAGTGCAGGGGTAATCACCCGTAATACCAGCCTGTTTGATCCTGGATGGTGGCAATTGCCGGGGTCTGAAAAGCGTTATCGTGACTGGAAAAAATGGGGCCACGGTCGCCTGAATGTCACTAAATCGCTGGAAGAGTCAGCAGATACCTTCTTCTATCAGGTTGCCTACGATATGGGCATCGACCGCCTTTCTGAATGGATGGGTAAATTTGGCTACGGTCATTACACCGGTATCGATCTGTCGGAAGAACGTTCCGGTAATATGCCGACCCGCGAATGGAAACAGAAACGCTTTAAAAAACCGTGGTATCAGGGTGACACCATTCCGGTCGGTATCGGTCAGGGGTACTGGACAGCGACCCCTATCCAGATGAACAAAGCACTGATGATCCTGATTAACGACGGTATTGTGAAGGTTCCGCATTTGCTGATGAGCACCGCCGAAAATGGCAAACAAGTGCCATGGGTACAGCCGCATGAACCGCCGGTAGGCGATATTCATTCTGGTTACTGGGAACTGGCGAAAGACGGCATGTTTGGTGTTGCTAACCGTCCTAACGGTACGGCACATAAATACTTTGCCAGCGCGCCCTACAAAATTGCGGCGAAATCCGGTACCGCGCAGGTCTTCGGCCTGAAGGCGAACGAAACCTATAATGCGCACAAAATTGCCGAGCGTCTGCGCGACCACAAACTGATGACCGCGTTTGCGCCGTATAACAATCCGCAAGTCGCTGTCGCTATGATTCTGGAAAACGGCGGGGCTGGCCCGGCGGTCGGTACGCTGATGCGCCAGATCCTCGACCATATTATGCTTGGTGACAACAACACCGATCTGCCTGCAGAAAACCCGGCGGTTACTGCTGCGGAGGACCATTAATCATGACGGATAATCCGAATAAAAAAACATTCTGGGATAAAGTCCATCTTGATCCCACAATGCTACTGATCTTACTGGCATTACTGGTCTACAGCGCCCTGGTAATCTGGAGCGCCAGCGGCCAGGACATCGGCATGATGGAGCGTAAAATCGGCCAGATCGCGATGGGGCTGGTCATTATGGTGGTGATGGCCCAAATTCCGCCGCGCGTTTATGAAGGCTGGGCGCCCTATCTCTATATCATCTGTATTATTTTGCTGGTAGCGGTAGATGCCTTTGGGGCCATCTCCAAAGGCGCTCAACGTTGGCTGGATCTCGGTATCGTTCGTTTCCAGCCCTCGGAAATCGCCAAAATAGCTGTGCCGCTCATGGTGGCTCGCTTTATCAACCGTGACGTTTGCCCGCCGTCGTTAAAAAATACCGCCATCGCGCTGGTGCTGATTTTTATGCCCACGTTGCTGGTGGCAGCGCAGCCTGACCTGGGAACGTCAATCCTCGTTGCGCTTTCCGGTCTGTTTGTACTGTTTCTCTCCGGACTTAGCTGGCGCCTGATTGGCGTTGCAGTGGTACTGGTGGCAGCATTTATCCCAATCTTGTGGTTCTTCCTGATGCATGATTACCAGCGCCAGCGCGTAATGATGCTACTCGACCCGGAATCAGACCCACTTGGCGCGGGCTATCACATTATTCAGTCTAAAATTGCTATTGGCTCCGGCGGATTACGCGGTAAAGGCTGGCTGCACGGTACCCAGTCACAGCTTGAATTTCTGCCCGAACGCCATACCGATTTTATCTTCGCGGTACTGGCGGAAGAATTGGGATTAGTGGGTATTTTGATTCTGCTTGCTCTCTATATTCTGCTCATCATGCGCGGACTGTGGATTGCAGCCAGAGCACAAACTACCTTTGGTCGCGTCATGGCTGGCGGCTTAATGCTGATATTATTCGTTTATGTCTTCGTAAATATTGGTATGGTAAGCGGTATTCTGCCGGTTGTAGGGGTTCCACTCCCGCTGGTCAGTTATGGAGGATCGGCGCTCATAGTGCTGATGGCTGGGTTTGGGATTGTGATGTCAATCCACACCCACAGGAAAATGTTGTCGAAAAGCGTGTAAGAGGTGCGAATGCGTAAGCAGTGGCTCGGGATCTGCATCGCGGCAGGAATGCTCGCGGCATGTACTAGCGATGATGGTCAGCAACAGACGGTAAGTGTGCCGCAGCCTGCGGTATGTAACGGCCCTATAGTTGAAATTAGCGGGGCGGAACCACGTTTCGAACCACTGAACGCGACGGCAAATCAGGATTATCAACGCGACGGCAGAAGCTACAAAATCGTGCAGGACCCTTCACGCTTTAGTCAGGCGGGCCTTGCAGCCATTTATGATGCCGAACCTGGCAGCAATCTGACAGCATCTGGCGAAGCATTTGATCCAACGCAGCTGACGGCGGCGCATCCAACGCTCCCCATCCCCAGCTACGCCAGAATCACCAACCTGGCTAATGGGCGGATGATCGTGGTGCGCATTAACGATCGCGGTCCCTACGGCAACGACCGTGTGATTTCACTTTCACGCGCGGCAGCTGACCGTCTTAACACCTCGAACAATACAAAAGTTCGTATCGATCCTATTATCGTCGCCCAGGATGGTTCATTTTCTGGCCCAGGCATGGCTTGTACTACCATTGCCAAACAGACTTACGCCCTGCCTGCGCCGCCCGATTTAAACGGCGGCAGCGGAACAAACTCTATGTCTGTCCCGCAGGGTGATATTCTCCCGGTCAGCAACTCAACGCTGAAAAGCGAAGATCCGACCGGCGCGCCGGTAACCAGCAGCGGCTTCCTCGGCGCGCCGACTACCCTGGCGCCCGGCGTACTGGAAGGCAGCGAACCGACGCCTGCACCACAGCCCGTTGTCACCGCTCCTGCAACAACATCTGCAATGGTGACACCGCAAGCCGCTTCGCAAAGCGCCAGCGGTAACTTTATGGTGCAAGTGGGGGCCGTTAGCGATCAGGCACGCGCGCAACAGTATCAACAGCAACTGGGACAACAGTTCGGCGTACCCGGTCGCGTGACCCAAAACGGCGCGGTCTGGCGTATTCAGCTTGGTCCATTCGCCAACAAAGCTGAAGCCAGTGCCTTGCAGCAACGTTTACAAACCGAAGCCCAATTACAGTCATTTATTACCACCGCGCAATAACGTAAAGCAGGCATCTGAAATGTCAATTTCTGTAAATGACGTTAACAAAGTCACGCGGAAAGTCAGATGCCTGGCGGTAGTGCATTTGCTATAGTAGGGCACTTATTTTAAATTCCATCACGGATGTCGTAGTTCAGACCATGAATACCATTTTTTCCGCTCGTATCATGAAGCGCCTGGCGCTCACCACGGCTCTTTGCACAGCCTTTATCTCTGCTGCACATGCCGATGACCTGAATATCAAAACCATGATCCCGGGTGTACCGCAGATCGACGCGGAGTCTTACATCCTGATCGACTATAACTCCGGCAAAGTGCTCGCCGAGCAAAATGCGGATGTCCGTCGCGACCCTGCAAGTCTGACCAAAATGATGACCAGCTACGTTATCGGTCAGGCAATGAAAGCAGGTAAATTCAAAGAATCTGATTTAGTGACCATCGGCAATGACGCCTGGGCCACCGGTAACCCGGTGTTCAGAGGTTCTTCGCTGATGTTCCTCAAACCTGGCATGCAGGTACCGGTTTCTCAGCTTATCCGTGGTATCAACCTGCAATCTGGTAACGATGCTTGTGTTGCCATGGCTGACTTCGCCGCCGGTAGCCAGGATGCTTTCGTTGGTCTGATGAACAGTTACGTTAACGCCCTGGGCCTGAAAAATACCCACTTCCAGACTGTACACGGTCTGGACGCTGACGGTCAGTACAGCTCCGCGCGTGATATGGCGCTGATCGGTCAGGCCCTGATTCGTGATGTCCCTAACGAATACGCTATCTATAAAGAGAAAGAGTTTACCTTTAACGGTATTCGCCAGCTCAACCGTAACGGCCTGCTATGGGATAACAGCCTGAATGTCGACGGAATCAAAACTGGCCATACTGACAAGGCGGGCTACAACCTTGTCGCCTCCGCAACGGAAGGTCAGATGCGTCTGATCTCCGCAGTCATGGGCGGACGCACGTTCAAAGGCCGTGAAACCGAAAGTAAAAAACTGCTGACCTGGGGCTTCCGTTTCTTCGAAACGGTTAACCCACTGAAAGTTGGCAAAGAGTTCGCCTCTGAACCGGTTTGGTTTGGTAATACTGACCGCGCTTCGTTAGGGGTTGATAAAGACGTTTACCTGACCATTCCGCGTGGCCGCATGAAAGACCTGAAAGCCAGCTACGTGCTGAACAGCAGTGAACTGCATGCGCCGCTGCAAAAGAACCAGGTCGTTGGCACCATCAACTTCCAGCTTGATGGCAAAACTATCGAACAACGCCCGCTGGTGGTGTTACAGGAAATTCCGGAAGGTAACTTCTTCGGCAAAATCATTGATTACATTAAATTAATGTTCCATCACTGGTTCGGCTAAAAATTGAACACTTGAAAGTGTAATTTCCGCCCCCATATACTAAGCATCAGTAAAAAACTCCCGCCCTCTGGCGGGAGTTGCTATTTAATTACGTTACGCCGGAGCTGACATGAAAACCAAACTTAACGAACTGCTTGAATTCCCTACTCCTTTTACCTACAAAGTAATGGGGCAGGCGTTACCTGAGCTGGTTGATCAGGTGGTTGAAGTGGTACAGCGCCATGCGCCAGGTGACTACAACCCAACGGTAAAACCAAGCAGCAAAGGCAACTACCACTCGGTATCTATCACTATCAACGCCACTCATATCGAGCAGGTTGAAACTCTGTACGAAGAACTGGGCAAAATCGATATCGTCCGTATGGTTCTGTAATTCGCTTCTCCGTTACCCGGCCTCTGGTCGGGTAACTCCCCTCCCCTCGCTGTGATATAATTTTCCCCACTTTTACTCATTCTCCACGGAGATGCCGTTTTGTATCAGGATAAAATTCTTGTCCGCCAGCTCGGCCTTCAGCCTTACGAGCCTATTTCTCAGGCTATGCATGAATTCACCGATACCCGTGATGAAAATACCCTTGATGAAATCTGGTTGGTTGAACACCATCCTGTATTCACCCAGGGACAAGCAGGTAAAGCGGAACATATTTTAATGCCGGGTGATATTCCGGTGATCCAGAGCGATCGCGGCGGCCAGGTAACTTATCACGGGCCGGGGCAACAGGTGATGTATGTATTGCTTAACCTCAAACGCAGGAAGTTGGGCGTGCGTGAACTGGTGACCTTGCTCGAACAAACGGTAGTGAATACCCTGGCCGAGCTGGATATTGAAGCGCACCCTCGGGCTGATGCTCCAGGTGTCTACGTTGGGGAAAAGAAAATTTGTTCGCTCGGATTGCGTATTCGCCGCGGCTGTTCATTCCACGGTCTGGCATTAAACGTCAATATGGATCTTTCGCCATTTTTACGTATCAACCCTTGTGGTTATGCCGGGATGGAAATGGCAAAAATATCGCAATGGAAACCTGATGCGACCACCGATAATATTGCACCACGCTTACTGGCAAATATTTTAGCGCTACTCAAAAATCCTGACGTAGAATATATCCCTGCTTAATTCTCCCTCATAAATGACCCAAATCATATTGGGTCATTGTAGTCAGCGTGTTCCAATACTTCGCGGGAACTGATGCTATCGAATGTGTTTTGAAAAAGTATCGTTACATAGAGTTCACAGCGCCGAACGATAAAATGGCACAAACCAACAACAATTTTACATTTTCGCGACCGCTTTGGCTGCTTTCTGGGCCGTTTCAATGATATACTGCCAGTCGTTAATTCAAAAATAGTTGATAATTACAACAATCTATTGAATTGAAACGCTTTCCTTCGTAATTCGCAACTGGAACACGCACGCTATGAGTAAACCCATTGTGATGGAACGCGGTGTTAAATACCGCGATGCCGATAAGATGGCCCTTATCCCGGTTAAAAACGTGGCAACAGAGCGCGAAGCCCTGCTGCGCAAGCCGGAATGGATGAAAATCAAGCTTCCCGCGGACTCTACACGTATCCAGGGCATCAAAGCCGCAATGCGCAAAAATGGCCTGCATTCTGTCTGTGAGGAAGCCTCCTGCCCTAACCTGGCAGAATGCTTCAACCACGGCACAGCAACGTTTATGATCCTCGGCGCCATTTGTACCCGCCGTTGTCCATTCTGTGACGTTGCCCACGGTCGCCCGGTCGCCCCGGATGCCAACGAGCCGGTAAAACTGGCACAGACCATTGCTGATATGGCGCTGCGTTATGTGGTTATCACCTCCGTTGACCGCGATGACCTGCGCGATGGCGGAGCCCAGCACTTTGCGGATTGCATTACTGCCATCCGGGAAAAAAGCCCGGAAATCAAAATTGAAACTCTGGTGCCGGATTTCCGTGGTCGTATGGATCGTGCGCTGGATATTCTGACCGCCACGCCGCCAGATGTATTCAACCACAACCTGGAAAACGTACCGCGTATTTACCGTCAGGTACGCCCGGGCGCAGATTACAACTGGTCGCTAAAACTATTGGAACGCTTTAAAGAAGCGCATCCGGAGATCCCGACCAAATCCGGTTTGATGGTGGGACTGGGTGAAACCAATGAAGAGATTATTGAAGTCATGCGCGATCTGCGCCGCCATGGTGTAACCATGTTGACGCTGGGGCAATATCTGCAGCCAAGCCGCCATCACCTGCCGGTACAACGCTACGTTAGCCCGGATGAGTTTGATGAAATGAAGGCCGAAGCGCTGGCGATGGGCTTTACCCATGCTGCATGCGGTCCGTTTGTCCGCTCTTCGTATCACGCCGACTTGCAGGCGAAAGGGATGGAAGTTAAGTAATCGTGTAATAATTGCTTACATCTGTCTGATAAAAAACCCGCTATCTGAAGCGGGTTTTTTTATCGAACAAGATATTGAGGGAGCGTCCTGCTCGCCACGTCACTCTTTATGAGAGAGCTTTTCAGCCTGAATATCAACGTCTGCGCCTTTTTTAGCCGCAGCGTCATCATCATTCATCGCTTTCTTGAACCCTTTAATGGCCGCTCCCAGGTCTCCGCCCAGCGTACGTAACTTCTTAGTCCCAAACAGCAGAACGACCAGCGCCGCAACTACCAGCAGTTTGGTAATACTAATCTCACCCATAGATACCTTCTTGACATAAAACTGGCAACAGAACGCGCCTTAAAAACCAGAGAATATTAACGGTCATTCGACGCGCGCACACAATAGCAATCTGTAACAAGGTGAATCAAGCGCCGAGTAAAAAAACATCATAATAATTGCGGCGGCGCAAAGCGACGGTTGTTTAAGACGGGAAGTTGCGCGCGCACCTGACGCACACGTTCGGGCGTCACTTCCGCCATAATGAGCGCAGGCATTTCTGCCGCTGCCGCAATGGTGATGCCAAAGGGATCTATAATCCGGCTTTGCCCGATATTTTTGTTCCCGCACTCCCCCGCTGCCACCATATAACAGGTGGTATCCAGAGCACGAGCGGCTAGCAAGGTTGACCAGTGGTGCTCTTTGAGTGGCCCGCGAACCCAGGCCGCTGGCAGGATCAGGATTTCCGCGCCCTGTAATGCCAGGGCTAATGCCAACTCTGGAAAACGTAAATCATAGCAGGTCATCAGCCCCACTTTCATGCCTTCAACCTCCAGTAAAGGGGCTATTTCATCACCTGCATCCACATGGCGCGATTCCTGAATGGCAAACGCATCATAGAGATGCAATTTGGCATAATGGGCGACAATTTTCCCCGCCTGCAGCGCCACCAGCATATTCCACGCGCGCCCAGGGGTTGAGGGAACATGAATCGTCAGAATCGTCGTCATCATGTTACGTTTACTTTCCCGCAGTAAACGTCCGAGGAATTCCCCTTCCAGCAACTGTGCCGATTTAACTGACAAATTCGGGTCAAGATCGTCGCGCGCCAGAAGCGCTTCCGGCAGGACAAACAGCGATACGTCGTTTTCCGCCGCCTGTGCCATTAACGAAGCGCAAATCTCAGCGTTCTTTTCCCATATTGATGTAACAGCAAATTGTCCTGCGGCAACCAGCATTGCCACCTCCTGTCAGAGTTGTAAAATTCGCCAACGACGAATATTCGGCGTTAAACTTATCACTCATACAAATCAAATAGCAGGATTTAGCTGTGTTACAACTCCTTTTAGCAGTTTTTATTGGTGGTGGTACGGGAAGCGTGGCGAGATGGATGTTAAGTATGCGGTTTAACCCACTGCACCAGGCTATTCCACTCGGAACTCTGGCAGCAAACCTGATTGGGGCATTTATCATAGGAATGGGGTTTGCCTGGTTTAGCCGCATGACTAATATCGATCCGGTGTGGAAAGTATTAATCACCACTGGTTTTTGTGGCGGGCTAACGACCTTCTCAACATTTTCGGCAGAAGTGGTGTTTTTATTGCAGGAGGGGCGTTTTGGCTGGGCGCTACTGAACGTCTTCGTTAACCTGTTAGGTTCCTTTGCCATGACCGCACTGGCTTTTTGGCTATTTTCAGCATCAACCGCACACTGAAGACCAAAAAAAACCCGCTGAATAAGCGGGTTTTGAATTCTTGCTGACGTATCTTACAGAGCGATTACGTTTGCAGCAGAAGGGCCTTTGGCACCGTTAGTGATTTCGAACTCTACGCGCTGACCTTCAGCAAGAGTTTTAAAACCATTAGTCTGGATTGCAGAGAAGTGTACGAACACATCTTTGCTGCCGTCTTCCGGAGTAATGAAACCGAATCCTTTGGACTCATTAAACCACTTAACGTTACCTTTAATCTTAGACATCAAAATTACCTTTACATGAAAAATAGACACAAATGCTGTGTCGGTTATCAGTACACCAATTGTGGTACGCTTTGTCCAGTGCAACTTTACTAAAAAGTGATAAAAGTCGCGTTATTTTTGATGTTGATTTCATTACATGCTGATTTTTAAGGCTTTTGTTAAAACGTGACTTGTCTAAAACTGAAACCGTATCCAGGCAAAGTAAACATTGCCATTGTTGTAAGTGCCAGGGATATAGGTCATCTGAAAAGTTGCAGGGCCATAGCCCACAGAAGCCAATGGCAGTATCAGCGGAACAGGTATGTAGTTCCAGTTATCACGCGCCGTCACACCAGCGGTGAATCCCAGACCGACATGAAAGTTTTCATCGGCAAGCGGTCGCCAGGTACTTTCCCAACCGTATCCGGCAATGGGCTCCCATTTATTCCACGAATCCTTAAACGCCATCGCGTACAAACCGTGCCAGTTGCCTTTCTCATCCCAACGTGACTGACCAAAACCGCCACCCCACGGTCTTTCGTTATAGCGATCGGTTTTTTCTTTGTCATAAGCGAAACGTGCATGCCAGGTAATGGCGGGAATATACAGATCATAATGTTCTGGCCGCTGCCAGGTTTCTGCGACATTATCTTTAAATGTCGCAATCCATTGCTCTGCACTAGCAGAAACTTCTTCAATGCTGATTAACTGAATAAAAGTAAAGGAAAATACGGTAACACATTTACTAGCGCCCATTAGCAACCACAGGAAACTTATCAAAAATATATTACCAGCATAGCCAAAGAAAAATAAATACAACCTTAACAAGGCAAACATAAAGAATAATCCGAGCGTCTGAAAAATTTATTTCATGAAATTTACTAATAAAACCATCGGATTATTCCGGAGACTAAGAAATATTTTCAGCTAAAGAACAACTCATACAAATAAAAATCACACCCATAAAAACATTTATCATTCACTTATTTTTCAATTAGATACAATAAAGCCATCAATAAAATCATTGTTTGCATTGCCACATGATACGCATACAAGATTATTTTTTGGACGTACAAAATACCATAAAACAATTAACAAAATTGCATCAATTACTCATCGGTTTATAAACATCATTATGTTGTATTTACTCCCCCTAAAATAAATTTTGTTATCCAGGTATAAAAACAGCAACATCAATGTCTTAATGACAGCTTTCTTGATTTCAATCAGCACCTGATGTCAATTTATTCGGCATATTTTTTTCTTATTTTAGGATTTTTTTATTATTTATTGTAGATTCTGGAGACAGGAAAGAATATGCAGACATTTATTGAACTCCTTATTGGGGTTGTCGTTATTGTGGGTGTAGCTCGCTACATCATTAAAGGGTATTCCGCCACCGGGGTGCTATTTGTTGGCGGCCTGCTACTGCTGATCATCAGCGCTATAATGGGACACAAAGTTTTACCTTCCAGCCAGACTTCCACTGGCTACAGCGCCACAGATATCGTTGAATACATTAAAATATTACTGATGAGCCGTGGCGGCGATCTCGGCATGATGATCATGATGCTGTGTGGCTTTGCCGCTTATATGACCCACATCGGCGCGAACGATATGGTTGTCAAACTGGCATCAAAACCGCTGCAGTACATTAACTCCCCTTACCTGCTGATGATTGCCGCCTACTTTGTCGCCTGTCTGATGTCACTGGCAGTCTCTTCCGCAACCGGTCTTGGCGTTTTACTGATGGCAACGTTGTTCCCGGTGATGGTGAACGTTGGTATCAGTCGCGGCGCGGCAGCTGCCATTTGTGCCTCACCAGCAGCAATTATTCTCGCACCAACATCTGGTGATGTGGTGCTGGCAGCACAGGCTTCTGAAATGCCGCTGATTGATTTCGCCTTCAAAACAACACTTCCTATCTCAATTGCCGCGATTATCGGCATGGCGATTGCCCACTTTTTCTGGCAGCGTTATCTGGACAAAAAAGAGCACATCTCTCATGAAATGTTAGATGTCAGCGAAATCACAACCACCGCGCCTGCGTTTTACGCCATTCTGCCGTTTACACCGATCATTGGCGTGCTATTTTTTGACGGTAAATGGGGTCCGCAATTGCACATCATCACCATTCTGGTGATCTGTATGCTGATTGCCTCTGTTCTGGAATTTCTTCGCGGCTTTAATACGCAAAAAGTCTTTTCGGGCCTCGAGGTGGCTTACCGCGGCATGGCTGATGCCTTCGCTAACGTAGTAATGTTATTAGTTGCCGCAGGGGTTTTCGCTCAGGGCCTTAGCACCATCGGCTTTATCCAGAGCCTGATCTCAATCGCCACCTCGTTCGGTTCGGCGAGCATAATCCTGATGCTGGTGCTGGTTATCCTGACAATGCTGGCAGCAGTCACCACGGGTTCCGGCAATGCGCCTTTCTATGCCTTTGTTGAGATGATCCCGAAACTGGCACACTCTTCCGGCATTAACCCGGCGTACCTGACAATCCCGATGCTGCAGGCATCAAACCTGGGGCGCACGCTTTCGCCAGTCTCTGGCGTGGTGGTTGCCGTTGCCGGGATGGCTAAAATATCACCTTTTGAAGTGGTTAAACGCACCTCGGTGCCGGTGCTTGTTGGGCTGGTGATTGTCATTGTGGCAACAGAGTTGATGGTGCCCGGTACTACCGCCGCGGTTGCTGGTAAGTAATTTCCCAAGCCGGAGGAGCGCGTCCTCCGGCACTCTCTTCATCCGCTGTGGTAAATGCGCTGCGGCCGACCGACTTTGCCGTGAACAATCTCGGCGATGATCAGATGTCGGCTGGCGCAATATTCAAGATAACGTCTCGCGGTGGTGCGGCTTATGGTCAAAGCCTGCGCTACTGTCTCAGCCGTATGTTGCACACCAGGCTCCTTGAACAGTTTTCTCACTGCGTTTAGCGTCAACGCGTCAATGCCAGTTGGCAGCTCATCCTTTGGTTCACCGCGAGCGTAAGCGTTGAACATCTCATCAATTTGCTTCTGACTGGCGCTATCAATACTTTCCAGCATGTGTCTACGCTGGCGATAACGAGTTAATGTCTGCCCCAGACGCTCATAAGCGATTGGCTTGATTAAATAATCAAACACACCGCAGCGCACAGCCTCAGATACCGTTTCCATATCGCTGGCGGCAGTGGTAAACACCACATCGCCGGGGTAATGCGTCTGCACCAACTCATGCAACAAATTAATGCCTCTACCATCAGGGAGATAGTTATCCAGCAAGATAAGCCCCGGCTTAAAACGCTCGATCATCATTCGGGCCTGCGCCAGGTTTCCCGCCAGCAATATCTGACTGAAGCCGGGAATGTGACGAATATATTCCGCATGCATTTCTGCCAACGGTGTTTCGTCCTCAACGATCAATAGGGTTAATGGAGCTGTCATCAGGTTTCACTTTCGGAATATAGATTGAAAATAAAGTACCGCAGGGATCATTCTCTTCGAGAGTGATAACACCACCGCAGCGCGTTACATAGCTGGCAATAAGATACAACCCAATGCCATGCTCACCGGGTTCATCAGCACGCGTACTGACGCCCTGCTCAAATATTTTGTCGCGAAGAGACTCTGGAATGCCGCAGCCCTGATCGGCCACTTCAATTACCACGTCGTCGCCTTCATCGCTCAGGTATAATTCGACTGTCTTATTCCCTTCATCACTATGCAGACTGGCTTCGAAGGCATTATCGAGTAAGTTGCCCACTATCGCCGCAAATTCAGTGCTGTCCAGCCCTTGCGGCAGTTGTGAAAGTTGGCTGCCTGGAACAATCGTCATTTTTAGCCCCAGCTCCCGGGCGCGCTGCACTTTACCAAAAAGAAGCCCCGCCACCTGGCGGTCGGCAAATGCTTCACGCAGACTATCAATAAGTTGCTGCTGAGCCCGGGACTCCCCCTGAACCATCGCCAGCACACGATCATACTCTTTCATCTGCAACAGACCATTGAGCGTAGACATCCAATTGAGATGTTCATGACGTAGTGTGCGCAGGCTTTCGACATATTGTTTAATTTGCGTCAGTTGCGCATTAAGGGTAGATATTTCGTCTTTACTACGAAAACTAATAATTGCACCTAGCAAATCATCACCAGAACGAATAGCTTCGCGGTTAGCAATAACGCTCAGACCATTAAAATTCGCCACCACATCCTGACGTTTTTCATCAATTTGTTCGGTAAAAAAATCAGCCGGTCTGACAACCTCTGCAATAGGTCTGCCCAGCCACTGCCGTCCGGGGGAACTCAGCCCCAACATTTTTCTTGCGTTGCGGTTGATGGCAGTAATATGCCCATACGGGTCCACCGCAATCAGCCCTTCATAAACCGAACTAAAAAGCGCCTCTTGCTGGCGGACCACGCGCGCAATCTGCTTTGGTTCCATCCCCATCATCTGGCGGCGGATATGCGCAGCTAAGAACCACGACAGCAGCATCAGAATGCCTAACAGCACGACAAACACGCCCACCATCGGTAATAAAAACTCTGCCCGCCAGCTATCGATTTTACTTACCAGATACCCCACCGACACCACGCCAATGACTTTGCCATCGTCATCAAAGATCGGCGTTTTGGCGCGCATTGCCATACCTATCGACCCTTTGCCGGTGATGAAGTAACTCTCCCCTCTTTCCAGCGCTCCCGGTTTGGTAAACTGCATGGGGTAACCAATCTTTTCCGGATTAGGATGGTAAAGGCGGATCGAATCCCGGTCACCAATCACCACATAATCGAAGTCGGTGTCTCTTTGCAATTTGTTGGCGATAGTCGCCAGCCGTTTGTAGTCACGCATTTTCACTGCGGTGATGATACTGTCATTGGAGGCAATAATTTTCGCCTGATTCATTGCCATGTCACGAACATGAAGCGTTAAATAGTCCTCAAAGCTGGCCGTAAAATATTGCGCCAACGCAGCGATGACAAATATCGAGAACACCAAAATCAGCAAAAAAATACGCAACGGGAACGCCAGTCGTTGGAAAAAAGCAAACTGTTTATTCTCATTAAACTGCAACATTGTTTTCCTTGCGGGGTAAGCCCTGTTTTTTGGCGGATGTAATTAAAATGTTGAATCTCGATTTATAAATATCAAATATGATCGTGACAAATTTCATTCATTAAATCAATTAAATCAATTAAACCTACGGGTCAATTCGTAATTACATTAATTAAAAAACTTAAAACCATTAAATAAATAAAAAACCACTAACTCTATGTGAAATAAATCAAAATTTCACGATGCAATACTCCTTAGGATGTATGGCGAAAGGAGAAACAGAAATACCTCACTCACAACCCTTTCTCTCAACTGAAAATAAAAGGTTATCAATTTGCTACATCGAACAACATTTGTTGCAAATCGATAACAACATGCACCTTCAGGATACTATTTATTATGTTCGGCAATGATATTTTCACCCGGGTAAAACGTTCAGAAAATAAAAAGATGGCGGAAATTACCCACTTTCTGCATGAAAATGATTTGAGTGTTGACACCACGGTCGAAGTATTTATTACCGTAACCCGTAACGACCGCCTTATTGCCTGCGGCGGAATTGCCGGAAATATCATTAAGTGCGTCGCTATTAGTGAATCAGTTCGTGGTGAAGGACTGGCGCTGACATTAGCCACCGAACTGATAAACCTCGCCTATGAACGGCACAGCACGCATCTGTTTATTTATACCAAAACCGAATACGAGGCGCTGTTCCGTCAGTGCGGTTTCTATACGTTAACCAGCGTACCTGGCGTGATGGTGTTGATGGAAAATAGCGCCACACGTCTGAAACGCTATGCCGAATCGCTGAAGAAATTCCGTCATGAAGGGAAGAAGATTGGCTGTATCGTCATGAACGCCAATCCCTTTACTAACGGCCACCGTTATCTGATTCAACAAGCTGCGGCACAGTGCGACTGGCTGCATCTGTTTTTAGTCAAAGAAGACTCTTCACGCTTTCCCTATGACGACCGGTTAGATCTGGTGTTAAAAGGCACCGCCGATATTCCGCGCCTGACCGTGCATCGCGGCTCCGAGTACATCATCTCCCGTGCCACGTTCCCCTGCTACTTCATTAAAGAACAGAGCGTCATCAACCATTGTTACACCGAAATTGACCTGAAAATTTTCCGTCAGTACCTCGCGCCCGCGCTGGGCGTTACTCACCGCTTTGTTGGTACTGAACCCATTTGTCGCGTGACCGCTCAGTACAACCAGGATATGCGCTACTGGCTGGAAACACCGACCATCTCCGCACCGCCCATCGAACTGGTTGAAATTGAGCGACTGCGTTACCAAGAACTGCCGATATCCGCTTCCCGGGTACGTCAACTGCTGGTGAAAAACGATCTCACGGCTATCGCGCCACTGGTCCCGGCACCCACTCTGCATTACTTGCAGAATCTGCTTGAACACGCCCGCCAGGACGCGGCAGTTCGTCAAAAGACCCCCGCATAAGAAACAGGTGAAAAATGAAAATAAACCAGCCCGCCGTTGCAGGCACCCTTGAGTCTGGGGATGTGATGATACGCATCGCCCCACTCGATACGCAGGATATCGACCTGCAAATCAACAGCAGCGTTGAGAAACAGTTTGGCGATGCGATTCGCACCACCATTCTGGACGTTCTCGCCCGCTATAACGTGCGCGGCGTACAGCTGAATGTCGATGACAAAGGCGCACTGGACTGCATTTTACGTGCACGACTGGAAGCCTTGCTGGCACGCGCCAGCGGTATCCCGGCGCTGCCATGGGAGGATTGCCAATGATTTCCGCTTCGCTGCAACAACGTAAAACTCGCACCCGCCGCAGCATGCTGTTTGTGCCTGGCGCCAATGCCGCGATGGTCAGCAACTCCTTCATCTACCCAGCTGATGCTCTGATGTTCGACCTCGAAGACTCCGTGGCGTTGCGTGAAAAAGACACCGCACGTCGCATGGTCTACCACGCGCTGCAACATCCGCTGTATCGCGATATTGAAACCATCGTACGTGTTAACGCACTGGATTCTGAATGGGGCGTTAACGACCTGGAAGCCGTCGTTCGCGGTGGCGCAGACGTTGTGCGTCTGCCGAAAACCGATACCGCTCAGGACGTTCTGGATATCGAAAAAGAGATCCTGCGTATTGAAAAAGCTTGTGGTCGTGAACCAGGTAGCACGGGGCTGCTGGCGGCGATTGAATCACCGCTGGGCATTACCCGCGCGGTGGAAATCGCTCACGCTTCCGAGCGTTTGATCGGTATCGCCCTCGGTGCAGAAGACTACGTGCGCAACCTGCGTACAGAACGCTCTCCGGAAGGAACTGAACTGCTGTTCGCTCGCTGCTCTATTTTGCAGGCCGCACGTTCTGCGGGTATTCAGGCGTTCGATACCGTCTATTCCGACGCCAACAACGAAGCTGGATTCCTGCAAGAAGCCGCCCACATCAAACAACTGGGCTTTGACGGCAAATCGCTGATCAACCCGCGTCAGATTGATCTGCTGCACAACCTCTACGCTCCAACCCAGAAAGAAGTGGATCACGCACGCCGCGTCGTAGAAGCCGCTGAAGCCGCCGCTCGCGAAGGCCTTGGCGTCGTTTCCCTGAACGGCAAGATGGTTGACGGTCCGGTTATCGATCGCGCCCGTCTGGTGCTCTCCCGTGCAGAACTTTCCGGCATCCGCGAAGAATAAGGCAATCAAAATGACGCAGAAAATTGAACAATCTCAACGACAAGAACGGGTAGCAGCCTGGAATCGTCACGCTGAATGCGATCTTGCCGCTTTCCAGAACTCGCCGAAACAAACCTATCAGGCTGAAAAAGCGCGCGATCGCAAACTGTGCGCCAACCTGGAAGAAGCCATTCGTCGTTCTGGTTTGCAAGATGGTATGACCGTCTCCTTCCACCATGCTTTTCGTGGTGGTGACCTGACCGTCAATATGGTGATGGACGTCATCGCGAAGATGGGCTTTAAAAACCTGACCCTGGCGTCCAGTTCCCTGAGTGATTGCCATGCGCCGCTGGTAGAACATATCCGTCAGGGCGTGGTAACCCGCATTTATACCTCCGGTTTACGCGGCCCACTGGCAGAAGAAATCTCCCGTGGCCTGCTGGCTGAACCGGTGCAAATCCACTCCCACGGCGGTCGCGTGCATCTGGTACAGAGCGGCGAACTGAACATCGACGTCGCTTTCCTCGGCGTCCCGTCCTGCGATGAATTCGGTAATGCCAACGGCTACACCGGTAAAGCCTGCTGCGGCTCCCTCGGCTATGCAATGGTTGATGCCGACAACGCAAAACAGGTCGTGATGCTCACCGAAGAACTGCTGCCTTATCCGCATAATCCGGCAAGCATTGAGCAAGATCAGGTTGATTTGATCGTCAAAGTTGATCGCGTTGGCGATGCCGCAAAAATCGGTGCTGGCGCAACCCGTATGACCACTAACCCGCGCGAACTGCTGATTGCCCGCAGCGCTGCGGATGTGATTGTCAACTCTGGCTACTTCAAAGAGGGTTTCTCCATGCAGACCGGCACCGGCGGCGCTTCGCTTGCGGTAACCCGTTTCCTGGAAGACAAAATGCGTAGCCGCGATATTCGCGCCGACTTCGCCCTCGGTGGCATTACCGCAACGATGGTTGATCTGCACGAAAAAGGTCTGATCCGCAAACTGCTGGATGTGCAGAGCTTTGACAGCCACGCTGCGCAATCGCTGGCCCGTAACCCGAATCACATCGAAATCAGTGCCAACCAGTACGCTAACTGGGGCTCTAAAGGCGCATCGGTTGATCGTCTCGACGTGGTGGTACTGAGCGCGCTGGAAATTGATACCCAGTTCAACGTTAACGTGCTGACCGGCTCTGACGGTGTGCTGCGTGGCGCTTCCGGCGGTCACTGCGATACCGCAATTGCCTCTGCGCTTTCCATCATAGTTGCGCCGCTGGTGCGCGGTCGTATCCCTACTCTGGTGGATAATGTGCTGACCTGCATTACCCCAGGGTCCAGCGTCGATATTCTGGTCACCGACCACGGCATCGCTGTTAACCCGGCACGTCCGGAACTGGCAGAACGTCTGCAGGAAGCAGGCATAAAAGTGGTTTCTATTGAGTGGCTGCGCGAACGTGCGCGTCTGCTGACCGGTGAACCACAGCCGATTGAATTCACCGACCGCGTCGTTGCCGTCGTGCGCTACCGCGATGGCTCGGTGATTGACGTTGTGCATCAGGTGAAGGAATAAGCCATGCACCTGCTCCCTGAACTCGCCAGCCACCATGCGGTTTCAATTCCCGAGTTGCTCGTCAGCCGGGATGAAAGGCAAGCACGGCAACACGCCTGGCTCAAGCGCCATCCTGTTCCACTGGTCTCCTTTACCGTGGTTGCGCCGGGCCCGATTAAAGACAGCGAGGTCACACGCCGAATTTTTAATCATGGCGTGACAGCCTTGCGCGCTTTAGCCGCAAAGCAGGGCTGGCAAATTCAGGAGCAGGCTGCACTGGTTTCCGCCAGCGGGCCGGAGGGCATGTTGAGCATTGCCGCTCCAGCTCGCGACCTCAAGCTCGCCACCATTGAGCTTGAACATAGTCATCCTCTCGGGCGTTTATGGGATATCGATGTCCTGACGCCCGAAGGCGAAATTCTCTCCCGCCGCGATTATTCGCTGCCGCCTCGCCGCTGCCTGCTATGCGAGCAAAGCGCAGCCGTCTGCGCGCGCGGGAAAACCCACCAACTGACCGATTTACTCAACCGCATGGAGGCGCTGCTGAACGATGTCGATGCCTGCAACGTCAACTAAAACCACAAAGCTTGCTGCGTCATTAATCAATGAATACGCCCTGCTGGGCTGGCGCGCCATGCTGACTGAAGTCAATCTGTCACCGAAACCAGGCCTGGTAGATCGCATTAACTGCGGTGCGCACAAAGATATGGCGCTGGAAGATTTCCACCGTAGCGCACTGGCGATCCAGGGCTGGTTACCCTGTTTCATTGAATTTGGTGCCTGTAGTGCAGAAATGGCACCGGAAGCGGTACTCCACGGATTACGCCCAATTGGTATGGCCTGTGAAGGCGATATGTTCCGCGCCACTGCGGGCGTAAACACGCATAAAGGCAGTATTTTTTCTTTAGGGCTACTGTGCGCGGCGATTGGCCGTTTGCTTCAGCTCAACCAGCCGGTAACGCCCACAACCGTTTGTTCGACGGCGGCAAGTTTCTGCCGTGGTCTGACCGAGCGCGAACTGCGTACCAATAATCAACAACTGACCGCAGGTCAACGGTTGTACCAGCAACTTGGCCTTACCGGCGCGCGCGGTGAAGCCGAAGCAGGTTATCCACTGGTGATCAACCACGCCCTACCGCATTACCTCACTCTGCTGGATCAGGGGCTAGATCCTGAACTGGCATTGCTCGATACCTTGCTCCTACTGATGGCTACCAACGGCGATACCAACGTTGCATCGCGCGGTGGTGAGGGGGGCCTGCGCTGGCTACAGCGCGAGGCGCAAACACTATTGCAAAAAGGGGGCATTCGAACCCCCGCCGATCTCGATTATCTCCGGCAGTTCGACAGGGAGTGTATCGAACGAAATCTCAGTCCAGGCGGCAGTGCCGACCTGCTGATCCTTACCTGGTTTTTAGCACAGATTTAATAATTTAAGCACTTGATAAATTTGGAAATATTAATTTTCGGAGAACCCGTATGTCTTTAGCAAAAGATAATATATGGAAACTATTGGCCCCACTGGTGGTGATGGGTGTCATGTTTCTTATCCCTGTCCCCGACGGTATGCCGCCGCAGGCATGGCATTACTTCGCTGTGTTTGTGGCAATGATTGTCGGAATGATCCTCGAGCCAATCCCGGCAACAGCGATCAGTTTTATTGCGGTTACTATTTGCGTGATTGGCAGTAATTACCTGCTCTTTGACGCCAAAGAATTAGCTGACCCAGCGTTTAATGCGCAAAAACAGGCGCTGAAATGGGGGCTGGCTGGTTTTTCCAGTACCACAGTCTGGCTGGTATTTGGCGCATTTATCTTTGCATTAGGATATGAAGTTTCTGGATTAGGCCGTCGTATTGCCCTTTTCCTGGTGAAATTCATGGGGAAACGCACGCTGACGTTAGGTTATGCGATTGTCATTATCGACATTCTGCTGGCACCGTTTACACCGTCCAACACCGCGCGTACCGGGGGTACGGTTTTCCCGGTCATTAAAAACCTGCCGCCGCTATTTAAATCATTCCCGAACGATCCGTCCGCGCGTCGTATTGGCGGCTATTTGATGTGGATGATGGTCATTAGTACCAGTCTTAGCTCCTCTATGTTTGTCACTGGTGCAGCACCAAACGTGCTGGGTCTGGAGTTCGTCAGCAAAATTGCCGGTATCCAGATTAGCTGGTTACAGTGGTTCCTCTGCTTCCTGCCGGTTGGGGTTATCTTGCTTATCATTGCGCCGTGGCTTTCCTACGTGCTGTACAAACCGGAAATCACACACAGTGAAGAAGTGGCAACCTGGGCGGGTGATGAACTAAAAACCATGGGGGCGTTGACACGTAGAGAATGGACGCTGATTGGCCTTGTGTTGCTCAGCTTAGGTTTATGGGTATTTGGCAGCGAAGTGATTAATGCCACTGCGGTTGGCCTGCTGGCTGTTTCGCTGATGCTGGCGCTGCACGTTGTGCCGTGGAAAGACATTACCCGTTATAACAGCGCATGGAACACGCTGGTCAACCTGGCAACGCTGGTCGTCATGGCTAATGGCCTGACTCGTTCCGGATTTATCGACTGGTTCGCCAGCACCATGAGTACGCATCTGGAAGGTTTTTCGCCAAATGCGACGGTTATCGTCCTCGTGCTGGTGTTCTATTTTGCTCATTACCTGTTTGCCAGCCTGTCAGCGCACACCGCAACCATGCTGCCGGTCATTCTGGCGGTCGGTAAAGGTATTCCGGGCGTACCGATGGAACAACTGTGTATTCTGCTGGTGCTGTCTATCGGTATCATGGGCTGTCTGACCCCATATGCTACTGGCCCAGGTGTGATTATTTACGGCTGCGGCTATGTGAAATCAAAAGATTACTGGCGTCTTGGGGCTATCTTCGGGGTGATTTATATTGCCATGCTGCTTCTGGTAGGCTGGCCGATTCTCGCCATGTGGAACTAATACGTTCGCCAAACGCTGAATAAATCACCGCGCCCGCCAGGTTAGCCAACCTGGCGGGCTTTTTTATGATTTAATAGATAGTATTCAGTGCATGTATGAGTTCCACACCCACTATGAAAATATTCTGGCGTAACGCCGCTTTACTGGCGGCTTCTCTGCTCCCCTTATCTTCTGTCAACGCCGCTGCATTACAGGCAAAACAGTATGGCGATTTTGATCGTTACGTTTTAGCTCTTTCCTGGCAAACCGGGTTTTGCCAGAGTCAGCACGACCGAAATCGTAACGAACGCGATGAGTGTCGACTGCAAACCGAAACGAGCAACAAGGCCGATTTTCTGACCGTACATGGTCTGTGGCCAGGATTACCTAAATCGGTTGCTGCGCGTGGCGTTGATGAACGCCGCTGGATGCGCTTCGGCTGCGCCACTCGCCCAGTCCCAAACCTGCCGGAAGCTCGCGCCAGCCGGATGTGTTCTTCACCGGAAACAGGGTTATCGCTGGAAACAGCAGCTAAATTGAGTGAAGTTATGCCGGGCGCAGGTGGTCGTTCCTGTCTGGAACGTTATGAATACGCGAAACACGGCGCCTGCTTTGGTTTTGATCCGGACGCTTACTTCGGGACGATGGTACGTCTGAATCAAGAGATCAAAGAGAGCGCAGCCGGAAAATTCCTCGCTGATAACTACGGTAAAACCGTGAGCCGCAGTGACTTTGACGACGCCTTTGCCAAAAACTGGGGGAAAGAGAACGTCAAAGCGGTCAAGTTAACGTGCCAGGGTAATCCGGCGTATTTGACTGAAATCCAGATTTCAATCAAAGCTGATGCCATCAATGCGCCGCTCTCGGCAAGCTCATTCTTGCCACAACCTCACCCTGGCAACTGTGGCAAAGCCTTTGTGATTGATAAAGCAGGTTATTGAGATCCAGCGCAGCGGACGTTGATCCATCACGAAAATTTATCCCTTACGCTGTTTTTCGATTAAGATTTATACAAATCGCTCAGCATTAAGGAATTACCTGAATGTGATGTAAATCACTTCAAAGAGTGAGCAACAGTCAGTATCATCATATGAGCTAAACCCTCGCCGCCTGACGGTGAGGGTTTTCTTTTGGGTATGTTTATCTGCGACAATCGCAGTACCGACGACATGGAGTAAAAATGTCCAGACCAACAATCATCATTAACGACCTGGATGCCGAACGCATCGATATTCTGCTGGAGCAACCTGCCTATGCCGGTTTGCCAATCGCCGACGCGTTAAACGCAGAGTTGGATCGCGCCCAAATGTGTTCGCCAGAAGAGATGCCGCACGATGTGGTGACGATGAACAGTCGGGTTAAATTCCGCAATCTTAGCGATGGCGAAGTCCGTGTGCGTACACTGGTGTATCCGGCAAAAATGACCGACAGTAATACTCAACTTTCCGTTATGGCTCCGGTTGGTGCCGCACTGCTGGGGTTGCGCGTTGGCGATACCATCCACTGGGAACTTCCGGGCGGCGTTGCTACCCACCTTGAAGTGCTGGAACTCGAATACCAGCCTGAAGCCGCTGGCGACTACCTGCTTTAATCCCATCTGCACAAGCGTTATTCGCTTTGCCCGGAGGATGCTTCTGCATCCTCTTTCCGCTCAAATATCAACCAGACTTATCATTTTGCTCTTCACCGCTGCGTTCTAATCTGAACAAGTTATCCACCAGCGGATCCCCCTATGAGCGAAGCTCTCGGTATTACTGCGTTTTATATATTCATTGCAGCAATTCTTGTTGTGGCAGTGCTATATCTTGAGCAACGCTGGTAGTAGCTGACTTAATCCATTTTCCAGATCAATTGCTATCCCAGATCAAATCAACTTCGCAAATCATAGAATCATAATCAATAATATGCTGTTATATGTTCATGCAATAGCAAGGAGGGAATGCTTATGTACAAAACAATCATTATGCCAGTAGACGTATTTGAAATGGAATTGAGCGACAAAGCCGTTCGTCACGCTGAATTTCTCGCCCAGGATGATGGCGTAATTCATTTACTCCATGTATTACCGGGCGCCGCAAGCCTTAGTCTGCACCGTTTTGCTGCTGATGTGCGTCGTTTCGAAGAACATTTGCAACATGAAGCCGAAGAACGCTTACAGACAATGGTCGGCCATTTCAATATTGATCCATCCCGTATCAAACCACATGTCCGTTTTGGTAACGTGCGAGATGAAGTGAACGAGTTAGCTAAAGAACTGGATGCGGATGTTGTGGTTATCGGTTCGCGAAATCCATCGATTTCAACCCATCTGTTAGGTTCCAACGCTTCCAACGTGATCCGTCACGCCAATCTGCCAGTATTAGTCGTTCGTTAACAAATTAACGCATTTATGACGCCCTGCCCTGAGCAATCCCGGCAGGGCGTTTTTTATAAAAAAAGCCGCCAGGTTTGACCCCGGCGGCTAAGCAATTGCAGGTGAATCTTACTTCTTCTTATGCAGTTTTGGTGCGAATCAGGTAGTCAAAAGCGCTCAGAGAGGCTTTAGCACCTTCGCCAGTAGCGATGATGATCTGCTTGTACGGAACCGTCGTACAGTCACCGGCAGCGAACACGCCTTTGACGTTGGTTTCGCATTTCGCATCAATGATTATCTCACCCATACGATTACGTTCTACTGCGCCTTCCAGCCAGTTGGTGTTCGGCAGCAGACCAATCTGGACGAAAATACCAGCCAGTTCGATGTTGTGAATATCGCCACTGACACGATCACGATATTCCAGACCTACGACTTTGCTACCGTCGCCTTTCACTTCCGTGGTTTGCGCATTCAGAATGATGTCGACGTTTTTCAGGCTGCGCAGTTTGTCCTGCAGAACCTGGTCGGCTTTCATTTCTGGGGCAAATTCCAGCAGCGTTACGTGTTCAACAATCCCTGCCAGGTCGATTGCCGCTTCCACACCGGAGTTACCGCCGCCGATAACCGCTACGCGTTTGCCTTTAAACAGTGGGCCGTCGCAGTGCGGGCAGTAGGTCACGCCTTTGGTGCGATACTGATCTTCGCCCGGAACGTTCATGTTGCGCCATTTTGCACCGGTCGCCACGATAATGCTGCGAGCTTTCAGTACCGCGCCGGAAGCCGTTTCAATCTGATGCAAGCCGCCTTCAACCGCTGCCGGAATCAGTTTGCTGGCGCTCTGGCTATCAATCACATCAACATCGTATTCATCAACGTGAACCTTCAGCGCGCCTGCCAGTTTTTGGCCTTCGGTTTTCGGCACAGAGATGTAGTTTTCGATATCAACAGTATCGAGGATCTGACCGCCAAAACGTTCGCCCATCAGACCAGTACGGATGCCTTTACGTGCGGAGTAAATTGCTGCCGCAGCCCCTGCCGGGCCAGAACCGACAATCAGCACATCGTAAGCGTCACGCTTGTTCAGCTCTTCTGCTGCACGTTTTTCAGCGCCAGTATCGATTTTGGCGACGATTTCGGAAATAGTCATGCGGCCCTGACCAAACTCTTTCCCGTTTACGAACACTGCCGGAACGCCCATCACGTTGCGATCGGTGATTTCGTTCTGGAAGGTGCCGCCGTCAATTGCAGTGTGCTTGATGCGCGGGTTCAGTACGCTCATCAGGTTCAGCGCTTGCACCACGTCCGGGCAGTTGTGGCAAGAGAGCGAATAATAAGTTTCGAATTCAAAATCACCGTCAATGTTGCGGATCTGCTCCAGTAGAGACTGCGCTTCTTTCGACGGATGACCACCGGTCCACAGCAGCGCCAGTACCAGCGAGGTGAACTCATGACCCAGCGGGGAGCCTGCAAAACGCGGCCCCTGGTTGGAACCTGGGTTGGTGATCAGGAAAGACGGCTTACGCACCGGCAAGCTGTTATCTTCTTTAAAGGTGACTTTGTCTGACAGTTCTGCGATTTCAGCCAACAGTTCCTTGATTTCTGCCGATTTAGCGCTGTCATCCAGCGTGGCAATTAACTCAACAGGCTTGGTCAATTTCTCAAGGTAAGCCTTGAGTTGAGTTTTCATATTTGTGTCGAGCATGTTTATCTCCTGGGCTTTAAACATCATCATGCAAGCGGCCTTCATCGGCTACCTGGATGCAGCTTGCATCATGATGCGGGGAAGAAAATCGGGTGCCGCAGCACCCGAAGAATTAGGTGAATTTCCGAAGTATTTCGCGCCGGAGTTGGTAGCGCGAAAGACGAAGGAAATTTAGATTTTACCAACCAGGTCCAGAGACGGAGCCAGAGTTGCTTCACCTTCTTTCCATTTAGCCGGGCAAACTTCACCTGGGTGAGAAGCTACATACTGAGCAGCTTTGATTTTACGCAGCAGGTCAGACGCGTCACGGCCAATGCCTTCAGCGGTAACTTCGATTGCCTGGATGATACCCTGCGGGTCAACAACGAAGGTCGCACGGTCAGCCAGACCTTCATCTTCACGCATGTTGTCGAAGTTACGGGTCAGGGCGCCAGTCGGGTCGCCGATCATCGCGTATTTGATTTTCGCGATGGTTTCAGAGCTGCTGTGCCATGCTTTGTGGGTGAAGTGAGTATCGGTAGATACTGCGTATACGTCTACGCCCAGTTTCTGCAGTTCTTCGTAATGGTCTGCAACGTCGCCCAGTTCGGTCGGGCATACGAAAGTAAAGTCAGCCGGGTAGAAGAAGAAGACGCTCCAGCGGCCTTCGGTATCTTTCTCGGTGATTTCGATGAATTCGCCGTTTTTGAATGCCTGGTTTTTAAAAGGTTTAATTTTGGTGTTAATCAAGGACATCTATACTTCCTCCGTGTTTTCGATGAGATGTAAGGTAACCAATTTTTGCCGATTCGGCTAATGCGTTTCCATTATCAAATCGATAAGTTTTACCTTACAACCTTCGTAAGACAACTTTGTGAACTTTGCACCGCCAGCGGCGATAAAAGTAAAATGGGCCTCCTTTCCAGGTGGCCGCGTAACCTGAACTACCCTTTGGTATCTTCAGCGCCTGTTCAGCAGGCTGCGGTGTTGCGATGACGACCGCAATGCCGAGAGGGATTACAACACCCTCATAAACAAAGGGCAATCACCTGTTCTAAGCTCTTACCTATGACAGTGATAGGTTATGCCTTTTACTCAAATTTTGCACTGACTGAAAAGGACAAATTAATGTTAAAAAAGATAATTTTTTTTACCCTGCTACCGGGAATCGTTTACGCCGAAGAGCTTCCCGCCCCCGTAAAAGCGATTGAAAAACAGGGGATTACGATTATTAAATCGTTCGATGCGCCAGGCGGTCTGAAAGGTTATCTGGGGAAATATCAGGACATGGGGGTCACTATCTACCTTACGCCAGACGGTAAACATGCCATCTCTGGCTATATGTACAACGAAAAGGGAGAAAACCTCAGTAACGCTCTTATTGAAAAAGAGATTTACGCGCCTGCCGGACGCGAAATGTGGCAGCGTATGGAACAATCAAACTGGCTACTTGACGGTAAAAAAGACGCGCCGATCGTGGTTTATGTTTTTGCCGATCCTTTCTGCCCATATTGCAAACAATTCTGGCAACAAGCACGCCCGTGGGTTGATGCCGGTAAAGTACAGATTCGTACTTTGTTGGTTGGCGTGATAAAACCAGAAAGCCCCGCCACCGCAGCGGCAATCCTCGCGTCTAAAGATCCGGCAAAAACGTGGCAAGAATATGAAGCATCTGGCGGCAAATTAAAGCTGAACCTCTCCGGGAACGTTACACCTGAACAGATGAAGATTCTCAGTGCCAACGAGGCGTTGATGGACGAACTGGGTGCAAATGTCACCCCTGCGATTTATTACATGAGCCCAGAAAAAACATTACAGCAGGCTGTTGGATTACCAGATAAAAAGACCTTAAACATTATTATGGGGAATAATTAACATTCAATTCATGGATAACTGAAATACATATCACTTTTCAGTTATCCAAATAATAGCAAGTATTGCTCACCTCACGCATATCAACTATGCTAGTTTAGAAAAACTTAATCATAGATTAAGTAAAACAACATAATATATTGAAATACATAAAGCCATATCATTGACTTGATGAATGTTATGAAAACAAGTATATGAATGGAGTACATCATGGCTAATCTTTACGACCTAAAAAAATTTGATTTAAACTTACTTGTCATTTTTGAGTGCATCTATCAACATCTCAGTATTAGCAAGGCAGCTGAATCGTTATACATAACACCTTCTGCAGTAAGCCAGTCTTTACAACGTCTACGAGCGCAATTTAATGATCCCTTGTTTACTCGATCCGGTAAAGGGATTGCACCAACAACAACGGGTTTAAATTTGCATCATCATCTTGAGAAAAACCTTAAAAATCTTGAACAAACCATCAACATTGTCAATAAATCTGAGCTAAAGAAAAAATTTATTATTTACGGCCCGCAACTTATTTCCTCAACGAACAGTAGCCTTTTGATCGGATGTCTCCGACAAGATTCGTCCGTAGAAATTGAACATCATGACATTATGATGTCAGCAGAAAGTGCCGAAGATTTATTAGCTTATCGCAAAGCAGATCTGGTCATCACATTAACGCCAGTTATCAGTCGCTCGGTGAGCTGTGTACCTTTTCAATCGATACGCAATACACTTATCTGTAGTTCATCCCATCCGAGAATAACGGAATACAGCAGCCGCGAAGAAATTCTTGATGAAGAGTTTACTTTTCTGATATCAAAAGCATCTGGACTTGAAGATTTTCAGATGGAAATAGAAGCGCTTCTGACAAACCGAAAAATAGCATTCCGTAGTTCTTCACTGTTTACTATCATCAATACTATTGCGGTAACCGATTTATTGGGCATTGTTCCCGTTGAGTTATATCGCAGCAATCAAAAGAACCTACAATTAAAACAAATAAAGCTAGAGCAAAACCTACCCTCTAATACGCTTTATATCTCCTATAACAAATCATCATTAAACAATCTGGGATTCTCCCGATTTATTGATCGCTTAAATGATAATTTATCCTGAACACCGTTCAATAAGGACAATGCTCCTCATAAAAAATTCAGCCGATGAATATAAAATGAGATATCTTATTTTAATTTGTTACTACTATAATCAGAAAACTATCGCACTATTCTCCAGATCACGTTAAGAGAGCGTTTTCAGATGTCCATTTATAAAATTCCGCTTCCGCTCAATATTCTGGAAGCTGCACAAGAGCGTATTACCTGGACACTCAACACCCTACCCCGCGTTTGTGTCTCATTTTCTGGCGGTAAAGATTCAGGCTTAATGCTTCATCTAACCGCGAATCTGGCCAGAAAAATGGGAAAAAAAATATACGTTCTGTTTATCGACTGGGAAGCACAGTTTTCTTTAACTATTCACTATATTCAGTCCCTACGAGAGCAGTATGCTGATGTCATTGAAGAATTTTATTGGGTAGCGCTGCCTCTTACGACGCAAAACTCTCTTTCTCAGTATCAACCCGAATGGCAATGCTGGGAACCTGATGTTGAATGGGTACGCCTGCCCCCGGAAGATGCGATAACCGATCCGACATTTTTCTCGTTTTATCAACCGGGTATGACGTTTGAACATTTCGTGCGTGAATTTGCCGAATGGTTTTCGCAAAAACGTCCGGCGGCCATGATGATCGGCATCCGGGCTGACGAGTCCTATAACCGTTTCGTTGCTATCGCCAGTTCGAATAAACAGCGTTTTGCCGACGATAAACCCTGGACTACGGCCGCACCAGGCGGTCATAGCTGGTACATTTACCCCATCTACGACTGGAAAGTGGCTGATATCTGGACCTGGTATGCAAATCATCAAAGTCTCTGCAACCCACTGTATAACCTAATGTATCAGGCAGGCGTCCCTCTGCGTCAGATGCGAATTTGCGAACCTTTTGGCCCAGAGCAACGGCAGGGATTATGGCTCTATCACGTTATCGAACCGGATCGCTGGGCTGCTATGTGCGCACGAGTCAGCGGTGTAAAAAGCGGCGGAATTTACGCCGGACATGACAATCATTTCTATGGGCATCGGAAAATCCTCAAGCCAGAGCATTTAGGCTGGCAAGAGTATGCATTATTGCTGCTCGATAGCATGCCGGAGAAAACAGCTGAGCATTACCGCAATAAAATCGCCATTTATTTGCACTGGTATCAGAAAAAAGGCATCGAGGTTCCACAAACCCAGCAAGGGGACATTGGCACGAAAGATATCCCCTCCTGGCGGCGAATATGCAAAGTTTTACTCAATAACGATTACTGGTGCCGGGCATTATCATTTAGTCCTACGAAAGCGAAGAACTATCAGCGTTATAACGAACGGATAAAAGGAAAACGTCAGGAATGGGGGATACTATGCAACAACGATTAACGCAGGATTTAACCCAATTTCTCGCCAGCTTGCCGGAAGACGATCGCATCAAAGCGATTAATGAAATCCGCATGGCGATCCATCAGGTTAGCCCCTTTCGTGAAGAGCCCGTGGATTGCGTTCTGTGGGTTAAAAATAGCCAACTCGTGCCGAATGATTACAACCCCAATAATGTGGCACCGCCAGAGAAGAAGCTGCTAAAAAAATCCATTGAAATTGATGGTTTTACCCAACCTATCGTGGTGACTAACACTCAATCTGACACAATGGAGATTGTTGATGGCTTTCACCGTCATGAAATTGGTAAAGGATCTAACACGTTAAAAACGCGCTTAAAAGGGTATTTACCGGTTACCTGTCTGGGAGGGGATCGTAACGAGCGCATCGCTGCAACAATTCGCCACAACCGCGCTCGTGGACGCCATCAAATCACCGCCATGTCAGAAATCGTCCGTGAACTCAGCCAGTTGGGATGGGACGATAATAAAATTGGCAAAGAACTGGGAATGGACAGCGACGAAGTGCTGCGCCTGAAGCAAATTAACGGCCTGCAAGAGTTGTTTGCCGACCGTCAATATTCCCGCGCCTGGACTGTCAAATAACTAAAGCTGGCGCAGGCGTTCAGCTGCTGCCAGCAACGTCGATTCCTTCTTGGCAAAACAGAGACGAATCAGTTTATGGGGGAAGGGATCGGCGCAAAATACCGATAGCGGGATCGCCGCCACGCCATGCTCCCGCGTCAGCCACTGGCAAAACTCAACATCATCCAGCGTAGACACGGCGCTGTATTCCACCAGCAAAAAGTAAGTACCTTCGCAGGGTAGTATCTCCAGCCGACTTTCACTTAAGGCGTTCACCAGAATATCGCGTTTCTGCCTATAAAAGTCCGGTAACGCAAGATAATGCTCAGGTTCTGCACGTAGCATATCCGCAAGCGCCAGCTGCGCCGGGGTATTGATCGAAAAGGTCAGATATTGATGCACTTTGCGGATTTCGGCGCTGATGGGCGCAGGCGCAACGCAATAGCCCACTTTCCAGCCGGTCATATGATAGGTCTTGCCAAATGAAGAAACTGCCACCGCCCGCTCACGCAACTGCGGATGCGCCAGCACGCTGGCATGGCCCTGCTGTGAAAAGTTGATGTGCTCGTACACTTCATCACTAATAACAAAAATCTCGTGCCCGGCAATTGCCTGCCACAAAGCGGCGAAATCAGCCTGCCGCCAGACGGTGGCGCTGGGATTATGCGGCGTATTGAGGATCACCAGTCGGGTGCGCTCGCTTAACAATGCGGCAAATTCCTGCCAGTCAACGCGAAAATGCGGAGGTTGCAGTGCAATACGCTTCACTATTCCCCCCGAAAGCGCGATGGCGGGGGCGTAACAGTCATAGCTGGGATCAAAGCAAATCACTTCATCACCATTGCGCACCAATGCGGTAATCGCTGCATATAACGCTTCCGTCGCCCCTGCCGTTACGGTGATATCGCTATCGGCATCTGGTTGATAGCCATACAGCCGCGCGGTTTTCTCAGCAATCGCCTCGCGTAATGCCTGCACGCCGGCCATGGGCGCATATTGATTTGCCCCTTGGGCAACGTGGTACGCCAGCCGCTCCTGTAAATAGCGCGGACCATCAAAATCAGGAAAGCCTTGCGACAGGTTAATCGCCTGGTGTTGCTGCGCCAGTGCGCTCATCTGGGTGAAAATAGTGGTGCCAAGTTGTGGAAGTTTGCTTTGTGGAATCAGAGGGTTATTTGTCA
This sequence comes from Escherichia sp. E2586, assembly GCF_005781105.1. Lineage (NCBI taxonomy): Bacteria > Pseudomonadati > Pseudomonadota > Gammaproteobacteria > Enterobacterales > Enterobacteriaceae > Escherichia > Escherichia sp. E2586. The sequence goes on from NZ_VATN01000002.1 coordinate 90,257, forward strand.
TTTTTATTGTACCTGACGAAGTTGCGTGTTGAAGGCACTATAACACGATGCTAGTATTTGGCAATCAAGACGTTTAGATGTCTAAATAAAACAATAAGGACAACACAACATGCCTCACAATCCCATCCGCGTCGTCGTCGGCCCGGCTAACTACTTTTCTCATCCTGGAAGTTTCAATCACCTGCACGATTTTTTCACTGATGAACAACTTTCTCGCGCGGTGTGGATCTACGGCGAACGCGCCATTGCTGCGGCGCAAACCAAACTTCCGACAGCGTTTGAACTGCCGGGGGCAAAGCATATTTTGTTTCGCGGTCATTGCAGCGAAAGCGATGTACAACAACTGGCGGCTGAGTCCGGTGACGATCGCAGCGTGGTGATTGGCGTCGGGGGCGGTGCACTGCTCGACACCGCGAAAGCCCTCGCCCGCCGTCTCGGTCTGCCATTTGTTGCCGTTCCGACGATCGCCGCCACCTGCGCTGCCTGGACACCGCTCTCCGTCTGGTATAACGACGCCGGACAGGCGCTGCATTATGAGATTTTCGACGACGCCAATTTTATGGTGCTGGTGGAACCGGAGATTATCCTCAATGCGCCGCAACAATATCTGCTGGCGGGGATCGGTGACACGCTGGCGAAATGGTATGAAGCGGTAGTACTGGCCCCGCAACCAGAAACGTTGCCGCTAACCGTGCGTCTGGGGATTAATAACGCGCAGGCCATTCGCGACGTCTTGTTAAACAGTAGCGAGCAGGCGCTTGCCGATCAGCAAAATCAGCAGTTAACACAATCATTTTGCGATGTGGTGGATGCCATTATTGCCGGAGGCGGAATGGTCGGTGGTCTGGGCGATCGTTTTACGCGTGTGGCGGCGGCCCATGCCATGCACAACGGTCTGACTGTACTGCCGCAAACCGAGAAGTTTCTCCACGGCACCAAAGTTGCCTACGGTATTCTGGTGCAAAGCGCCTTGCTGGGCCAGGATGATGTGCTGGCGCAATTAACCGGGGCGTATCAGCGTTTTCATCTGCCGACTACGCTGGCGGAGTTGGAAGTGGATATCAATAATCAGGCGGAGATCGACAAAGTGATTACCCACACCTTACGTCCGGTGGAATCCATTCATTACCTGCCAGTCACGCTGACACCTGATACCTTGCGTGCAGCGTTCGAAAAAGTGGAATCGTTTAAAGCCTGACGTACACATTTAGCAGCAGCGCGCGCCGCCTTTTCCACCGTAGCGCGCGTCCTGCCGCTCACGGAAAAACTCCTCGTAGGTCATCGGCGTTTGATCAGGATGGTTAACCCGCATATGTTCGACATAGTTGTCGTAATCAGGCATACCGATCATCAGCTTCGCCGCCTGACCTAAATATTTTCCGGCTTTTGCCAGTGAATCAAACATCTAAACCTCCGGTAATACAAATGCCCTCCTGAATTATGAGGGCTTAATTGCTATCAACACGCTCGGGCTGAGAGTAAGGGGAACGCTCGGCACATTCCCCCACACTCTGACTTTAGTGCGCGCCTTTCGCCTGCGCCACGATCTCCTCGACATTTTCCGGCATTGGCTCATACGGCGTTTCTTTCGCCGTTGGCTTCGGCTCTTTCAATGCCGCCAGTGCCGTCTTAATCGAGAACAGTGCCAGAACCACCACGACCACCATAAAGAAGATGGTTAACCCAGCATCCAGACGGTTGTTGAACACCAGTTGCGCCAGTTGTGACTCAGTATACTGCGACGGAATATTGCCGCTGTCGATCATTGCCTGGAACTTGTTAGCAATCGCCAGGAAGCCGACTTTCGCATCCGGGCTAAACGCTTTCTGCCAGCCTGCGGTCAGGGTACAAATCAGCAACCAGGCCGTTGGTACCAGCGCCACCCAGGCGTAACGTTGACGTTTCATTTTGAACAGCACTACGGCACAGAGCATCAGCGCCATCCCTGCCAGCATCTGGTTGGCTATACCAAACAGCGGCCACAGAGTGTTAATACCGCCCAGCGGATCGACCACCCCCTGATGCAGGAAGTAGCCCCACGCCAGTACGCACAGCGCCGTTGCCAGCAGGTTAGCAGGCAGTGAATCGGTCCGTTTCAGACCCGGAGACACCACGCCCAGCAGATCCTGCAACATAAAGCGCGCAGCACGCGTCCCTGCATCCACCGCCGTCAGAATAAACAGTGCTTCAAACAGAATGGCGAAGTGATACCAGAACGCCACATCCATCATGCCGCCCAGCGCGCCGTGCAGAATGTAGGCCATCCCCACCGCCAACGTCGGCGCACCGCCCGCACGGGAAATGATCGACTGTTCACCCACTTCGCTGGCAATCTGGTTTAGCGTATCCGGGGTAATCGCAAAGCCCCAGCTACTCACTACCTGCGCGGCAGAAGCGACTACATCCGCCGTCCCTGCCGGAGCCAGCACCGCCATCGGGCTGTTCATGGCGAAGTAAACGCCCGGATCGATGATACAGGCGGAAACCAGCGCCATAATCGCCACGAAGGATTCCATTAACATCCCGCCGTAGCCGATAAAACACGCCTGCCCTTCGTTCGCCAGCATCTTCGGCGTAGTGCCGGAAGAGATCAGCGCATGGAAGCCAGACACCGCGCCACAGGCGATGGTGATAAACAGGAACGGGAACAGGTTGCCGGTCCATACCGGGCCAGTGCCATCAACAAATTTGGTCAGCGCAGGCATGGTCAGCGTCGGACGCATGATCAAAATGCCTACCGCCAGACCGACGATAGTCCCGATTTTCAGGAAGGTAGAGAGGTAGTCACGCGGAGCCAGCAGCAACCACACCGGCAGCACCGCCGCCACAAAACCGTAACCCACCAGCATCCAGGTCAACTGCACGCCGGTAAAGTCAAAGTACGGCGCCCAGGTCGGGCTTTCTGCCACCCAGCCGCCAGAGATAATGGCGAAAATCAGGAACACCAAACCGATGACCGACACTTCGCCAATACGCCCCGGACGCAGATAGCGCAGGTAGATCCCCATAAACAGCGCCAGCGGAATGGTAAACGCAACGGTATACGTTCCCCACGGGCTATGAGTCAGGGCTTTCACCACGATCATCGCCAGCACCGCCAGGATAATGACCATGATCATAAAGCAGGCTACCAGCGCAATCACCCCGGCGGTTGGCCCCATCTCTTCTTTGACCAACTCACCCAGCGAACGACCGTCACGGCGCGTAGAAACAAACAGCACCATAAAGTCCTGCACTGCACCAGCGAGAACCACCCCGGCAAGCAGCCAGATCATCCCCGGCAGGTAGCCCATCTGCGCTGCCAGCACTGGCCCCACCAGCGGGCCTGCTCCGGCAATAGCCGCAAAATGGTGACCGAACAGCACTTTCTTGTCTGTCGGTACATAGTCCAACCCATCGTTATGGCGCACTGCTGGCGTCATACGCGTCGGGTCAACCGCCAGCACATTTTTGGCGATATACAGACCATAAAAACGGTAAGCGATCAGATAGACACAGACCGACGCCACCACAATCCACAGTGCGTTGATCTGTTCCCCACGATTTAAAGCAATGTATCCCAGAGCAAATGCTCCCATTACAGAGAGCACTGTCCAGACGAGGTATTTCCCTGATTTGTTCATAGTTGTTATCCGTGTGCGTGTCCATAGAGATGTTACATTTTGTTTCTATAACATCTTTGTACAATTTAACAACACAGCAACCATGTAAATCGGAGTTGAAACCAATATTTAACTTCACAATGTTAACTCGATCACTCCGTTAACCGAGTTTTCCAACAATCTCATTTAATTCTGTCGGGCTCATCCCAAAACTGCCGTACCCAGCCGACAAGTGCAGCAACGCCGCCCCTGTTCATCGAAAACGACGATTTCCCAACTCTGATTTTGCCGCCCAAGATGCAACGGCTGGCAGACGCCGCGTACCTTGCCTTCAGACACCGGGCGATGATGGGTGGCGTTAAGTTCCGTGCCCACCACACACTGTCCGTCGCGGGTCATCATAAATCCGGCCATCGATCCCAGCGTTTCCGCCAGCGCTGCCGACGCGCCGCCATGCAGCAGGCCAAACGGCTGATGAGTATGGGTATCAACCGGCATTTCGGCTTCCAGCACATCATCGCCCAGACGGGTATACACAATTCCCAGATGCGCCACCAATGTGTTATCGCTGGTGGCGTTCAGTTCGTCGAGCGTTAAATGGCGTTTCCAGATCATGCTTATGCCCCCAGCGTTGAGCCGCCATCTACCACGATATCCTGTAGGGTGATATGGCTGGCGAGATCGGAAGCGAGGAACAAAATCGTGTTGGCGATCTCTTGTGGACGGGCAATTTTCCCCAGCGGAATACCGAGTTTAAACTGCTCGCCAAAGCCACGAATACGCTGCTCTTCGGCGTCATCGCTCACCCACAGCGTGCGTTGCATATCGGTGTCGGTTGAACCCGGCGAAACCACATTACAGCGCACACCGCTACCCGCCAGTTCCAGTCCGACGCTCAACGCCAGGCTTTTCAGCGCCGCTTTCGACGCGCCATAAGCACTCATGCCAATACGCGGCGTGTGCGCAGCGTCGGACGCCACAGTGACAATCGCCCCGCCCCGTTGGCGACGAAACTGATTCATGGTCTGCTGGAACAGGTTAAACGCACCGCCGACATTGACCGCAAAAGTCTGTTGCCAGTCTTCCTTACTGAGCTGATCGGTCGCGCCCATGCGCAAAATTCCCGCCGCATTAACCAGCACGTCCAGTCGCTCCGTTTCAGCTAACAGTCGCTGACATACCTGCGCCACCAGCGCAGCATCGGCAACATCCATCACTTCGGTCGCAAAGGGATATTGCTCCTGAGCGAACGCTTGATCAAAACCTGTAACTTTTGCTCCCGCTTCAACAAATGCCAGCGCCGTGGCGTAGCCGATACCTTTCCCCGCGCCGGTTACCCAGACATTTTTACCGCTGAAATCCATCATTTCACCTCGCGGGAGAGTAGCTTCCACCAGGCGTCGATGGTCGGGTTTTTCGCCAGCATGACAAAGTCGATATCACCATGCACTTTGCGCCAGCGCGCCGCCAGCGCCATCATGCGCACCGAATCCAGACCGTAGTCGATCAGGTTGTCGTCATCGAACGGTTCATCGGACTCGTCCAGCAACGGCAGGATCACCTCACGCAGCGCCGCTTTGCTGGCGGGGACAGGTGCTGGCAGTAATTCTTCAGTCATCACCACCCGGCCAGACCGTCCGGCCACATATTTCAGCGACATCAAATGCTCGTCACGGCTGAAATCGGCCAGCGCATCCGCCACCATAAACGGTTTAATATCGCGCATAAATGCGTCGGTTGCGGTGGTCATACAGCCAATGTGGGCATATACCCCGGTAATAATCAGCTGGTTACGTCCACTCTCTTTGAGCATTTGCTCCAGCGGAGAACGATGAAACGCGCTGTAGCGCCACTTCACCAGCACCGTGTCGTCGGCATCTGGCGTCAGGCGATCCACCACCTTTTGCTGTTCCGGCGAGCGGGTCAGGCCCGGCCCCCACATATCATTCAACAGCGCCCGATCTTCATCGCTCTGATCTTTCGGCTGGGCAGTGTAATAAACCGGAATATTGTGCTGTTTGCAGTAGTCGCGCAGCGCCGCAATATTGGCGATCACCTGCTCCATCATCGGGCAGTTCTCACCCCAGAAGCTGACAAAATAGTCCTGCATATCATGGATTAACAACGCGGCACGTTGCGGTTCAAAGGCCCAGTCGACTTTATTCTGCGGAATATCGTGAGACTCCGGCAGCGCGTAAGCCTGTAATTTTGGAATAGCCATCGTGTTCTCTCCTTCAGGCTGAAGCGCGTGACGCCAGCCACTGACGTAATTGTTTTTTATCGACTTTCCCGACCGCCGTCAGCGGAAGTGAATCTACACACTCCACGCGATCCGGTAATTTAAATTCGGCAATACCCTGTTCGCGCAGGAAACGACGCACCTGCACCGCGCGCAGCGGCTCTTTTACCACCAGATAAGCACAGCTTTTTTCGCCCATCAGCTCATCTTCCATACTGACCAGTGCGGCGTAGATCACCGCCGGATGGCGCAGCAGCAGGTTTTCGATCTCTTCGGCAGCGATCTTCTCGCCGCCACGGTTGATCTGATCTTTCTCGCGCCCCTGCACGGTGATGTAACCCTCTGGATCAATAGAGATCAGATCGCCGGAACAGTAAAAACCGTTGGCATCAAAGGCGCTGGCATTGTGCTGCGGGCTTTTGTAATAACCGCGGAAGGTATACGGCCCGCGCGTCATCAGGCGTCCAACTTCCCCTTGCGGCAGTGGATTTCCGTCAGCATCTGCAACCCACACTTCGTCATCCGGGCACATTGGGTAGCCCTGGGTATGGATAATTTTCTCCGCGCTATCATCAAGTCGGGTGTAGTTCACCAGCCCTTCCGCCATGCCGAACACTTGCTGCAACTGGCAGCCAATCTCTGCGGGAATACGCGCCGCAAGCGTGGCAGAAAGACGCGCACCGCCGACCTGTAACAGTTTCAGCGAGGCAAGCTGCGCCCGGCTTTCGCCTTCGATCAACGCCTGCAACCACAGACTGACTGCCGGCGGCACCAGCGCGGTAACGTTAACCTGATGTTTTTCTATCAATGGGAAACAGAGCGTGGCGCTGGGATCGGCCGCCAGAACGACAGTGCCGCCAGCGAGAAACACACCCAGCGATCCTGGTGAACTCATGGCGTAGTTATGAGCCGCCGGGATCGCGCACAGGTAGCGCGTCTGTTGTGTGAACTGACAAATCTCGACGCTACGGCGCACGCTGTAGTAATAGTCGTTATGGGTACGCGGGATCAGTTTCGGTGTGCCGGTAGTGCCGCCGGAAAGCTGGAAATAGGCCACTTCATCAGCAGGTGATGGCGTGGCAGTAAAATCCTCTGCCGGATGGTTAATCGCATCCTGCAAGTTATGCTCACCGCTGTCGTTGTGCAGTTGCACCACGCGAATGGAGGAATGTTCTGTGACGAAAGTATTGAGGAAATCATCCCCGCTAAACAGCGCATGTTGGCGATCGGCAATCAGCAATGTGGGTTCAATCTGGCTGGCATAGGCGTTCAGTTCACTACGCTGATGGCTGAACAGCGCCAGCACCGGCGCAACGCCCAGTTTCAGCAGCGCGAAAAAGGTAATATAAAGTTCAGCGACGTTACCCAGTTGTACCAGCGCGGTTTCACCAGGTTTAATGCCCTGACGGCGCAAACTACAGGCGAGGTTATCCGCCGCCTGATTCAGCTCCCGGTGACTCAACTGCCGCTCGCCGTCGATAACCGCGATGCTATCACTCGCGGCGTGGCGGGTCAGAATGTCGGTCAGCGGCAAATCCTGCCAATAACCTTTTTCCCGATAGCGACGGGCAAACTCTTCCGGCCAGCGGGTGAATGGAATGCTCATCCTCGCTCCTTAATGCAATCCAAAAACGTTCAACATGGTAGAAAGTTTGACGCCTGTTTCGCGCCACTCACCCAACGGTGACGACGCAGGCACAATCCCCGCTCCGGCAAACAGACGCACCTGATTTTCCCGCAGCTTCGCGCAGCGGATAGTCACCACCCACTCGCCGTTACCTTCGCTGTCACACCAACCCACAATGCCGCCAAACAGCTCGCGGTCGAACGGCTCCAGATCAGCAATAACCTGGGTCGCGGCCTGATGAGGGAAACCACTCAGCGCGGGGGTCGGATGCAGCAGGCAGGCCAGAGTCAGTGCGTTTTCTTGCGAATTCGCTTTACCTTCAAAGGGAGTTGCGAGATGCCACAGCGTCGGCGTGGTGATCAATTGTGGAGAGGAGGGAACGTGTAACTCACTACTGCGTTCGCGCAGTACCTCTTTCATCGCCTGAGTCACTAGTTCATGTTCATGGCGATCTTTTTCTGACGCCAGCAGACGATTACCCGCTTCGCGATCGAGCACGTCATCCGGCTGACGACGCGCGGAACCGGCTAACGGAATAGAGCTAAAACGCTCGCCGTCTTTGCGCAGCAGCAGTTCCGGGCTGGCCCCGAGCAGAACGCCACCATCAGCCAATGGCACATGGAAGTTGTAACTAACCGGGTTTTGCGCAATCAACCGTTCCAGCAATACGCCGCTATCAATGGAGGCGTCAGTGGTGATATCAATCAACCGTGACAACACCACTTTGTCGACCTGCGGCGTGGCGGTAAGAGCGGCGGCGCGGGCGACCATCTGTTCAAACGTGGCTTGTTCCGGAATTGCCTGGCGTTCAACCACGTTCAGCGACTGGCTGCGGGTGAAACGGCGTGCGGAAGCTTGTTTTTCCTTACGGGAGAACGACTGCCAGGATTCAGGGATATACAGCGACGAAGGCTGACGTGGATCGAAGGGAATCGCCCCGACCATTACCGGATTTTTGATGCCCCGCGCTTTGGCATCGGCAAACAGCGCGGCGAGTTTTTGCTGGAAGGGACTGTCGGGCGAATCCCCGTTCACAGCTGGTTCATCGAAGCGGGCGAAACATCCTGACGTCGTAAAACTGCGGTACGGCGACATAAAGAAAAAGCGATTGGGCGCAAGTGTTGCCATGGTCTGCTGTACTTCCTCAGCCAGTGACGTATCCATATCATCCTCCACAAAATGATAAAGGCTTTAATAATGATTATCATTTATATTTTCGGTCGCTAACCTAAAAGCAAACGCGCACTATGTCAACTCTTGAGGTAACGCAATCTGCAACTCGGGGTTGCATCTGGTTGTCGTTACAATGAAAATGAGAAGCATTAACTTCATTAATAACAGGACGCTGATTTGTGAGACTCGCCCCGCTCTACCGCACCGCTCTTCTACTAACAGGCTTTTTACTTTCAGGAATATCCGCAGTGCAGGCCGCCGACTGGCCGCGTCAGGTGACTGACAGCCGCGGCACTCATATGCTGGAAAGCCAGCCACAGCGCATCGTCTCAACCAGCGTCACGCTGACGGGTTCGTTGCTGGCGATTGATGCCCCAGTGATTGCCAGCGGCGCGACCACGCCAAATAACCGCGTCGCGGATGACCAGGGCTTTTTACGCCAGTGGAGCAAGGTGGCGAAAGAACGCAAACTGCAACGGCTCTATATCGGCGAACCGAGCGCCGAAGCCGTTGCCGCGCAAATGCCGGATCTGATTTTAATTAGCGCAACAGGCGGGGATTCGGCGCTGGCGCTGTATGATCAGCTTTCCACCATCGCCCCGACATTAATCATCAATTACGACGACAAAAGCTGGCAGTCGCTGTTAACGCAACTTGGCGAAATTACCGGGCATGAGAAGCAAGCGGCAGAGCGGATTGCACAGTTTGATAAGCAACTGGCGGCGGCGAAAGAGCAAATCAAATTACCGCCGCAGCCGGTCACTGCCATTGTCTATACCGCCGCTGCACACAGTGCCAATCTCTGGACGCCGGAATCAGCACAAGGGCAGATGCTGGAACAACTCGGCTTTACGCTGGCGAAGTTGCCCGCAGGGTTAAACGCCAGCCAAAGCCAGGGCAAACGCCATGACATCATTCAGCTTGGTGGGGAAAATCTGGCGGCAGGGTTAAATGGCGAGTCACTAATCCTGTTCGCTGGTGATCAGAAAGATGCCGATGCAATTTATGCCAATCCACTGCTCGCGCACCTGCCTGCAGTACAAAACAAGCAGGTTTATGCGCTGGGAACCGAGACGTTCCGACTGGATTACTACAGCGCCATGCAAGTGCTGGAACGACTTAAGGCGCTGTTTTAAGCATTAACTGTCGGACGCTGTCACCTGCGGCGGCGTCTGGCGAAAACGCCGCAACTCCACCAGCACCAGCAACAACAACACGCCGATAATCAACAAAGCAAAACCGCTCGCGCTTGCGGAAGCCACCGGTGTCATCATCGCTCCCAAACCGCCCAGCAGCGCCGCGCCTATGGCATCGCCCGTCACGTTCTGTGCCGTCCACAAACCGTTAATCCGCCCTAACATCGCTTCCGGCGTCTGTGTTTGCAGCATTGTATATTGCAGCAACGAACTGACCGCGCTCAGCCAGCCGAACAGCGCCAGACAAACCACGCCTAAAATCCACATCGGCATCAGGCCAAACAGACCAATGGCGAGGAACGATCCCAGCGTGGAGAGCAACATCAACAACCCTGGTCGCGCGCTATGTGCCAGCTTCCCGCTGGTTAATGCGCCGATAGCCGCGCCGAGCGGGATCGCCGCATAGAGAAAACCAATCTGTGCCGCCGACATCTGCCAGTTGGTAGCCAGCGCCGGATACAGTACCCGCACCGCGCTCGCCATCGTCAATAAACCACCCAGCAGCGCAATGCCGCCCACCAGCGGACTGGCGAGCAGAAAACGAAATCCTGCCAGTAATGATTTCAACGGATGCTCACGCGGCTGCGGTGGCGGTGGCAACGCCGGAAGGCTTAACAACGGTAGCAAGGTAATAAACGTGCCCGCCGCCGCCAGCCCATAGTTCCAGGCTACACCGCCAGTCGCCAGCAGTATGCCGCCCATCATGGGCGAAATCACCGATCCCAGCCGCACGGTCAACATGGTGATCGCCCCGGCCTGCATTAAATTTTCACGCCCTACCAGTGCAGGTGTCGCCGCCAGTAGCGCCGTAACGCCAAGTGACGCGAAAAAGCCATCCCATAATCCGAGTAAATAGATTGCCAGCAAAGACGGCTCCGGCAGCAGCGCGTTCAGGCACAGTCCAATGAAGCCAATGCCACAGGTGCCGCGCGCCAGCAGAATCACTTTTTTGCGCTCATAGCGATCCGCCAGCACGCCGCCGACCATCAAACCGACAAACATCGCGCCGCCGGTCAGCGTCACCGAAAGCCCCACCTGCCAGGTAGAATGCGTCATCATCTGGATCTGCACCGGCACCGCGACGCCGAGCAAACCCAGAGAAACAATAGAGATAAAACGAGCGAGGAATACTGCGCGAAACGCCGGGTGCGTTTTCAACAGGCTGAGGTTAAGCAGCCAGGATTGTTTATTCATTACAATGCCTTGCCATCAAATATTTTAAATACCTATTCTTAGGCTGCACATGCTAACATATCCAAATAAGATCGATAACGATAATTAATTTCATTATCATGGAAGTTCGTATGTCTGGTTCTGTTGCCGTGACACGCGCCATTGCCGTGCCCGGATTGCTGTTATTACTGATTATCGCGACGGCATTAAGCCTGCTCATTGGGGCAAAATCACTCCCCGCTTCCGTCGTGCTGGAGGCCCTCTCCGGCACCTGCCAGAGCGCCGACTGCACTATCGTGCTCGACGCGCGACTGCCGCGTACCCTGGCCGGATTGCTGGCGGGCAGTGCGCTTGGGCTTGCCGGGGCGTTAATGCAAACCCTCACCCGAAATCCACTTGCCGATCCTGGTTTACTTGGCGTGAATGCCGGAGCCAGCTTTGCCATTGTGCTGGGTGCGGCGCTGTTTGGTTACTCATCCGCGCAGGAACAACTGGCGATGGCCTTCGCCGGGGCGTTGGTGGCCTCGTTGATTGTAGCCTTTACCGGCAGCCAGGGCGGCGGGCAATTAAGTCCGGTGCGTTTAACCCTGGCGGGCGTGGCGCTGGCGGCGGTGCTGGAAGGGCTGACCAGCGGCATCGCCCTGCTTAATCCTGACGTCTACGATCAACTGCGTTTCTGGCAAGCCGGTTCGCTGGATGTTCGTAATCTACACACTTTAAAAGTGGTGCTGATCCCGGTGCTGATCGCCGGAGCAACTGCGCTATTACTGAGTCGCGCGCTGAACAGTTTAAGCCTTGGCAGTGACACCGCGACGGCGCTGGGCAGTCGCGTGGCGCGCACACAGTTGATTGGTCTGCTGGCGATTACCGTGCTTTGTGGTAGTGCGACGGCGGTAGTTGGCCCGATTGCCTTTATTGGCCTGATGATGCCGCATATGGCGCGTTGGCTGGTAGGTGCCGATCATCGCTGGTCGCTGCCCGTCACGCTACTCGCTACCCCTGCCCTGCTGCTGTTTGCCGATATCATCGGGCGTGTGATTGTGCCCGGCGAGCTGCGCGTTTCCGTGGTCAGTGCCTTTATTGGTGCTCCGGTGCTGATCTTCCTCGTGCGACGTAAAACACGAGGTGGCGCATGATTTACGTCTCTCGCCGATTAATCATCACCTGCTTACTGCTGATTACCGCCTGCGTGGTGGCGAGTGTCTGGGGATTACGCAGCGGTGCCGTCACGCTGGAAACCTCGCAGGTATTCGCCGCGCTGATGGGTGATGCGCCGCGCAGTATGACGATGGTGGTCACCGAATGGCGTTTACCACGCGTGCTGATGGCGTTGTTAATTGGCGCGGCGCTGGGCGTCAGCGGCGCGATTTTTCAGTCGTTGATGCGTAACCCACTCGGCAGCCCTGACGTAATGGGCTTTAACACCGGAGCGTGGAGCGGCGTGCTGGTGGCGATGGTGCTGTTTGGTCAGGACCTGACGGCTATCGCGCTGGCAGCAATGGCAGGGGGTATTGTCACGTCACTGCTGGTCTGGCTGCTTGCCTGGCGTAACGGCATCGACACCTTTCGGTTGATTATTATCGGCATCGGCGTCCGCGCCATGTTGGTGGCCTTTAATACCTGGCTGCTGCTGAAAGCGTCTTTAGAAACGGCGCTAACCGCAGGATTATGGAATGCCGGATCGCTCAACGGCCTGACGTGGGCAAAAACCTCGCCTTCCGCGCCCATCATTATATTGATGCTCATTGCCGCCGCCTTACTGGTACGGCGAATGCGCTTGCTGGAGATGGGCGATGACACCGCCTGCGCGCTGGGCGTCAGTGTCGAACGTTCGCGTCTGTTAATGATGCTGGTGGCGGTGGTGCTTACCGCTGCGGCAACGGCGCTTGCCGGGCCGATTTCCTTTATTGCTCTAGTCGCGCCGCACATTGCCCGACGCATTAGCGGCACCGCTCGCTGGGGGCTGACCCAGGCGGCGCTGTGCGGAGCGCTGTTACTGCTGGCAGCCGATCTCTGCGCTCAGCAACTGTTTATGCCGTATCAACTTCCGGTTGGTGTCGTTACCGTCAGCCTCGGCGGTATTTACCTTATCGTCTTGTTAATTCAGGAGTCTCGCAAAAAATGACCGAATCAGTAGCCCGTTTGCGCGGCGAACAGTTAACCCTCGGATATGGCAAATATACCGTTGCGGAAAATTTGACTGTAGAAATTCCTGATGGTCACTTCACGGCAATTATCGGGCCAAATGGCTGCGGTAAATCCACGTTACTGCGTACCCTAAGCCGCCTGATGACGCCTGCTCACGGGCATGTCTGGCTGGATGGCGAGCACATTCAACATTACGCCAGCAAGGAGGTAGCCCGTCGGATTGGTCTGCTGGCACAAAACGCCACCACGCCGGGAGATATCACCGTGCAGGAGCTGGTGGCGCGTGGGCGTTACCCGCATCAACCGCTGTTTACCCGCTGGCGCAAAGAAGATGAAGAGGCGGTAACGAAAGCGATGCAGGCCACGGGAATCACCCATCTGGCGGATCAAAGCGTGGATACCCTCTCCGGCGGACAACGCCAGCGAGCGTGGATCGCGATGGTGCTGGCCCAGGAAACGGCGATTATGCTGCTTGATGAACCAACGACCTGGCTGGATATCAGTCATCAAATTGATTTGCTGGAACTGCTAAGCGAACTGAACCGTGAGAAAGGCTATACCCTGGCGGCAGTGCTGCACGATCTTAATCAGGCCTGTCGTTACGCCAGCCATTTGATTGCGTTGCGGGAAGGGAAAATTGTTGCTCAGGGAGCGCCGAAAGAGATTGTTACTGCTGAATTGATCGAGCGCATTTATGGTCTGCGCTGCATGATTATTGACGATCCAGTTGCCGGAACGCCGCTCGTGGTGCCGCTCGGACGAACGGCACCTTCAACCGCGAAGATTTAAACTAAGTGGTCTGCCATCATGGCATCCTGTTTTCTGGATGCCATCGCATGGCGCAACAGCACGCCACCACAAGCCACCATACCGCCGATCAACGCGGAAAGGATCACAATAATCGCTTTGCCCGGACCGTCTTTTTTCACCGGCAATGACGGACGCAACTGATATTTAAACGGCGTAAAATCAACATCGTTGACATTTGCTTTTGTTAATTGTTCTACAAGATACTGACGATTACGTAATTCACCGTTCAGTTCCGCAACGTCAGTAACCGCTTTTTCAATTTCCAGTTTGCGTTCAATACCGTCTGCGCCGAGAGAAATAGAAAAATCAGGGTCATCTTTTACTGCCTGACCATTACTGTAAACAGGTTTTTTAATGCCTGCTGCATTAGCAATATCGAGTGAATAATTGAGACGCTGAATGTTTGCATCAAGTTGGTTTTTCGTTTTAATGCGATCCTGCGCCAGCTTTTCTTTTTCAAACTGGGTTTTGATTTCCAGTTTATTACGTACGTTTTCTATCGACTCTTTCACCACCAACGCAGAGATATAATCGATATACCCGGCCAACACTTTCTGTGCCTCTTCACTGGTGGGTGCGGTGAAACTTAGCGTCCAGGAGGTATACAATGACGGTTCATCTTTTTTCTTACTGGCATTGTCATCCACCGCTTTCATTTTTTCGCTCAATGCGACAATTGCGCGATGCAAATCTAGTTCGTCGATTTTCGCCTCTTTCAATTGGTCCATCACATAAGGTGATGAACGCAAGTACTCTTCCAGCAAGCTAACAGACTGAAACTTCTTGATAAACAGGTTAAATGCTTCTGTACGATCAATTTTGATATCCAGATCCAGTACCCGAAGGTTAGTAAATGTTTTCTCCAGATCTTGCCATTGCACAGGTTCTGCCGGCGTTATAACCGCCGCACTGGTCCATTTTTGCGGTAGGATAAATGACACCAGCAACCCGATACAGGCAAAGGCAAAAACGACAGCCATGATCTGTTTTTTTGCGTGCCATAAAACTTCGATAAGATTAAGTAAATCAATTTCATTATTACCGGCTGGTGCCAGATGATAATCGGGAAAATGCGAGTCGCTTTCCTGCTTAATATTCAGTGTTGACATACGGTATAACCTGAAAATGAGTCCAATGAGGGTAAATTTCCACGGCGCACACTTTACCAGTTGGTGAGAATTATCCGAAGCTGAACTTTGTAAATTCAACGCAGCAAACGCAATGTTTGGCGCATTTTCAGACAAACCACTCAGTAAATATTAATACGATAAATAACAAAATCCATAATTATTTATCGTAATTATGGATTTGCATTTAAGATAAAGTTATTTATTTAGCGTCGCACGAATAATTGGTCCAATTTTTTCAAATGCGATTGGAGAAATAATATCCACATGCGCGCAATCCTGGCGATAAATATCCAGCTTTGCTATCCACGGCGACCAGGCGCGTTCGGGGCTCATACCTTCCTGAAGTGTACGCTCCGCAACAAACAGCGTAGCTTTGCCATCAAACGGTTCACTATGGGCGGTGGTTAATAGCCGCACTGCATCGGCATAATTGCCTTCAATGGTGGTAAACAACTCTGTCGACGCCGTTCCCTGCTGGGCTGCCAGAAAGGCCTCGCGCTCGCGGTTAATCTCCGCCAGCACTTCCGGATCCAGGCCATTGGCTTCTTTTTCCTGCCAGTTTTGCGTTTCTGGCGGCCAGGTATCCAGCAAGCCAAGAAATGCCACCTGTTCGCCACGGGCACGCAGCCGCGCCGCAATACCCTGCGCCAGCGTACCGCCCAGCGAATACCCCAGCAGGTAATAAGGACCGTGCGGTTGTTGCTCAAGTAACGTTGCCAGATGCGCTTCGCAGACTTCATCCAGATTTTCCGCCGTCTGCATGGGTCCATAAGGGCGCGGCGACTGAATACCGATAATCGACCATTGTGGATCGAGATAACGCGAGAGCACGCTAAACTGCCAGGCAAAACCGGATGCCGGATGGAAACAAAACAGCGTCGGGCCATTACCTTCACGCAACGGCAGAATGGTTTCAAATCCCATGCGCCAGGAGCTGTCTTCTTCACCATCAATAATCGTTGCCAGTTTGGCGACGGTTGACGCGACCATCACCTGCCCCGGCGTCACCTGGCGAGCAAACTGCCGACTTAACTGCGCTGCCAGTTTCATTGCCAGTAGTGAATGACCGCCAAGCGCAAAGAAATCAGCATCGGCATCCTGCACGTCACAACCCAGCAACGACGCGAATGCCGCGGCGATAATCGTTTCACTGCCCGCTTTCGGCGCACGCCCCGGCGCTTGTGCCTTCAGTTCAGGCAACGGTAAGGCTTTGCGATCCAGTTTGCCATTGGCGCTAAGTGGTAACTGTGGAAGTTGCAGCAGAACCACGGGCACCATATGCGGTGGCAATGTTTCGCGAAGCTGCGCCTGCAATGCGCTGGTATCCAGCGGCAGGCCTGATTGCGACACCAGATAGCCCACCAGTTGACGCGCATCACCACCAGTGGCTGCCGCCTGGTTAATTACACAGGCATGAGTAACAGCCTGTTCGACATCCGGCAGCGCCTGCATCACGCGGTCGATTTCGCCCAGTTCGATACGCTGCCCGCGAATTTTTAGCTGATCGTCACTGCGCCCGAGGTACTCCACCGCGCCGTTATCCAGCCAGCGGGCAACGTCTCCAGTACGGTACATCCGTTCACCTGGGGCAAAAGGATCGGCAATAAAGCGGCTGGCGGTCAGATCGGGTCGTCCAAGATACCCCTGCGCCAGTTGAATGCCGGTGAGATAGAGATCACCCGCCACACCCGGCGGCACCGGATGCATCATCGCATCGAGAATGCGCAGGCCCGTGTTCCACACCGGATAACCAATCGGCACGCTGCTGCCGCGCACCTGTGCCAGTTCCTCGCCAAAAGCCGGATACCAGCTGACATCTACCGCCGCTTCCGTCGGGCCATATAGATTATGCAACGGCGCGCTGGTTAACTGTTGCCATTCGCGGCATAAATCAGCCGGTAAGGCTTCACCACTACAGAAAACCTGTTTCAACGTCGCGCAACTCTGGCGAGCGGTTTGCGGAGTCAGCGATGCAACAAATGCCGCCAGCATCGACGGCACAAAGTGCGTGGTCGTTACGCCATATTCGGCAAAGAATTGCTGCATAGCGAGCGGGTCGCGGTGCGCTTCCGGTTCAGCCATCACCAGTTTAGCCCCGGCAATAAACGGCCAGAAAAACTCCCACACCGAGACATCAAAACTGCACGGCGTTTTTTGGGCAACGACATCTTCGCCCGTGAGCGGGTAATGATTTTGCATCCAAAGCAGGCGGTTAACGATAGCCGTCTGCCCGACCATTACCCCTTTTGGCCTGCCAGTGGAACCGGAGGTGAAGATGATATAAGCCGTGTGGTGCGGTTGTGAAAGTTGCAGCGGCGCACTGCTCTGTGCGGTAAGCGGGGCGTTATAGCAAAGGCTGGTTAAATCTGGAACATCAGCAAAGCGCGGCAGTTGATCGTCGGTGGTGATTAACAGCGACGGACGCGCATCTTCCAGCATCATTTTCAGGCGATCGTCCGGATAGCCGGTATCCAGCGGTAGCCAGGCTGCACCAGCCTCAACAATTGCATGTAGCGCCAGGGTCAAAAAGACCGAGCGCGGTAATGCCACCGCCACGCTGTCGCCTGGTTTAACGCCGCGCTTACGCAGCAGATTCGCCAGCGCCACCACCTGCTCGCGCATTTCCCGATAGCTAAACTGGTAACGCGCATCAACCAGCGCCGGAGCATCCGGTGTTTTTGCCGCTTGTTCTGCCACCAGCGCGCTCAGCGTGGTTTCTGGAATCTCAACCTGAGTGGCGTTGATCTGCGCCAGCTGCGCATACTCACCTGGCAGCATAATATCGACATCGCCGCACAACAGCGCTGGATCCGCGGCGAACTGGGCGATCAGCATTTTCAGGCGTTCAGCATGCTGGATTAACGTTGGCTCATCGTAACGCTGTTTATTGGCGAGGATCTCAATACTCAAATCACCGTGTTCATCCGGGAACAGCGCCAGTTCAAGGTCATTAACCGGACCGGTTGCCAGGGTATGGGTTTGCGCCTGAACACCAGGAATATCCAGTTGATAATCAAATACCTTGATATTGAGTACCGGACCGAACAACGGTTCCTCTCCCACCGCGCGTCCGCTGTCACGGACAATCTGTTCTGCATCGTAACGTTGATGGCGACGCATTTTTTTCAGTTGAGCCGCCAGTCGGGTTGCCAGTTCCGGCAGCGTTTCTTGCGCCGCAATGTGAATACCCAACGGCAAAACGTTGAGCACAGGTCCGGTAGCCGTCAGCGCCGCCGACCCCAGTCGACGCATAAAGATAAATCCGGCGGCGTAGTCCATGCGGTTGCACAATCGCCCCAGCCACAAAGCCGCCAGCGCAAGGGCTAAATCGGTACGCTGCACACCTGACAGTTGCATAGCCAGCTGGCGGAATTCCCCGTCAGTAAATTCCAGTTTCAGGCGCAGAATATCTGCCGAAGCGCTGCGCCCCGGTAAAGGTGCCGGGGAAAGTGACGCGGGCGGCGGCAGTTGACGACGCTGTTCCGCCCAGAATGCCGCATCACGATGCCAGGCCTCGCTTTCGCGGTATTGCTGGTACTCTTCCACCACATCAGCGAAAGGCGTAAACGGCGAAGCAGGCGTTGGTTCGCCACGCAGCCATGCGCGGTAAATGTTGGTGATCTGGCGGGTAATGGCCGGGAAACTGAAGCCATCGACCAGCAAATGGTGATAACGCTGATACCAGTACCAGCGGTTATCCGCCACCTGTATCAACTGATGAAAGACCAGTGGTTTACCGCTATCGACGCGCAGATTTTGTTGCAAATCTGCCTGCATTAATGCCTGCGCAGTACCGTGCGGATCAATGTTGGTTCTCAGGTCGATAATTTCTGGCAGTTCGAACGTCAGCGCATCATCGACCCACTGCCAGACTTCGCCGTTATCTTCCGTAAAACGCATCCGCAGCGTATCAGCTTGCGCTAATCCGGCAACCACCGCGCGGGCCAGTAATGGCGCATCAACCTCTCCGGTTAACTCAACGTAATGCGCCACGCTCCAGGCGGAGGGTAAATCCGACAGTTTTTCTGCCATCCAGATGCCGGGCTGTGCGGCGACCAAAGGTAAATGCTGGCTCATTGCGCCTCCTGCAACTGGGTGAAATTCGCCGGTGTCAGAGTACGCCAGTGGGCTTCCAGCCACTGCTGGCAGGACACCTGTGACTGCGGCTGGCACACAATGTCCCAGCCTGCCGGTAAGGCGCATTGTTGCGGCCACAGACTGAATTGCCCCTGCGCATTGCGCAAAATGTAAAACGCTCCCTGTGGATCATCGAAGGGATTACTGAATGCCATATTCAACTCCTGTCATGGAAAAGTGGTTGCCAGAGGTCGATTAGCCCCTGCATCAAGCCACCGCGCCAACAAAGCGCATCATGTCCGCCGTCAACCTGACGCCAGAAAATGGATTCTTTTATGGGGTGTAATTGCGCATACAGCGCCTGATTGGCCCGCATGATCATCGGCTCGCGAATACCCGCTTCCAGCACAATGCGCAGACCTTCGGCGCTAACTTCACCAGCTTTTAGCTGTTCAAGTAACACGCCCTCTTGCTGCCCGCCCCGATGCGGCCACCAGTACGATCCTGACTGGCTTAATACACAACCAAAGCGTTTAGGCCAGTGCAGTCCGGCATACAGCGCGGAAAGCCCACCAAAACTCTGTCCGGCGACCACGGTGCGATCGGCGCGATCGCTAAAAGGGGCAATAGCTTTCACCAGGGGTAATAACTCTTGCTGTACTGCCAGCCAGAAATCGGCATTACACGGCAGTTCGTGGGCGCGGTGCGTGGTGTCGATAGCGTCGATCAACACATACACGGCGGGAGGAAGTTGCTGACGATGGGTCAGCGAAGTCAGCACAGGCCAGACGGGCATACTCTGCGCCCAAAATTCGCCATCAAGCAAAACTGCCAGCGGGCGTTCTCCTGCTGTTACATCTCCGGTGGTAAAAATCCATACACGGCGTGAATTTTTCAACCGTTCACTTTTCCAGATAATTTCTTTGGCAGGTATTTCTGGCGCTTGCGGACAATCCCAACCAGGTTGCAGGGGCGCTTGCGGCATTTCGAGTGCAGAAACAGCGTGCCCTCGCCCGCCTTTCCAGCTTTGTGGATTCAGCGGATCGGCTATCGCCTGAGGTAATAGTTTTCGCCAGCCTTCACGCAATTCGAGGCGATCAGGGGATGGTGCAGAAAAAATGTCATCGCGTTCGGTGGGAACAAAACAGTAGCTGCCGCGCCATTCGGCATTGAGTTGTGTCGTCCACAGCCAGACATCGGTACCTGCAATTCGCTGCATCGACTGGGGGCGGCTATTTTGATGGTGATCGGTGACGCCAGTGATGTAGACCCATACGCGCTTTATCGTCGAGTAGTCTTCAGAACCTTGTGGATCACGCCACCAGAAAGTGACCTCAAACATTTCGTCATTAAGACGCTGCCATTCAGGGCCATGTTTCGACTGCCACCAGCTATCACTTCCCACCTTTAACGCCGCCACATCATAACCTTATGTTTATTGTGATTTTTTTCATTGATTGCAGAAATATATTGATAATATTATTGATAACTATTTGCATTTGCAATAGCGTAATGGCGCGCCGTGGGAAGCGCGGACATTTATTAACCAACTGCACTGCGTGTCTTTCAGGATCAAAGGTTTTCGCGGTAGCGGGATGCGTCGTGTTGATGACGACCATGCCCGACAGTTGCAATTCGTGGCAAAAATGCAGGAATAAAACAATGAACAAGAAGATTCATTCCCTGGCCTTGTTGGTCAATCTGGGGATTTATGGGGTAGCACAGGCACAAGAGCCAACTGATACTCCTGTTTCACATGACGATACCATTGTCGTTACCGCCGCAGAGCAGAACTTGCAGGCGCCTGGCGTTTCGACCATCACCGCAGATGAAATCCGCAAAAACCCCGTTGCCCGCGATGTGTCGGAAATCATCCGTACCATGCCAGGCGTTAACCTGACCGGCAACTCCACCAGTGGTCAACGTGGTAATAACCGCCAGATTGATATTCGCGGCATGGGGCCGGAAAACACGCTGATTTTGATTGACGGCAAGCCGGTCAGCAGCCGTAACTCGGTGCGTCAGGGCTGGCGTGGCGAGCGCGATACCCGTGGTGATACTTCCTGGGTGCCGCCTGAAATGATTGAACGTATTGAAGTTCTGCGTGGTCCGGCAGCTGCGCGTTATGGCAACGGCGCGGCGGGCGGCGTAGTTAACATCATTACCAAAAAAGGCAGCGGCGAGTGGCACGGCTCATGGGATGCGTATTTCAACGCCCCGGAGCATAAAGAAGAAGGTGCCACCAAACGTACCAACTTCAGCCTGACCGGTCCGCTGGGCGATGAATTCAGCTTCCGTTTATATGGCAACCTCGACAAAACCCAGGCTGACGCGTGGGATATCAACCAGGGCCATCAGTCCGCGCGTGCCGGTACATATGCGGATACGCTGCCCGCCGGGCGCGAAGGGGTGATCAACAAGGATATTAATGGCGTAGTTCGCTGGGACTTCGCGCCTCTGCAATCACTCGAACTGGAAGCAGGCTACAGCCGCCAGGGCAACCTGTATGCGGGCGACACACAGAACACAAACTCCGATTCCTATACCCGCTCGAAATATGGTGATGAAACCAATCGCTTGTATCGCCAGAACTACTCACTGACCTGGAACGGCGGCTGGGATAACGGTGTGACCACCAGCAACTGGGTACAGTACGAACACACGCGTAACTCGCGTATTCCGGAAGGTCTGGCGGGCGGCACCGAAGGGAAATTTAACGAAAAAGCGACACAGGATTTCGTCGATATCGATCTTGATGACGTGATGTTGCACAGCGAAGTTAACCTGCCGATTGATTTCCTCGTTAACCAGACGCTGACGCTGGGTACGGAGTGGAATCAGCAGCGGATGAAGGACTTAAGTTCCAACACACAGGCGCTGACCGGAACGAATACCGGTGGTGCTATTGATGGCGTGAGCGCCACCGACCGTAGCCCATATTCAAAAGCAGAAATTTTCTCGTTGTTTGCCGAAAACAACATGGAGCTGACTGACAGCACCATCGTAACGCCGGGGCTGCGTTTCGATCATCACAGCATTGTTGGCGATAACTGGAGTCCGGCGCTGAACATATCGCAAGGTTTAGGCGATGACTTCACGCTGAAAATGGGCATTGCCCGCGCCTATAAAGCGCCGAGCCTGTACCAGACCAACCCGAACTACATTCTCTACAGTAAAGGTCAGGGCTGTTACGCCAGCGCGGGCGGCTGCTATCTGCAGGGGAACGATGACCTGAAAGCGGAAACCAGTATCAACAAAGAGATTGGTCTGGAGTTCAAACGCGACGGCTGGCTGGCGGGCGTCACCTGGTTCCGTAACGATTATCGCAATAAGATTGAAGCGGGCTATGTGGCTGTAGGGCAAAATGCGGCTGGCACCGATCTCTATCAGTGGGATAACGTGCCGAAAGCGGTGGTTGAAGGTCTGGAAGGATCGTTAAACGTACCGGTTAGCGAAACGGTGATGTGGACCAATAACATCACTTATATGCTGAAGAGTGAAAACAAAACCACGGGCGACCGTTTGTCGATCATCCCGGAATATACGTTGAACTCAACGCTGAGCTGGCAGGCACGGGAAGATTTGTCGATGCAAACGACCTTCACCTGGTACGGCAAACAGCAGCCGAAGAAGTACAACTATAAAGGTCAGCCAGCGGTTGGCCCGGAAACCAAAGAAATCAGTCCGTACAGCATTGTTGGCTTGAGCGCGACCTGGGATGTGACGAAGAATGTCAGTCTGACCGGCGGCGTGGACAACCTGTTCGACAAGCGTTTGTGGCGTGCGGGTAATGCCCAGACCACGGGTGATTTGGCAGGCGCCAACTATATCGCGGGTGCTGGCGCGTATACCTATAACGAGCCGGGACGTACGTGGTATATGAGCGTTAACACTCACTTCTGATGCTAACGTCAGATTGTTGACAAAGCGCGCGTCGTTCATGCCGGATGCGGCGTGAACGCCTTATCAGGCCTACAAAATCTTGCCAATTCAATATATTGCAGGACCACGTAGGCCTGATAAGCGTAGCGCATCAGGCAGTTTTGCGTTTGTCATCAGCCTCTAATATGGTCGACATGAAAACTACGCATACCTCCCTCCCCTTTGCCGGACATACGCTACATTTTGTTGAGTTTGATCCGGCGACTTTTCACGAGCAGGATTTACTCTGGCTGCCGCACTACGCGCAACTGCAAAACGCTGGACGGAAACGCAAAGCCGAACATTTGGCCGGGCGGATCGCTGCTGTTTATGCGTTGCGGGAATATGGCTCTAAATGTGTTTCCGCAATCGGCGAGCTACGCCAACCTGTGTGGCCTGCGGGGTTAAATGGCAGTATTAGCCACTGCGGGACTACGGCATTGGCAGTGGTATCCCGTCAACCGATTGGCATTGATATTGAAGAAATTTTTTCTGCGCAAACTGCGGCAGAATTGACAGACAACATTATTACGCCAGCGGAACACGAGCGACTCGCAGACTGCGGTTTAGCCTTTTCTCTGGCGCTGACACTGGCATTTTCCGCCAAAGAGAGTGCATTTAAGGCAAACAAGATACAGGCCGCTCCAGGTTTTCTGGATTATCAGATAATTAGCTGGAATAAACAGCGGATCATTATTCGACGAGAGGATGAGCAGTTTGCTGTGCACTGGCAGCTTAAACAAAAGATAGTCATAACGCTGTGCCAACACGATTAATTGACAACATCTGGTACGGTTCGCCCGCAGCCATCACTGACCGCGGGCGAAAGTGTAAAGCAGGTGCCTTACCACCCTGACCTGACAACCGGATATGCGGGGATTACTCCCCGCACAACGGCTACTTCTTCGGTTCGTAAGCGAGAACAGCCTTAAACTCAATATTACGTTCCTTTACGGTGAACTCACACAGCGAGTCTCCGACCAGAAGCGTAAATCCCAGCACTGTTAAGCACAGCACTATGACTGCCACAAGGGCATATTTCGTCAGCATGTTTATATTGCCTCCATGCGAAGAAGGGACTACCATCCGAGTTGTTGAGGTTCGGAGTGGCAGCCCCAGGGTTGATAGAAATATCTCCTGGGGCTTCATCTTTCCAGACCTCAGAGTAAACCTGAAACCGGAAAGCTTCAGGCACCCGCAGTTATCTTACCCTTCCTTAGCAAAATTACTGTTCATTTATACAGTAAATCCTGTTTCGGACTTCTGTCGGCAAAACTGATCATTGCCCTTAAAACGAAATCGCCCGCAGCCAATGCTGACCGCGGGCGAAAGTGTAAAGCAGGTGCCTTACCACCCTGACCTGACAACCGGATATGCGGGGATTGCTCCCCGCACAACGGCTACTTCTTCGGTTCGTAAGCGAGAACAGCCTTAAACTCAATATTACGTTCCTTTACCGTGAACTCACACAGCGAGTCTCCGACCAGAAGCGTAAATCCCAGCACTGTTAAGCACAGCACTATGACTGCCACAAGGGCATATTTCGTCAGCATGTTTATATTGCCTCCATGCGAAGAAGGGACTACCATCCAAATTGTCTGGTTTGGAGTGGCAGCCCCAGGGTTGATAGAAATATCTCCTGGGGCTTCATCTTTCCAGACCTCAGAGTAAACCTGAAACCGGAAAGCTTCAGGCACCCGCCGTTATCTTACCCTTCCTTAGCAAAATAGCTGTTTGTTTATACAGTAAATCCTGTTTCGGACTTCTGTCGGCAAAACTGCTCATTGCCCTTAAAACGAAATCGCCCGCAGCCATCACTGACCGCGGGCGAAAGTGTAAAGCAGGTGCCTTACCATCCTGACCTGACAACCGGATATGCGGGGATTACTCCCCGCACAACGGCTACTTCTTCGGTTCGTAAGCGAGAACAGCCTTGAACTCAATATTACGTTCCTTCACCGTAAACTCACACAGCGAGTCTCCGACCAGAAGCGTAAATCCCAGCACCGTTAAGCACAGCACTATGACTGCCACAAGGGCATATTTCGTCAGCATGTTTATATTGCCTCCATGCGAAGAAGGGACTACCATCCAAATTGTTCAGGTTTGGGTAGGTAGCCCCAGGGTTGATAGAAATATCGTCCTGGGGCTTCATCTTTCCAGACCTCAGAGTAAACCTGAAACCGGAAAGCTTCAGGCACCCGCCGTTATCTTACCCTTCCTTAGCAAAATAACTGTTTATTTATACAGTAAATCCTGTTTCGGACTTCTGTCATTCATTATCCGATCCGCAACTGGGCCAGGCTTTTTTTCTGCCCTCCCAACTCGTCAAAATTCTCCTCCGCCAGCCAGCTCTGCAGCACCTTGCCACATTGCGGCCATTCGCTATCAATAATCGATAACCAGTCGCTGTCACGGTTACGCCCTTTGCGCACGATTTTCTGCCGGAAACGACCTTCAAAAACAAAACCTAAACGTTCAGCAGCGCGGCGTGATGCCAGATTAAGCGAATCACATTTCCACTCCACGCGCCGATAATTATGAGCAAAGGCGCATTGCAAAAGTAACCAGATCGCTTCTGTACCGAGCACGCTATTTTTCATTCGCGGAGACCAGGTAACATGGCCGATTTCAACCGAACCATGTTCGCGTTCGATTGCCATAAAACAGACCAGCCCAACGGCCCGCGCAGAACGATTATCAACCACGGCAAAGGGCACCAGTGAAAGATCATTCACTTTGCCAGCAATCCATGACTCGGTAGCAGCAACACTTGCCGGACGACTGCTGGCAAGCCACGTCCAGTCACGCTCGTCTGGCGCCTGAGCATATGCATCAAACAGATCGCCTGCGTGACGTTGCGCGTCTAGTGGCTCCAGTCGACACCATTGTCCTTCCAGTAAATGACGCGGTAAAACCGCTGCACCTTGCCAGTCCGGCAGCGCATCGCCGACCGTCTGTCCATATTGATTAATTTCCGGCACGACCTTCCCCTTTTGCTGATGTTTTAAACTGTTATATCAGTTCGCAATCACAACAAGAAAGAAACATTCCAGAACTTCCGCATCTCGCCCAGCCGCTCCCACTTCTATACTGAAATGAAAACGCCAACATAAGAGAAACCTATGCCATTACCCAATTTTCATGTTTCTGAACCTTTTACCCTCGGTATTGAACTGGAAATGCAGGTGGTTAATCCGCCGGGCTATGACTTAAGCCAGGACTCTTCAACGCTGATTGACGCGGTTAAAAATGAGATCACTGCCGGAGAGGTAAAGCACGATATCACCGAAAGTATGCTGGAGCTGGCGACGGATGTTTGCCGTGATATCAACCAGGCTGCCGGGCAATTTTCAGCAATGCAGAAAGTCGTATTGCAGGCAGCCGCAGACCATCATCTGGAAATTTGCGGCGGTGGCACACACCCGTTTCAGAAATGGCAGCGTCAGGAGGTATGCGATAACGAACGCTATCAACGAACGCTGGAAAACTTTGGCTATCTCATCCAGCAAGCGACCGTTTTTGGTCAGCATGTCCATGTTGGCTGCGCCAGTGGCGATGACGCTATTTATTTGCTGCACGGCTTGTCACGGTTTGTGCCGCACTTTATCGCCCTTTCCGCCGCGTCACCGTATATGCAAGGAACGGATACACGCTTTGCCTCCTCACGACCCAATATTTTTTCCGCCTTTCCCGATAATGGCCCGATGCCGTGGGTCAGTAACTGGCAACAATTTGAAGCCCTGTTTCGCTGTCTGAGTTACACCACGATGATCGACAGCATTAAAGATCTGCACTGGGATATTCGCCCCAGCCCCCATTTTGGTACGGTGGAAGTTCGGGTGATGGATACCCCGTTAACTCTTAGCCATGCGGTAAATATGGCAGGATTGATTCAGGCTACCGCCCACTGGTTACTGACGGAACGCCCGTTCAAACATCAGGAGAAAGATTACCTGCTGTATAAATTCAACCGTTTCCAGGCCTGCCGTTATGGTCTGGAAGGCGTCATTACCGATCCGCACACCGGCGATCGTCGGCCTCTAACGGAAGACACCTTGCGTTTACTGGAAAAAATCGCCCCTTCCGCACATAAAATTGGTGCGTCGAGTGCGATTGAGGCCCTGTATCGCCAGGTTGCCAGCGGCCTGAATGAAGCACAATTGATGCGCGATTTCGTCGCCGATGGCGGCTCGCTGATTGGGTTGGTGAAAAAGCATTGTGAGATCTGGGCCGGTGACTAAGCCGGGAATTGCCTTACAGAAGAATATCCCTGACAATGGTGTTTTAACTTACATTTAACAATGTTATGAAACACCCTTTAGAAACCTTGACCACCGCAGCTGGCATCTTGCTGATGGCTTTTCTCTCTTGCCTGCTGCTGCCCGCCCCCGCACTGGGGCTGACGATGGCCCAGAAACTGGTGACCACGTTCCGTCTGATGGATCTGAGTCAACTTTACACTTTGTTATTTTGCCTGTGGTTTTTAGTGCTGGGCACTATTGAGTATTTTGTTCTGCGCTTTATCTGGCGACGCTGGTTCTCGCTGGCGGATTAAACGTCGATTATCGTCGTGCTTCGCGGCATACTTTGCTTATTCTCCTTCGCCTAAAGGAACGTTTATGGATAAGCAATCACTGCACGAAACGGCGAAACGCCTGGCCCTTGAGTTACCCTTTGTCGAGCTTTGCTGGCCGTTTGGCCCGGAGTTTGATGTCTTTAAAATTGGCGGCAAGATTTTTATGTTGTCGTCAGAACTGCGCGGCGTTCCCTTTATCAATTTGAAGTCCGATCCACAAAAATCCCTGTTAAATCAGCAGATATATCCAAGCATTAAGCCTGGGTATCACATGAATAAAAAGCACTGGATTTCGGTCTATCCCGGCGAAGAAATCTCCGAAGCGTTACTTCGCGATCTGATCAACGATTCATGGAATTTAGTGGTTGATGGCTTAGCTAAACGCGATCAAAAAAGGCTGCGCCCTGGCTAAAACGTAAATCTATAGCGCATTTTTCTCGCTTACCATTTCTCGTTGAACCTTGTAATCTGCTGGCACGCAAAATTACTTACACATGGAGTCTTTATGGATATCATTTCTGTCGCCTTAAAGCGTCATTCCACTAAGGCATTTGATGCCAGCAAAAAACTTACCCCGGAACAGGCCGAGCAGATCAAAACTCTACTGCAATACAGCCCATCCAGCACCAACTCCCAGCCGTGGCATTTTATTGTTGCCAGCACTGAAGAAGGCAAAGCGCGTGTTGCCAAATCCGCCGCCGGTAATTATGTGTTCAACGAGCGTAAAATGCTTGATGCCTCGCACGTCGTGGTGTTCTGCGCGAAAACTGCGATGGACGATGCCTGGCTGAAGCTGGTTGTTGACCAGGAAGATGCCGATGGCCGCTTTGCCACGCCGGAAGCGAAAGCCGCGAACGATAAAGGTCGCAAGTTCTTCGCCGATATGCATCGTAAAGATCTGCATGATGATGCAGAGTGGATGGCAAAGCAGGTTTATCTCAACGTCGGTAATTTCCAGCTCGGCGTGGCGGCTCTGGGTCTGGACGCGGTACCCATCGAAGGTTTTGACGCCGCGATCCTCGATGAAGAATTTGGTCTGAAAGAGAAAGGCTATACCAGTCTGGTGGTTGTTCCGGTAGGTCATCATAGCGTTGAAGATTTTAACGCGACGCTGCCGAAATCTCGTCTGCCGCAAAGTATCACCTTAACCGAAGTGTAATTATCCTGACAGCCGGGAACCCATCCCGGCTCAGATTGCTAACAAAGTGCGCTTTGTTTATGCCGGATGCGGCGTGACCGCCTTATCCTGCCTACAAGTTCGTCCAGTTCATTCAAGGTAGGCATGATAAGCGTAGCGCATCAGGCAATTTTATATTTGCCATCAGCTCTCGCAGGAAATTCCCCCTCAGATTCTCCTGATTTGCATAACCCCCTTTCAGCCGTCATCATAGGCCGCTGTTGTATATAGGAGATGTTATGCAGGATTTAATATCCCAGGTTGAAGATTTAGCGGGTATTGAGTTTGATCACACCACCTCGATGGTGATGATTTTCGGTATTATTTTTCTGACCGCCGTTGTAGTGCATATTATTTTGCACTGGGTGGTACTACGTACCTTCGAAAAACGTGCCATCGCCAGCTCACGGCTGTGGCTGCAAATCATTACCCAAAATAAACTCTTCCACCGTTTAGCTTTTACCCTCCAGGGGATTATCGTCAATATTCAGGCGGTATTCTGGCTGCAAAAAGGCACTGAAGCAGCTGATATTCTGACCACCTGCGCGCAGTTGTGGATCATGATGTATGCGCTGCTTTCTGTCTTCTCGTTGCTGGATGTTATTTTGAATCTGGCGCAGAAATTCCCGGCGGCAAAGCAGTTGCCATTAAAAGGGATATTTCAGGGGATTAAACTGATCGGCGCGATTCTGGTCGGCATTTTGATGATCTCACTGCTGATTGGTCAGTCGCCAGCAATTCTGATCAGTGGTCTTGGCGCGATGGCCGCCGTGCTGATGTTGGTGTTTAAAGATCCGATCCTCGGTCTGGTGGCCGGCATTCAGCTTTCCGCAAACGATATGCTGAAACTGGGCGACTGGCTGGAAATGCCAAAATACGGCGCGGATGGCGCAGTAATTGATATTGGTTTAACCACCGTCAAAGTGCGCAACTGGGACAATACTATTACCACTATTCCCACCTGGTCGCTGGTATCTGACTCTTTTAAAAACTGGAGCGGGATGTCAGCATCCGGTGGGCGACGTATTAAGCGCAGTATCAGTATTGATGTCACCAGTATTCGTTTTCTTGATGAAACTGAAATGCAGCGGCTGAATAAAGCGCATTTGTTAAAGCCTTATTTAACCAGCCGCCATCAGGAAATTAATGAGTGGAATCGCCAGCAAGGTTCTACGGAGTCGGTATTAAACCTGCGCCGAATGACCAATATTGGAACCTTTCGTGCCTATCTGAACGAATATCTGCGTAACCATCCGCGGATTCGTAAAGATATGACCTTAATGGTGCGCCAGTTAGCTCCGGGCGATAACGGTTTACCGCTTGAGATCTACGCGTTTACTAATACCGTGGTATGGCTGGAATATGAAAGCATTCAGGCTGATATATTCGACCACATATTTGCGATCGTCGAAGAGTTTGGTCTGCGACTTCATCAGTCGCCAACCAGCAATGATATTCGCTCCCTGGCGGACGCATTTAAGCAGTAATTAAAAGCCGCTCTCATCGAATGGATGAGAGCGGCTTCAGATTGTTGTCATCGTGTTGTCGGATGCAGCGTGAATGCCTTATCCAATCGGCACTATTATTTCGCTTTCCGACGCAGCGTTTTAAACGCCACAAACAGGAATACAATCCACACCGGCAGCAGAATTGCCGACAAGCGCATATCATCCATCGTGCACATCAGCAGCAAAATCATGCCGAGGAAGGCAATGCAGAGATAGTTGCCGAACGGATAAAGCAGCGCCTTAAACTGTGTTTCACGCCCCTGACGTCGCATCGCCGCGCGAAAACGCAGATGCGCCAGACAGATCATAATCCAGTTCAACAGCAGCGTTGCTACCACCAGCGCCATCAGCAGACCAAACGCTTTTTGCGGCAGCAGATAGTTAATCAGCACCACCAGCGAAGTGATCGCTCCGGAAAGCATCAGTGAGTTGATCGGCACGCCGCGACGGCTGACGCGAGTCAAAAACTTCGGCGCATTACCCTGCACAGAAAGACCAAACAGCATCCGGCTGTTAGAGTAAACCCCGCTGTTGTACACCGATAATGATGCCACCAGAATAACGAAGTTCAGCGCAGAAGCCACCACGTTGCTGTCAAGATTATGGAAAATCATCACAAACGGGCTACTGTTGGATTTCACTTCCACCCACGGATAGAGTGCCAGTAAAACCACCAGTGAACCGATATAAAACAGCAAGATGCGATACACCACCTGATTCACTGCTTTAGGGATGCTTTTTTCCGGATCGCGCGCTTCAGCGGCAGTAATACCAATCAGTTCCAGCCCTCCGAAGGAGAACATAATCACCGCCAGCGACAAAATCAGCCCATTCCAGCCGGTGGCAAAGAAACCACCGTAGCGCCAGAGGTTGTCGATACTGGCTTTCTCACCGCCATGACCAGAAAACAGCAGCCACAGGCCAAATCCGATCATGCCGATAATCGCCAGCACTTTAATCAGCGCAAACCAGAACTCAGTTTCACCATATAAGCGCACGTTCACCAGGTTAACGGCGTTGATGATAATAAAGAAGGCGGCAGCCCAGATCCAGGTGGGGACATCCGGGAACCAGTACTGCATATAGATGCCCGCAGCGGTCAGCTCTGCCATTCCCACCAGCACGAACATCACCCAGTAGTTCCAGCCAGAAAGGAAGCCCGCAAACGGTCCCCAGTATTTATAGGCAAAGTGGGCAAATGAACCGGATACCGGCTCTTCGACCACCATCTCGCCAAGCTGGCGCATAATCAGGAAAGCGATGATCCCGGCGACGCCGTAGCCCAGCAATACAGCCGGACCCGCCATCTGAATCGCCGGGCCAATGCCAAGAAACAGACCAGTACCAATAGCGCCGCCCAGCGCAATCAGTTGAATATGACGGTTATGTAATCCGCGATGAAGCGTCGGCTCTTGATTCGACGCAGTATCTTCCGATACGGTTGACGCGTTTTTCACGCCTTTCCCCTGTGTGTCTTTTTTGTTGAGGGGCACCTTTTAACATTTAGTGCCCATCGTCGCAAGACACAATCCACACAGTTAAACCGGGTATCCTTCCCCGGCTCTACTTTTATTTCCAAACCCGATGCCGATGCAGCCACATCAGCTTATACGCCGCCGGGATAATAAACAGCGATAGCAGAGGTGCGGTGATCATGCCGCCAATCATCGGCGCGGCGATGCGGCTCATCACCTCTGAACCCGCTCCCGTTCCCCACAGAATCGGCAGCAGACCAGCGATAATCACCGCCACCGTCATCGCTTTCGGGCGCACGCGCAGTACCGCGCCGTGATACAACGCCTCATCCAGCTTCTGCTCGCTGAATGTTTGCGGATTATTCAGCGACGGCTCGGCCTCTATGGCGTGACGTAAATACATCAGCATCACCACGCCAAATTCGGCGGCGACCCCGGCAAGGGCAATAAAACCGGTACCCGTCGCCACGGAAAGATGAAAACCCATCCACCACAGCAACCAGATACCGCCCACCAGCGCAAACGGTACGCTGCTGATAATCAGCAACGCTTCGCCCACGCGACGGAACGCCAGATACAACAGCACGAAGATGATCATCAACGTCATCGGCACCATGAGTTTCAGCTTATGGTTGGCGCGCTCCAGCAACTCGAACTGCCCGGAGAATGCCACGCTGGTGCCCGGTTTTAACTGCACTTTCTCGGCAATCGCTTTTTGCAGATCGTGAACCACCGACACCATGTCACGATCGCGGGCATCGATATAAATCCAGCTCGTCGGGCGCGCATTCTCGGTTTTCAGCATCGACGGTCCGGTAGAGACTTTAACGTCGGCCACGTCTGCGAGGGTAATTTGCTGCTTCATCGGCGTCAGGATCGGCAGCTGACGCAGCGCCTGCGGACTATCGCGCCAGCTTTGCGGATAACGCAGATTAATTGGATAACGGGCAATCCCTTCCACCGTTTCGCCAACCATCGCCCCGCCCACCGCAGAAGTCACAAACAACTGCACATCCGCCACCGTCATACCGTAACGCGCGGCCTTTTCACGGTTAATTTCAACGTTGATATAGCGCCCACCTTCCAGACGCTCGGCAAGAGCAGAAGCCACGCCTGGTACCGTTCGCGCCACTTCTTCAATTTGCTCCGCCATCGCGTCGATATCCGCCAGCACAGTGCCGGAAACTTTAATGCCGATGGGGCTTTTAATGCCGGTTGAGAGCATATCGATACGGTTACGAATTGGCGGCACCCACAGATTCGCCAGCCCCGGCAGACGCACGGTGTTATCCAGTTCCTCAATGATTTTGTCCATCGTCATGCCTGGCCGCCACTGATCCTGCGGCTTAAGCTGGATGGTCGTTTCGACCATCTCCAGCGGAGCAGAATCGGTGGCGGTTTCCGCTTTCCCGGTTTTGCCAAATACCCGCGCCACTTCAGGTACGCTCATAATCAGCTTGTCGGTTTTTTGCAGCATGCTCGCCGCCTCCGCTGCGGAAATCCCTGGCAGCGTCGATGGCATATACAACAAGTCGCCTTCATTGATCTGCGGTAAAAATTCCCCGCCAACTTTATTGAGCGGCCAGATAACCGTCAGCACCGAAAGTGCCGCCACCAGCAGCGTGGTTTTTGGCCAGTGCAATACTTTCAGCAACAGCGGATGATAAATACGAATCAAAAAGCGATTGAGCGGGTTACTGCTTTCTGGCGGAATTTTGCCACGGATCCAGTACCCCATCAGGATAGGGATCACTACGATCGCCAGCAGCGCCGCCCCCGCCATCGCATAAGTTTTGGTGAACGCCAGCGGGCCAAATAGACGCCCTTCCTGCCCTTCCAGGGTGAAGATCGGGATAAACGACAGCGTGATAATCAGCAGACTGATAAACAGCGCCGGACCTACTTCAACAGATGCATCGGTGATCACCTGCCAGCGCGTTTTATTATCCAGCGTGGCGTCAGGATGCTGGTGCTGCCACTCTTCGAGCCGTTTATGCGCATTCTCGATCATGACGATAGCGGCATCGACCATCGCCCCGACGGCAATCGCAATGCCGCCCAGCGACATAATATTGGCATTCAGCCCCTGGAAGTGCATGACAATAAAAGCAATACACAACCCCAGCGGCAACGAAATAATCGCCACCAGCGCCGAGCGCACATGCCAGAGAAACAGCGCGCAGACTACCGCCACCACAATAAACTCTTCCAGCAACTTGCCGCTGAGGTTGTCGATGGCGCGGTCAATGAGCTGGCTGCGATCGTATGTTGTAACTATCTCCACGCCTTCCGGCAGACTGCTTTTCAGCGTTTCCAGCTTGTCCTTCACGGCGGCGATCACTTCACGGGCGTTTTTGCCGGAGCGCAGGATCACCACCCCGCCAGCCACTTCGCCTTCGCCGTTCAGTTCGGCAATGCCCCGGCGCATTTCCGGTCCAATCTGGACCTTTGCAACATCACGCAGATAAACAGGCACGCCATTTTCACTGGCTTTTAAAACGATATGATTAAAGTCGTCGAGCGTTTGCAGATAGCCGCTGGCGCGCACCATATATTCCGCTTCCGCCAGTTCGATCGACGAACCGCCCGCTTCCTGGTTTGAAGCATCCAGCGCGCTTTTTACTTCGGCGAGACTGATGCCATATTGCGCCAGGCGCTGGGGATCGATAACCACCTGATACTCTTTTACCACACCGCCCACCGACGCCACTTCCGCAACGTCAGGGATGGTTTTTAGCTCATATTTGAGAAACCAGTCCTGCAATGAGCGTAAATCGGCCAGATCATGCTTACCGCTGCGATCCACCAGTGCATATTCATAGATCCAGCCAACACCCGTGGCATCTGGCCCCAGCTCGGCGCTGACTCCCGCAGGCAGCTTACCCTGTACCTGGTTGAGGTACTCCAGCACCCGCGAGCGCGCCCAGTACGGATCGGTGCCATCTTCGAAAATGACATACACATAAGAGTCGCCAAACTGCGAGAAACCGCGCACCGTCTTCGCGCCAGGCACCGACAACATGGTGGTGGTCAGCGGATAAGTCACCTGATTTTCAACGATTTGCGGCGCCTGACCGGGATAGCTGGTTTTAATAATCACCTGCACATCGGAGAGATCCGGCAGCGCATCCACTGGCGTGTTAATGATGGTCCAGGTACCCCAGATACTTAGAAACAACGCGCCCATCAGCACCAGAAAACGGTTCGCCACTGAGCGACGAATAATCCATTCAATCATTGGTTATTCCCTCAATGCGCATGGGTAGCACTTTCAGAGCGCATCCGCTCCAGTGCGCCAGAAATATTGGCTTCAGAATCAATCAGGAACAGGCCGCTGGAAACCACCTTTTCACCTTCTGCCAGACCAGAGCGTAACGCGGTGACGCCTTGCGATGCCTGGAAAACGGCAACGCGTTTCGGTACAAAGCGTCCGTCGGCATCAACGGTAATCACCCGCTGTTCGTTGCCGGTATCAATCAGCGCCTGTGACGGAATGAGCAGCATCGGTTCGCTGGCAGTGTTGAGTTGCAACCAGGCGTTCATGCCCGGTTTTAGCGCCTCGTCGGCGTTGTCGACTTCCAGACGCAGCTGCAGCGTGCGGGTCGCGGCATCCACGCCGGGTAGCTGCGTCCATTTGCGGATGGTGAGTGTTTTATCGGGTCGCGCCGGAACGGTGAGCGTAAACTGCGAGGCATCTTTCACCAGCCAGGCGATGGATTCCGGGATCGCAGCAGTGACCCACACCGGGTCCATACCCTGAATTTTCGCGACCACGTTATCTTTGGCAATATTCATACCCGCGCGCAGATCAAACGCGGTGATCACGCCATCAATGGGCGCTTTGAGCGTAAAGCGAGTCTGGATTTTTTGCGTGGTAATCAGGCGGCGAATATCCGCCTCCGGCATTCCCGCCAGTCTCAGCCGCTCAAGAATGCCTTCAGTCTGGGTCGCCGTACCGCCGGTTTCGCGCAGCAGTAAATACTCACTCTGCGCTTCCACCCAGTCGGGAATGGTCAGGTCGAGAAGCGGTGTGCCCTTTTGCACTTTATCGCCCACGGTAAGCGGATACACCTTGTCGACAAACCCGGCGGCGCGAGCCTGCACAATGGCATACTGATACTCGTTGTAACTGACATTCGCCGGAAAACTCTGGGCAAAAGTCAGCGGCCCGCGCGTGACGGTAGCCGTTTTCACCCCCAGATTTTGCGTCTGGGTCGGGTCAATGCGCACACCAGACGCAGAACTCTCTTCATCGGCATATTTCGGCACCAGATCCATATCCATAAACGGCGATTTACCTGGTTTATCGAACCGCGTATTGGGATACATCGGGTCGTACCAGAATAAGACTTTACGTTCTGCGGTCGACGTTTTTTCTGCGGGCGGTTCAGCTTGGGCAAACCAGGTAAAACCTGCCGCAGAAATAATACCGCCCGCGATCATGCTGCCGATAATAAGCGCGATTTTTTTCATCTCATTAAACCTGGGTTACTGGCTGACTTTAATATCCTGTAATAAAGAAAGGTTGCCCTGCTGGACAAAATTAAACGCCACTTTGTCGCCGGTTTTAATTTCACTCATTTTCGTCTGCGGGGTGATAGTAAAGCGCATGGTCATCTCCGGCCAGTTCACGGCAGCAATCGGATCGTGATGGATGGTGATTTTTTTGCTTTCCAGATCAATACCTTTTACCACGCCAGTGGCGCTAATAACCTGTGGTTGTGCTTCGCTCATGGTTTCATGATGATGTTCGTTAGCCTGGGCATTAAAGCCAATAACGGTAAACAGACTGAACATTGCGACTTGCAGTGCTTTTTTCATTTATTCTCTCCTGGAGTTAAAAATTACTACTGCCAACCGCCACCAAGTGCGGTATATAAAGAAATTTCGTTAACCTGACGGGCATAATTCAGGTCGAGTAAAGTTTGTCGGGTTGCAAATAAAGAACGCTCGGCATCCAGCACTTCCAGATAACTTACTGCGCCGTGCTGATATAATGCCCGCGCCCGTTGCAAAGTAATTTGCAGCGACGCGAGATAACGCTGCTGGGCGCTAATTTGATCGTTCAGGCTTTGACGTAATGCCAGCGCATCTGCCACTTCTTTAAAGGCGTTCTGGATTTTTTGTTCATAATTCACCACCGACTGCTGCTGGCGAATTTCGGCGATATCCAGATTGGCCTGGTTGCGTCCGGCATTAAAAATGGGGATCTCAATTTTGGGTATAAAATTCCACATCCCGCTGCTGGCGTTAAATAATGACGATAGATCGCTACTGGCGGTCGATATTCCGCTGGTCAGGCTTATAGACGGGAAAAATGCCGCACGCGCAGCACCAATATTGGCATTGGCCGCCATTAACGTGTGTTCAGCTTCCATAATATCCGGGCGCTGCAATAAGATTTGCGACGACAATCCCGCCGGTAATTGAACGCTTTGCAGGCTGTCGCTGTTTACTGTCTGCGCTTGCGGCAGCTTGCCGTAGCTTCCCAATAACAGTTGCAATGCATTATTCGCCTGCGCCAGTTCACCCTGACGTTTAGCGATGTCGCTGCGGGTACTTTCAATCACCCCGCGAGCCTGTTCCAGCGCCAGAACATTGCTGCTACCGGTTAATAGTTGTTTTTCGACAAACGCATAGGACTGCTGATAATTACGCAGCGTTTCTTCGGCTATTTGCAATTGCGCATACGCCAGCTGCTGATTGAAATAGCTTTGCGCGACATTAGAAACCAGCAGAATATGCACCGCGCGCTGAGCTTCCTCAGTAGCTAAATAATTTTGTCGCTCGGCTTCGCTCATGTTCTTTAAGCGACCGAAAAAATCGAGGTCAAAGCTGGCGTTAAGGCCAGTCGAGAACTCCCGCGTCGTGGCGGAATCGCCTTTAAGATTGCCGCTCCAGCTGCCGCTGCCCTCGCCATTGAGCTGTGGGTAGCGGTCGGCATCAGTCAGACGATATTGCGCCCGCGCTTCCTGCACTTTCAGCGTCGCCATGCGCAAATCCCGGTTATTCACCAGCGCCTCGCTAATCAGCGTCTTCACCTGATTATCAACAAAAAAGGTGCGCCAGCCCGCGTTCTGGTAGTTATCCACTGCGTTAACCAGGCCGTTCTGGCTGAGTGAGAACTGCTGCGGCACGGGCATTGCCGGACGCTGATAATCCGGTGCCAGTGAGCAACCGCTTAGCGCAAGGGCCACACAAAGTGTCAGGAATTTACAATGAGACATAGGCGCATAATTTCTGGTGATTTTATGCCGCCAACTTTACTCGCCAGGCTCTGATTTTCCGGTGACAGGAAAATGACAAAATTGTCATTTTGCCAATAAGCGATTGCCATCTGATCCCGCTACTCTAGAATTGCCCGGGCAACATGCGGAGGATATATGAAACTGTTGATTGTCGAAGATGAAAAGAAAACCGGAGAATACTTGACCAAAGGGTTAACCGAAGCCGGTTTTGTGGTCGATTTGGCCGACAACGGGCTGAATGGCTACCATCTGGCGATGACCGGTGATTATGACCTGATAATCCTCGATATTATGCTGCCGGACGTGAACGGCTGGGATATCGTGCGCATGTTGCGTTCCGCCAATAAAGGGATGCCGATTCTGTTGCTTACCGCGCTTGGCACCATTGAACATCGCGTCAAAGGGCTGGAGCTGGGAGCGGATGACTATCTGGTGAAGCCGTTCGCTTTTGCTGAACTGCTGGCGCGGGTGCGCACTCTACTGCGGCGCGGGGCGGCGGTGATTATCGAAAGTCAGTTTCAGGTTGCCGATTTGATGGTCGATCTCGTCAGCCGCAAAGTCACCCGCAGCGGCACGCGCATCACTTTGACCAGTAAAGAATTTACTCTGCTGGAGTTTTTCCTTCGTCATCAGGGCGAAGTGCTGCCCCGCTCGCTTATCGCCTCGCAGGTGTGGGACATGAATTTCGACAGCGACACCAACGCCATTGATGTGGCGGTGAAGCGGCTGCGCGGCAAAATCGACAACGACTTTGAGCCAAAGCTGATTCAAACCGTGCGCGGCGTAGGCTATATGCTTGAGGTGCCGGATGGCCAGTAAGCCATTTCAGCGCCCGTTTTCGCTGGCAACCCGCCTGACCTTTTTTATCAGCCTGGCCACCATCGCGGCGTTTTTCGCCTTTGCATGGATCATGATCCACTCAGTAAAAGTGCATTTTGCCGAGCAGGATATTAATGATTTAAAAGAGATTAGCGCCACCCTTGAACGCGTACTTAATCACCCTGACGAGACGCAAGCCCGACGCTTAATGACGCTGGAAGATATCGTCAGTGGTTATTCCAACGTGTTGATTTCCCTGGCAGATAGCCAGGGTAAAACGGTGTATCACTCCCCCGGTGCGCCGGATATCCGCGAGTTTACGCGTGACGCCATACCCGATAAAGACGCGCGGGGCGGCGAGGTGTATCTCCTTTCCGGCCCGACGATGATGATGCCAGGCCACGGTCACGGGCATATGGAACACAGCAACTGGCGGATGATTAACTTGCCGGTTGGCCCGCAGGCGGACGGCAAACCGATTTATACGCTCTACATCGCGCTTTCGATCGATTTTCATCTTCATTACATAAATGATTTGATGAATAAACTTATTATGACCGCATCGGTAATCAGCATCCTGATCGTCTTTATCGTGCTGTTGGCGGTACATAAAGGTCACGCGCCGATCCGCAGCGTCAGCCGTCAAATCCAGAATATCACCTCGAAAGATCTCGACGTTCGCCTTGACCCGCAGACCGTGCCGATTGAGCTGGAACAGTTGGTACTGTCGTTCAACCATATGATCGAGCGTATTGAGGATGTCTTTACCCGCCAGTCCAATTTCTCAGCGGACATCGCCCACGAAATTCGCACACCAATTACGAATCTCATTACGCAAACGGAAATCGCCCTCAGCCAGTCGCGCAGCCAGAAGGAGCTGGAAGATGTGCTCTACTCTAATCTCGAAGAGCTGACCCGAATGGCGAAAATGGTCAGCGATATGCTGTTTCTCGCCCAGGCCGATAACAACCAGTTAATCCCCGAAAAGAAAATGCTCAACCTGGCGGATGAAGTCGGCAAAGTGTTCGATTTTTTCGAGGCGTTAGCGGAAGATCGCGGCGTGGAGTTGCGATTTGTTGGCGACGAATGTCAGGTTGCGGGCGATCCGCTGATGCTGCGTCGGGCGTTAAGCAACCTGCTTTCTAATGCCCTGCGTTATACGCCAACCGGAGAGACAATTGTAGTGCGCTGTCAGACGGTCGATCACCAGGTGCAAGTTACCGTCGAAAACCCCGGTACGCCCATTGCGCCCGAGCACTTACCACGATTGTTTGACCGCTTCTATCGCGTTGACCCTTCCCGTCAGCGAAAAGGTGAAGGTAGCGGTATTGGCCTGGCGATAGTGAAATCAATTGTTGTGGCGCATAAAGGCACGGTTGCGGTAACGTCAGATGCGCGAGGGACAAGGTTTGTGATTGTGCTGCCGGAGAGGGAGTGATTGTTCACATAGTGCAATGGATATTATTTGAATTGAGAATTTGATATTTCGCCGGGATAAAAAGCGTAAAATCCGTTTCGTGCAGATGGTGAGTTTTATCAGGGTATGGCGGTAGCGTAACTGCCTTTGGATAATATATATAACATGAATGTATTACCCGGATAACTTCACCAGCTAAATATATTCTTGAGATTAAAATATCGTATATTAATCGTATGGATGAAAACCCTGTTAATTTTTAACGAATTATGAGTAATATAATATGAAAAAAATCATAGAACAGATAAAACCATTTTGGACAAAATATGATTCTTTGTCAGAAAACGATATGATGTTGTTAGAGTCTAATTTCACGCATCGTTTGCCAGAAAATATGAGAGAGTTTTTTCTGTGGTCTAACGGTGGAGCAGGTAAATTTTACAATATTTACATTTCCTTGTGGCCATTAAAAGAAATCAAGGAATTAAATGATGGTTATTTAATCAATCATTATCTAGGTGAACAGTTCATGGCTTTTGGTTCTGATGGTGGGCCGATATGTTTTTTACTGGATTATCGTAATCCAGAGCATACCAGAATATCTTCCGTAAATTTTGGTGACCTGGATATAGATGAAGTAAAACAAATAGCAATTTCATTCGATGTTTTTTTAGAATTGGCAAGAAATGGAGAAATTATAAGTAATAATTTGTAGTCAAGCAATCATCTCTCATACTGGAAATTGTCGAGGAAAGCAGAGGAAATATTTTCATGAATAAGACACGTCGTCATTAATCTTTTGACGCAATATAAAGCATTTAAGGCTGGATTAATGCGTAAGATAAGAAAATCAGTCAGAAATAACGACTCTCTCATTTAAGATTTTCATAATCTCATTCAGTTATCTTGAGTATAAGAATATGGAAAAAGTTAATTATATATCGCTATCACTCATTCAAAAAATAGATGATCGCTCTCGTTTTGGCTCTAAATCTGAACTCTGTATATATGGTGAAAACACAGGAATTACAATTCCTGCAGATTATCTTGAAACTGCAATTTTATTAGATGACGGTCGTTATTTACTTTTTGTGACTGAGGATGTGCCTTATGAAGAATCTCTTGAACTGCTATTAATAGATATAAAACAGGATATTCAGGAACAAATGACTATTGCGGTCCCTTATGGTAGCGGAACCTTACGTGAAATGAGATTATATGAAAACCATATCG
The DNA here is from genome assembly GCF_005781105.1 of Escherichia sp. E2586. Lineage (NCBI taxonomy): Bacteria > Pseudomonadati > Pseudomonadota > Gammaproteobacteria > Enterobacterales > Enterobacteriaceae > Escherichia > Escherichia sp. E2586. Next base: position 131,809 of record NZ_VATN01000002.1, read on the forward strand.
AATTTAGTTATTTTTCTGATGAAACATGGAGAGTGGAAGTTTCGTCATCGCGTTTTTTCAGGCTTCCTTTTCAGTATGGTTTTTTAGTAACACGTCATCCATTTCGTTTGAGCTATTTTATTCATATCAAGTTGTTTCGGTGAAATTGACACAATCTCATATAAAAAGGATTACGAATGGCAACTGCCAGGATAAATGTTTTTTGCACGAACGAGGAACTGTCTAATTGGCTCGCGATTGTAGCCTCAAAATACCAATTACATTCAATTTGGTTTACACTACAAGATGAATACTCTAAGCAATTAAATATTTTAACAGAAAAGATCCCTGCTGTAGCACATCGAATTTATCTTATGCCCAACATTAAACCTAACAATAAAAGAATAAAGTTTAGTAGCATTGATCGTTATTATGGTTGGATTGAAATAAAGCCGGGGCATTTAGTTGAGTATAATGGGGCAAAGATTTTACAACTTACTGAAATTAATACTGCTGATTCTGAGGATAAATTAATATGCTTATGTAAAGTCATTCACTGGCTTAAACGACAGATTATAGCCAATGAATTCTCCGGTGTAACGGGAAAGAACATCATTTATGGCGGAGAAACTATTTATCCTCATATTCTTTATACGCATCAAGCCAAATCTCTTTTTTATGATAAAGTTATCTGGAAACAAGACTTTTTATTCAATTCTGTATATGAGCCATTTATTCCTTAGAACTTTCAGCAAACAATCTTAATCACTATGAATATGACTAAAAAAGAAGCATTAGAATTCCTTGTTCTAAATCAACCCATGTATTAAAAGCATTGTTTTAGTCAACCAGGAAATGTTCCAATAAAATACACAATTCAAGAGCATAATAACCATGCAATCTACCAATAGCGAATCCCCTTATAAATTTGCGAACAAACTACTGATTGGCCTGTTAGCATGCATGCTATACAGAATAATTTCCATCATAATTACAATCATTTATACCTATTTTACTGTTCCTCATAAAGTACATATATCAACGAATATTTATATATTTTTTTCTTTCTTATTTATATCATTGATATTTTTTGTCGTCACCTTCACATCTAGTAAAAAAGTGGCAATTATAATTGCAACGCTATCGATAATATTATTAGGAGTCGAAACCTTTAATTCAGGATTGCCATATCGCGCTTTATCAATGATGTTTTCAGCCATGCTTTCATATTTCTTTATATTTTTATGTAATTTTAAAGATAAAGAAAATTCTAAACATAAAAACGTCCTGAAAGTTGCGTGCGCAATTTTGTACGTTTTTTATCTTTTTTATGAGCACGAATTTTTCAGGAATGTCTCTTTGATTATTTTTTCCTTTGTTATTTTAATGTTCTTTATTTCCCGGTTGAATATTAAACTTTAATAGTCGAAAGAGAAATGAAGTTAACCTTCCTGTACCCACAGCAACGCCGTCTTTTTGTTCAGCACGGGGAAAATGATCTCCCCTGCTCACCTCCTCCAGGCACTTCCACTACATGATGACCTGATCGGTGCCACCGCTCCTCTTCACTATGACGTTAACCTCCCCTCCTTGACACCACGCTTTTGTCTACATTCTACGCAATCGGCAGCTTTTATAACCAGTGTAAAAATAACGTGCCGCAATAGTCATACCTATTAACGGTAAAAAGCTGTCACAATTCATAAAAAACCTTAATATACGCCACCCTAAACATAACCAGCGTTAATGTAAGGTTTTTGTGTGGACTGGCTTCTTGATGTTTTTGCTACCTGGCTCTACGGCTTAAAAGTAATCGCGATAACGTTAGCGGTCATAATGTTCATCAGCGGGCTGGACGATTTTTTCATTGATGTCGTCTACTGGGTACGCCGCATTAAGCGCAAGTTGAGTGTTTATCGCCGCTACCCGCGAATGAGTTACCGCGAACTGTATAAGCCGGATGAAAAACCATTAGCGATTATGGTTCCGGCGTGGAACGAAACAGGCGTCATCGGCAATATGGCCGAGCTGGCAGCGACCACGCTCGACTACGAAAACTATCATATCTTTGTTGGCACTTACCCCAACGACCCTGACACTCAGCGTGATGTTGACGAAGTGTGCGCTCGCTTCCCGAACGTGCACAAGGTGGTCTGCGCGCGTCCTGGCCCCACCAGTAAAGCAGACTGTCTGAACAATGTGCTGGATGCCATTACCCAGTTTGAACGTAGCGCCAATTTCGCCTTTGCTGGTTTTATCCTGCATGATGCTGAAGACGTGATTTCGCCAATGGAGTTGCGTCTGTTCAACTATCTGGTCGAGCGTAAAGATCTGATTCAGATCCCTGTGTATCCGTTCGAACGCGAATGGACGCACTTCACCAGCATGACCTATATCGATGAGTTTTCAGAACTGCATGGCAAAGATGTTCCGGTGCGTGAAGCTCTCGCCGGACAGGTGCCTAGCGCAGGCGTCGGTACCTGCTTCAGCCGCCGCGCCGTGACCGCGCTGTTAGCCGACGGTGACGGTATCGCTTTCGACGTGCAGAGTCTTACTGAAGATTACGACATTGGTTTCCGCCTGAAAGAGAAAGGTATGACGGAAATTTTTGTCCGTTTTCCGGTGGTGGACGAAGCCAAAGAACGCGAGCAGCGTAAATTTTTACAGCACGCGCGGACATCAAACATGATCTGCGTGCGCGAATATTTCCCCGATACCTTTTCGACTGCGGTTCGGCAAAAGTCTCGCTGGATCATCGGCATTGTTTTCCAGGGTTTTAAAACTCACAAATGGACCTCCAGCCTGACGCTGAACTACTTTCTCTGGCGCGACCGCAAAGGGGCAATCAGTAACTTTGTCAGCTTCCTCGCGATGCTGGTAATGATCCAGCTTTTGCTGTTGCTGGCGTATGAAAGCTTGTGGCCTGATGCCTGGCATTTCCTTTCTATCTTCAGCGGCAGTGCATGGTTTATGACCCTGCTGTGGCTAAACTTTGGCTTGATGGTTAACCGCATTGTGCAGCGGGTGATTTTTGTCACCGGCTACTACGGTTTGACACAGGGCCTGCTTTCCATCCTGCGTCTGTTCTGGGGCAACCTGATTAACTTTATGGCTAACTGGCGCGCGCTGAAACAGGTTCTTCAGCACGGCGATCCGCGTCGCGTGGCGTGGGATAAAACGACGCACGATTTCCCCAGCGTGACTGGCGATACCCGTTCGTTGCGCCCATTAGGTCAAATTCTGCTGGAAAATCAGGTCATCACCGAAGAGCAACTCGATACAGCACTGCGTAATCGTGTCGAAGGTTTACGTCTCGGCGGTTCGATGCTAATGCAAGGATTGATCAGCGCCGAACAACTGGCGCAAGCGCTGGCTGAACAAAACGGCGTGGCGTGGGAATCCATCGATGCCTGGCAGATCCCTTCTTCGCTGATTGCCGAAATGCCGGCCTCCGTGGCGCTACATTATGCGGTGCTGCCGCTGCGTCTGGAAAATGATGAGTTAATTGTCGGTAGTGAAGACGGTATTGACCCGGTTTCTCTGGCAGCGCTGGCGCGTAAGGTCGGACGGAAAGTACGTTACGTCATTGTTCTGCGTGGACAAATTGTCACTGGATTACGTCACTGGTATGCACGTCGGCGCGGCCACGATCCACGGGCAATGTTGTACAATGCGGTTCAGCATCAGTGGCTCACGGAACAGCAGGCCGGTGAAATCTGGCGGCAATATGTGCCGCATCAGTTCCTGTTCGCCGAAATACTGACCACGCTCGGTCATATTAATCGTTCAGCCATTAACGTGTTGTTATTGCGCCATGAACGCAGTTCTCTGCCGCTCGGCAAGTTTTTGGTCACCGAAGGCGTTATCAGCCAGGAAACGTTGGATCGCGTACTGTCAATTCAACGCGAATTACAAGTTTCGATGCAATCATTATTACTCAAAGCAGGTTTAAACACAGAACAGGTTGCGCAACTGGAGTCCGAAAATGAAGGAGAATAACCTTAATCGCGTCATCGGATGGTCTGGTTTACTGCTGACGTCTTTATTGAGTACCAGCGCACTCGCAGACAATATCGGCACCAGCGCAAAAGAGCTGGGGCTGAGCGACTATCGCCATTTTGTTATTTATCCCCGTCTCGATAAGGCGCTGAAGGCACAGAAAAATAACGACGAAGCAACCGCCATCCGCGAATTTGAATATATACAACAGCAGGTGCCGGATAATATTCCGCTGACGTTATATCTGGCGGAAGCTTATCGCCATTTTGGTCATGATGACCGCGCGCGATTATTGCTTGAGGATCAACTGAAACGTCACCCAGGGGATGCCCGGCTTGAGCGAAATCTGGCGGCAATTCCAGTGGAAGTGAAAAGCGTCACTACTGTTGAAGAGTTGCTCGCCCAGCAAAAAGCGTGCGATGCTGCACCGACCCTGCGTTGTCGCAGTGAAGTCGGGCAGAATGCGCTGCGGCTGGCGCAGTTGCCTGTCGCCAGAGCGCAACTGAACGATGCAACGTTTGCCGCATCGCCGGAAGGAAAAACGCTGCGAACCGATCTGCTGCAACGGGCAATCTACCTGAAACAATGGTCGCAGGCAGATACGCTATACAATGAAGCACGCCAGCAGAATACATTAAACGCGGCAGAGCGCCGTCAGTGGTTTGACGTTCTTCTTGCCGGAGAACTGGACGATCGGATCCTTGCTCTGCAATCAGTGGGGATCTTCACCGATCCACAGTCGTACATTACTTACGCGACCGCGCTGGCTTATCGTGGCGAAAAAACACGTCTCCAGCGTTATCTCGCTGAAAACACGCCGCTGTTTACCACGGACGCACAAGAGAAAAGCTGGCTCTATCTGTTATCGAAATACAGCGCCAATCCCGTGCAGGCATTGGCGAATCATCAGGTACAGTTTGCCGATAACCGCCAGTATGTTGTTGGCGCAACGCTACCGGTGCTGTTAAAAGAAGGTCAGTACGACGCGGCGCAAAGACTGCTCGCTACCCTCCCCGCCGATGAAATGCTTGAAGAGCGTTATACCATCAGCGTGGCGACCCGTAATAAAGCAGAAGCGCTGCGTCTGGCACGATTGTTGTATCAGCGAGAACCGGCAAATCTTACCCGACTGGATCAACTCACCTGGCAACTGATGCAGGCCGGGCAATCACGCGAAGCTGCCGATTTATTATTGCAACGCTATCCCTTTCAGGGCGATGCGCGTGTCAGCCAGACTTTAATGACACGGCTGGCTTCTCTGCTGGAAAGTCATCCTTACCTGGCGACGCCTGCAAAAGTGGCGATTTTATCGAAACCCTTGCCGCTGGTGGCGCAACGTCAATGGCAAAGCCAGTTACCGGGTATTGCGGATAATTGCCCGGCAATCGTTAGTTTGCTTGGGGATATGTCACCTTCTTACGATGCTGCCGCCTGGAACCGCCTGGCGAAGTGTTATCGGGAAACACTTCCCGGCGTGGCGTTATATGCATGGCTTCAGGCGGAAAAAAGGCAACCGAACGCCTGGCAACATCGCGCCGTGGCTTATCAGGCTTACCAGGTGGAAGATTACAGCACCGCCCTGGCGGCCTGGGAGAAAATCAGACTTCACGAAATGAGCAATGAGGATCTGCTCGCCGCCGCCAATACCGCTCAGGCGGCGGGAAATGGCGCGGCTCGCGATCGCTGGCTTCAACAGGCAGAACAACGCGGGCTGGGAAACAATGCCCAATACTGGTGGCTGCATGCGCAACGTTATATCCCAGCTCAGCCAGAACTCGCACTGAACGATCTCACTCGCTCAATTAACATTGCGCCTTCTGCCAATGCTTACGTCGCGCGGGCAACGATTTATCGGCAACGTCATAATGTCTCAGCGGCAGTGAGCGATCTGCGCGCCGCGCTTGAACTGGAGCCCAATAACAGCAACACCCAGGCGGCGCTCGGCTACGCCCTGTGGGATAGTGGTGATATCGCGCAGTCGCGGGAGATGCTGGAACAGGCGCATAAAGGACTACCGGACGATCCGGCACTGATCCGACAACTGGCCTACGTGAATCAACGTCTGGATGATATGCCTGCGACGCAGCACTACGCACGGCAGGTGATTGATGACATTGATAATCAGGCGCTGATTACACCGCTAACGCCGGAACAAAATCAACAACGCTTTAATTTCCGTCGTTTGCATGAGGATACCGGTCGCCGCTGGAGTTTTAATTTTGATTCCTCTATCGGGTTACGCTCAGGGGCAATAAGCTCGGCAAGCAATAATGTCGGCGGTTCGGCGCCAGGTAAAAGCTATCGCAGTTACGGGCAGCTGGAAGCGGAGTACCGCATCGGGCGCAATATGCTGCTGGAAGGCGACCTGCTCTCGGTTTATAGCCGCGTCTTTGCCGATACCGGAGAAAACGGAGTGATGATGCCGGTGAAAAATCCGATGTCAGGCACCGGATTGCGCTGGAAGCCGCTGCGCGATCAGATCTTTTTCCTCGCCGTTGAACAGCAGTTCCCACTAAACGGGCAAAATGGCGCCTCCGACACCATGCTGCGTGCCAGCGCCTCGTTCTTTAACGGCGGAAAATACAGCGATGAGTGGCACCCGAACGGTTCTGGCTGGTTTGCGCAAAACCTGTATCTCGATGCGGCGCAATATTTTCGTCAGGATATTCAGGCGTGGACGGCAGATTATCGAGTTAGCTGGCACCAGAAGGTAGCGAACGGGCAGACTATTGAACCTTACGCTCACGTACAAGGTAACGGCTATCGGGATAAAGGTACTCAGGGCGCGCAGGTGGGCGGCGTCGGCGTTCGCTGGAACATCTGGACCGGCGAGACGCACTACGACGCCTGGCCGCACAAAGTCAGTCTCGGCGTCGAATATCAACATACCTTTAAGGCGATTAATCAACGTACAGGGGAGCGCAACAACGCGTTTCTCACCATTGGAGTGCACTGGTAAATGCGTAAGTTAATTTTCGTATTGCTGACACTTTTGTTGGTCAGTCCTTTTTCCTTTGCGATGAAAGGTATTATCTGGCAGCCACAAAATCGCGATAGTCAGGTCACCGACGCCCAGTGGCGTGGGTTGATGAGTCAGTTGCATTTGCAAGGATTCGACACCCTGATTCTGCAATGGACCCGTTACGGCGATGCGTTCACCCAGCCAGAACAGCGGGCATTATTGTTTAAGCGTGCCGCAGCTGCGCAACAAGCTGGCCTGAAGCTGATTGTTGGTTTGCATGCCGATCCGGAATTTTTTCTGCATCAGAAGCAGTCGTCCGCGGCGCTGGAGAGCTATCTTAATCGCTTGCTGGTCGCCGATCTCCAGCAGGCCAGATTATGGAGCGCCGCACCCGGCGTTACGCCGGATGGCTGGTACATCAGCGCGGAAATTGACGACCTGAACTGGCGCAGCGAAGCCGCCCGTCAGCCATTGCTGAAGTGGTTAAACAACTCACAACGGCTGATCAGCGATGTTTCGGCGAAACCGGTTTATATCAGTAGCTTTTTCGCCGGAAACATGTCGCCCGATGGCTATCGGCAAATGCTTGAACAAGTGAAATCTACTGGCATCCACGTCTGGGTTCAGGATGGTAGCGGCGTCGATAAACTTACTGCCGAACAGCGTGAGCGTTATCTGCAGGCCAGTGCCGATTGCCAAACTTTCTCCCCCGCCAGCGGCGTTGTTTATGAACTGTTTGTCGCCGGTAAAGGTAAAACCTTTGAAGCAAAACCAAAACCGGATGCAGAAATTGCTTCGCTGTTAGCGAAACGTTCCTCCTGCGGCAAAGACACGCTCTATTTCTCCCTGCGCTATTTGCCTGTCGCTCACGGCATTCTTGAGTATTAATGATTTAAGGGAGCAACTTTGCTTGCTCCTTTCCTTTTCACTTTCCTGGTCAGAATCCTGTAAATATTAATTGGACACAAATAATCGGTGTAGCCACTACTCAGAGGCATTATATAATCATATTCATGCCACCATATAATCTTTAAATAAGAACAATTACTCATCAGTTGCATTAGTATATTCCTTTACACGGAAATATACTTTTATCTAATACACAAAGAGAGTCAATGATGAGTAAAATTACAGGTGTTTTAGTTGATAACCATATCTATGATATTAAAAATGATATGAAGGGTGGTTACAATTTTCCTAATAGCCTGTTCCCAGGCGCCACCTTCAAGATGGTCATTGATAATGACCCCGTTAATAATGACAAGGTAATATGGAGCTGTAGCACTGATGCAGGCAATAATGCTCTGGCGGTTAGTCAGGATGGCACAGTGACTTTTCCGAATGTAGATGAAAGGTGCGTTTGGAAGATTTTTGCTATTTTTGCCACTGATAAAATAACGAATAAATCCGCCGGCGCTTATACTTTTCTCGTGAAGCGTTTTTTCAAATACAGCATTGAAAATTATAAATCAGTTAAAAATATTTTACCGTGGATTGAAAACATGAACGGAGAATTTCCTGAAGCGCAGGATATCGACAGTTACGATTATAATGATCATAATTCAGGACATATTATCAAGCGAGAAGTTAACGCAGGACTTTTCCAGGAATGGGGCAATGTAGCTAATAGTGGATGGAACACAAATAGTGAGTATGCAGGTATTTGTAGAATTTACGCTTTTAATAAAGAAAATAATACTTATTATTGGCTGAAAAATGATGGGGTCAGACAGGAATTGAGCGGGGGGTTCACTGCTCAGGCAGTTGCATCCTACAGTGAACCCATCGACTGATTGTGCTTTTTGTCCACTATCACTTGAATTATTGCAGCGTAAAAAAGCAGCCCATATAAACATACGGGCTGATGCATTTTATTAAACTCGAACGAAACTATTTTTAATGTGGTGCGCTTCGTGACAATAAGTTAATCACCAACACTCCGGCACAAATCAACATCATGCCTATAATGGCTGGCAGATCCAACCGTTGGCCGAAAAATCCCCAGGAAAGTAAACTAATCAGGACGATACCGACTCCTGACCAGATAGCATAAGCAATCCCTGTAGGAATATAAGCCAGCGTCTGAGCTAATAACCAGAATGATGCACAGTAACAAATAATTGTACCAACAGAGGGCCATAACCGTGTAAACCCCTCTGAAAACTTCATTAAGGTTGTACCAATGACCTCTGCAAGTATTGCACCACCAAGATAAATATAAGGGTTCATAGCCTATTCTTTCCTGTTAATACCGAAGAGAATTGTACTACAGTTTGAACTTAACTCACTGGTTTCTGCTGGTGCATTCATTGACGTTCTTCATCAGTGCTTCAGGAAATGGGCGGATGGGAATCCATAGAAATAGTGCGTAGATATGCTCACCTTGCGCCTAATCATTTGACGGAGCACGCGAGGAAAACTGACGACATTTTTGGTGATGATGTCCCAAAGATGTTCCATTTCTGAAATTATGGGGAAATAAAGAAGGCGTAACTGATTGAATTGTAATGGCGCGCCCTGCAGGATTCGAACCTGCGGCCCACGACTTAGAAGGTCGTTGCTCTATCCAACTGAGCTAAGGGCGCATTACACCGCGAGATGCTGTAATCGCGTGAATTATACGGTCAACCCTTGCTGAGTCAATGGCTTTTGAACCGGTTGCTGAACAAGTGTACGGCGGTGTCTATTTATCTCACCATGAGAGCAAGGAAACACATATCCGCCCTCAGTCTGGGACAGGTAAACCTGTTTTCATTGATAAAGAGTACAATTTTCTTACGTTACGAAAAATTGTGCGTTTATATGAGCCGGGTAACTATCAAACCAGCAACTCTCTGTTGCCAAAAAAACAGCGGATTACAGATAGTCCAGAAAACGAAACCTGACAGCGCGCCCCGCTTCTGACAAAATAGGCGCATCCCCTTCGACCTACGTAACAGATGGAATCCTCTCTCTGATGGCAGCAAAGATTATAGATGGTAAAACGATTGCGCAGCAGGTGCGCTCTGAGGTTGCTCAAAAAGTTCAGGCGCGTATTGCAGCCGGACTGCGGGCGCCGGGACTGGCCGTTGTGCTGGTGGGTAGCAACCCTGCATCGCAAATTTATGTCGCAAGCAAACGCAAAGCTTGCGAAGAGGTGGGATTCATCTCCCGCTCATACGACCTTCCGGAAACCACCAGCGAAGCAGAGCTGCTGGAGCTTATCGATGTACTGAATGCCGACAACACCATCGATGGCATTCTGGTACAACTGCCATTACCGGCAGGTATTGATAACGTCAAAGTGCTGGAACGTATTCACCCGGACAAAGACGTGGACGGTTTCCATCCTTACAACGTCGGTCGTCTGTGCCAGCGCGCGCCGCGTCTACGTCCCTGCACTCCGCGCGGTATCGTCACGCTGCTTGAGCGTTACAACATTGATACTTTCGGCCTCAACGCCGTGGTGATTGGCGCATCGAATATCGTTGGTCGCCCGATGAGCATGGAACTGCTGCTGGCAGGTTGCACCACCACCGTGACTCACCGCTTCACTAAAAATCTGCGTCATCATGTAGAAAATGCCGATCTGTTGATCGTTGCCGTCGGTAAGCCGGGCTTTATTCCAGGTGACTGGATCAAAGAAGGCGCAATTGTGATTGATGTCGGCATCAACCGTCTGGAAAATGGCAAAGTTGTGGGCGACGTAGTGTTTGAAGACGCGGCTAAACGCGCCTCCTGGATTACGCCTGTCCCCGGCGGCGTTGGCCCGATGACGGTTGCCACGCTGATTGAAAACACGCTACAGGCGTGCGTTGAATATCATGATCCACAGGGTGAGTAACATGGCGACATTTTCTTTAGGTAAACATCCGCACGTTGAGCTGTGCGACTTGCTGAAACTGGAAGGCTGGAGCGAAAGCGGCGCGCAGGCGAAAATCGCGATTGCAGAAGGCCAGGTAAAAGTCGACGGCGAAGTTGAGACGCGTAAACGTTGCAAAATCGTCGCCGGTCAGACTGTGAGTTTTGCGGGTCACAGCGTACAGGTTGTTGCCTGAGCCCACTTCGGCCTGCCTGTACGCAGGCCGATTCTCTTTTCAGACCTTTGCCCTCTTCGTCGCTTTCATACAGGCTGATAGCGTCGACATTTTGCCGAAGCGATCATCATGCCAACCGTTATTACCCACGCAGCCGTTCCCCTATGCATTGGTTTAGGGTTGGGTTCGAAAGTCATCCCTCCGCGTCTGTTATTTGCCGGAATCGTCCTGGCGATGCTGCCCGATGCCGATGTATTGTCGTTTAAATTTGGCGTTGCTTACGGCAATGTTTTTGGTCATCGCGGGTTTACCCATTCGCTGGTGTTTGCGTTTGTTGTCCCGCTGTTATGTGTGCTGATTGGACGTCGATGGTTCAGGGCTGGGCTGATTCGCTGCTGGCTGTTTTTAACCGTCTCATTGCTATCGCACAGCTTGCTGGATTCGGTAACCACTGGCGGTAAGGGCGTTGGCTGGCTGTGGCCGTGGTCAGATGAACGCTTTTTCGCTCCCTGGCAGGTGATTCAAGTCGCGCCGTTTGCGTTGTCTCGTTACACCACGCCGTACGGACATCAGGTGATAATTTCTGAATTGATGTGGGTGTGGTTGCCGGGGATGGTGCTGATGGGAATGTTGTGGTGGCGCAGGCGATAACCGGATGCGAGAACTCGCATCCGGCAATAGCGCAATTACTTACGACGCCAGGTGGTCCCTTGCGGGCCATCTTCCAGCACGATCCCCATCTCATTCAGACGGTCACGCGCCGCATCTGCCGCCGCCCAGTCTTTCGCTTTACGGGCATCCAGACGCTGTTGAATTAACGCTTCAATCTCAGCCACTTCGCTGTCGTCTGCCTGCGCACCGCTTTGCAGGAACGCTTCCGGTTCTTGCTCCAGCAGGCCCAATACAGCGGAAAGTTTACGCAGGTGAGATGCCATTGCGTTCGCCGCTGCCATATCTTCTGCTTTCAGACGGTTCACTTCACGCGCCATATCAAACAGCACGGAATAGGCTTCCGGGGTGTTGAAATCATCGTCCATCGCTTCAATAAAGCGCGCTTCAAACGCTTCGCCACCAGCAGGAGCAACGGTTTTGTCTGTACCGCGCAGCGCAGTGTAGAGACGCTCCAGCGCCGCACGCGCCTGCTTCAGGTTCTCTTCGCTGTAATTCAGCTGGCTGCGATAGTGGCCCGACATCAGGAAGTAACGCACGGTTTCCGCGTCGTAGTATTTCAGCACATCGCGCACGGTAAAGAAGTTACCCAGCGATTTGGACATCTTCTCGCGGTCAACCATCACCATCCCGGAGTGCATCCAGTAGTTCACATACTGACCATCATGGGCACAGGTGGACTGGGCGATTTCGTTTTCGTGGTGTGGGAACATCAGGTCAGAACCGCCGCCGTGGATATCAAAGTGGTTACCCAGCTGCTTGCAGTTCATTGCCGAACATTCAATGTGCCAGCCAGGACGGCCCGCGCCCCACGGAGACGGCCAGCTCGGTTCGCCCTCTTTCGACATCTTCCACAGTACGAAGTCCATCGGGTTGCGTTTGTCGTCGACCACGTCAACGCGCGCGCCTGCCTGCAGCTGGTCGAGATCCTGACGCGACAGCACGCCATAAGTCGGATCGGTCGGGACGTCGAACATCACGTCGCCGTTGTCCGCCACATAAGCGTGACCTTTGGCGATCAGTTGTTCAGTGAGTTCAATAATTTCTGCGATATGGTGCGTCGCGCGCGGCTCCATATCCGGGCGCAGAATGTTCAAAGCATCAAAATCTTTGTGCATTTCGGCGATCATGCGATCCACCAGCGCCACAAAGCTTTCGCCATTTTCATTGGCGCGCTTGATGATTTTGTCGTCGATATCGGTAATGTTACGCACATACTTCAACTTATAGCCGAGGAAACGCAGGTAACGCGCAACCACGTCAAAGGCAACAAAGGTACGCCCGTGACCGATATGACAGAGATCGTAAACGGTGATTCCACACACGTACATGCCGACTTCCCCGGCGTGAATAGGCTTAAATTCCTCTTTTTGGCGTGTCAGAGTATTGAAGATTTTTAGCATCGAAGATTCCGTTTAGACATGTGTGGGTAATTGAGTTGCGTATAATACCCATATTTCCCGCGCGAATCAGCATACATTGCGAGATGATCCGATCGTGCGGTTATGCTATAACACCACCCTATATATGACCCGAACCGGGTTGAAGCACCAATCAAACGGAACAGGATGCAAAAATGGTTACTTTCCACACCAATCACGGCGATATTGTCATCAAAACTTTTGACGATAAAGCACCTGAAACAGTTAAAAACTTCCTGGACTACTGCCGCGAAGGTTTTTACAACAACACCATTTTCCACCGTGTTATCAACGGTTTTATGATTCAGGGCGGCGGTTTTGAGCCGGGCATGAAACAAAAAGCCACCAAAGAGCCGATCAAAAACGAAGCCAACAACGGTCTGAAAAACACCCGTGGTACGCTGGCAATGGCCCGTACTCAGGCACCGCACTCTGCAACTGCCCAGTTCTTCATCAACGTGGTTGATAACGACTTCCTGAACTTCTCCGGCGAGAGCCTGCAAGGTTGGGGTTACTGCGTGTTTGCTGAAGTGGTTGAAGGCATGGACGTAGTCGACAAAATCAAAGGTGTCGCTACCGGTCGTAGCGGTATGCACCAGGACGTGCCAAAAGAAGACGTTATCATTGAAAGCGTGACCGTTAGCGAGTAATCGTGGCGACACTCTTTATTGCAGATCTTCATCTCTGCGTGGAAGAACCGGCGATCACCGCCGGTTTTCTGCGTTTTTTAGCGGGAGAAGCACGCAAGGCCGACGCGCTGTATATCCTTGGCGATCTGTTTGAAGCCTGGATTGGCGACGACGATCCCAGCCCGTTTCATCGCCAGATGGCGGCTGCGATCAAAGCGGTATCCGATTCCGGCGTTCCCTGTTATTTCATTCATGGCAACCGTGATTTTCTGCTCGGCAAACGCTTTGCCCGTGAAAGCGACATGAGGTTATTGCCGGAAGAAAAGGTGCTCGAACTTTATGGTCGTCGGGTATTGATTATGCATGGTGACACGCTGTGCACTGACGATGTGGGTTATCAGGCTTTTCGCGCTAAAGTCCACAAACCCTGGTTGCAAACGCTATTCCTCGCCCTGCCGTTGTTTGTGCGCAAACGTATTGCCGCGCGAATGCGAGCAAACAGTAAAGAAGCCAACAGCAGTAAATCGCTGGCGATCATGGACGTTAACCAAAACGCGGTGGTCAGTGCGATGGAAAAACATCAGGTGCAATGGCTGATTCACGGGCATACCCATCGCCCGGCAGTGCATGAGCTCATCGCCAATGCGCAACCGGCTTTTCGCGTGGTACTCGGTGCCTGGCATACGAAAGGTTCAATGGTGAAAGTCACGGCAGATGACGTTGAATTAATTCATTTTCCCTTCTGAACACGAATGAATAGATTCTGAAAAAGCGCCGGACTAACGCAACCTGTATATCTTTTTCTGAGCCAGCAAGGTAATAAATCCCTGAGTGAAATAACAACAGGGAATATTATTATGCAACGCTGCAACGGATTTTTGATTTCTGGCATCGCCCTTACGGCAGGTGCACCTCTGTGTATTAGCTGGTTCGGTCTTGTCGGCTTCTATTTTGGCGCATTGTCACTGGTAGCTGCGGCGGTCATTTCGTGGATAGTCTATTTCTGGCTCATTTATTTAGTACTCACCCGCCCTCACAACCAACGCTTTGTAGAAAGATTTATATTGATTGTTGGTATTTGCTTTTTTCCGTGGAGCATTGTGCTGATATGGGCATTCTTTGCCAGTTCAGCCAGAGCGCATAATCAACACGCAGAGCAGACTAAAAACTCAACAACTGACGGTTAATTCCGCCTACGCAACCGTTTTCCTTGCTCTCTTTCCGTGCTATTCTCTGTGCCCTCTAAAGCCGAGAGTTGTGCACCACAGGAGTTTTAAGACGCATGTCTTCCCGCAATAATCCGGCGCGTGTCGCCATCGTGATGGGGTCCAAAAGCGACTGGGCTACCATGCAGTTCGCCGCCGAAATCTTCGAAATCCTGAATGTCCCGCACCACGTTGAAGTGGTTTCTGCTCACCGTACCCCCGATAAACTGTTCAGCTTCGCCGAAAGCGCCGAAGAGAACGGTTATCAGGTGATTATTGCGGGCGCAGGCGGCGCTGCACACCTGCCGGGCATGATTGCCGCCAAAACGCTGGTGCCAGTGCTGGGCGTGCCCGTACAGAGCGCCGCACTGAGCGGTGTCGATAGCCTCTACTCCATCGTACAAATGCCGCGCGGCATTCCTGTAGGTACGCTGGCGATTGGTAAAGCAGGCGCGGCAAACGCGGCGTTACTGGCAGCACAAATTCTTGCGACTCATGATAAAGAACTGCACCAGCGTCTGAATGACTGGCGCAAAGCCCAGACCGACGAAGTGCTGGAAAACCCGGACCCTCGAGGTGCGGCATGAAACAGGTTTGCGTCCTCGGTAACGGGCAGTTAGGCCGTATGCTGCGCCAGGCTGGCGAACCGTTAGGCATTGCTGTCTGGCCGGTCGGGCTGGACGCTGAACCGGCGGCGGTGCCTTTTCAACAAAGTGTGATTACCGCTGAGATCGAACGCTGGCCGGAAACCGCATTAACCCGCGAGCTGGCGCGCCATCCGGCATTTGTGAACCGCGATGTGTTCCCGATTATTGCCGACCGTCTGACTCAGAAGCAGCTTTTCGACAAGCTCCACCTGCCGACCGCACCGTGGCAGTTACTTGCCGATCGCAGCGAGTGGCCAGCGGTGTTTGATCGTTTAGGTGAGCTGGCGATTGTTAAGCGTCGCACTGGTGGCTATGACGGTCGCGGTCAATGGCGTTTACGCGCCGATGAAACCGAACAGTTACCGGCAGAGTGTTACGGCGAATGTATTGTCGAGCAGGGCATTAACTTCTCTGGTGAAGTGTCGCTGGTTGGCGCACGCGGCTTTGACGGCAGCACGGTGTTTTATCCGCTAACGCATAACCTGCATCAGGACGGTATTTTGCGCACCAGCGTCGCTTTCCCGCAGGCCAACGCACAGCAGCAGGCGCAAGCTGAAGAGATGTTGTCGGCGATTATGCAGGAGCTGGGCTATGTGGGCGTGATGGCGATGGAGTGTTTTGTCACCCCGCAAGGTCTGTTGATCAACGAACTGGCACCGCGTGTGCATAACAGCGGTCACTGGACGCAAAACGGTGCCAGCATCAGCCAGTTTGAGCTGCATCTGCGGGCGATTACCGATCTGCCGTTACCGCAACCGGTAGTGAATAGTCCGTCGGTGATGATCAACCTGATTGGTAGCGATGTGAATTATGACTGGCTGAAACTGCCGCTGGTGCATCTGCACTGGTACGACAAAGAAGTCCGTCCGGGCCGTAAAGTGGGGCATCTGAATTTGACCGACAGCGACACATCGCGTCTGACCGCGACGCTGGAAGCGCTGATCCCATTACTGCCGCCGGAGTATGCCAGCGGCGTGATGTGGGCGCAGAGTAAGTTCAGTTGAGCCATATCGGGTGGCTAATTCTCGTCACCCGTCACCTCATTTCAGCCGATGCCACGGAATCAGATTATCCATTAACACCGCCAACAAAATACTAACCAGCAATCCGTTACTTAATAATGGGCGAAGCGTTAATGGCAGATCCTGTAAATAGACAGGCGGTAATCCCATTAAAAAGATCCCAACAAATAACGGTAGTGCGAGTCGATAAACATTACGCGCCGTAAAGTTAATTTGTTGGCTAAAAAGTAGCGCAGAAAAGAGTAATGGCAAATAAGACACTAACATTACCGCACTCGTTACCGGCAGCGGAATACTGCTGAATAAGCGCGTCAGTGGCGGAGTCATCGCTACCAACAAACAAATCGCACTACCGTAGAGAAATGAACGACGTGTCGCATCGCCAGTTTGCGTTAATAAACCAATAGACGAAACGAACGGCGAAAAGGGAATAATAGCCATCGGCACCGTCACCAGCGTCATCACCCCTGTGACCACGAAACTTCGACGATAACGTCTGTTTCCCGCCCCTTGTTGTGGGTAAAAAATATCAGTACCCCGGACTGCGCCATAAGTATTGCTGATATTAACCAGACCGGTAATTACCGCCGTCACAATAATCCCTGGGGATAACTTGCCTCCGCTCCCCAAGGGAAACCATTGCCAGTGCAGTTCAGAATGAATGATTGGCGATGAAGGAAAGCAGAAACGCCAAAGTAGCCAACCTAGTATTGTCCCCACCAATACCCCATAACGTGCCAAACGCTGGGGAAGAAAAATAATCATCGCCAGCACCAGACACATTACCGCTACCGACAGAGCAAACGCTGGAAACTGAATTTTAAAATTTGGGTCGGCAATACCAAACGGCAAACCTAACATTCCCTTAAAGAAGATAGTGGTAAGCTGCGCACCCAGCATCAACATAAAAACGACCATCACGGTTGGGGTGAACAAGCGTGCCAGACGGTGACCTAACCCACTAATACCAATTAAAATAGTCAGTACGCCGGAAATCGCAATTCCTGCTACCAGACTATTGGCAATATCATTGAGCGGTGTACCTCGCGATGATTCACCCAACGTGATGGTGAGGATCGTTCCCCACCATAAACCTCCAGGCCCTTCCATAATAGCGCGGCGATGACCGAAAAATGCCTGAGCGATACAGGCTAATGCGGTTGCCAGAAATGCATATTGCGTCAGTGTCAGCAAACAGCTTTGCGGTAGCTGAAATGCCGAAAGCAACGTTGGCGGAACCACTACGGTGTTACAAAAAATGAAGAAAAACCACTGAAAACCAGACAACATATTTTCGCGGTTAAATGAAATATTAAACATAGGAACACCTGTTAAAATCGCGCCAACTGCTATCATTTATCGAATACAGATAACTTCATTCCCCACCAGCCAGGTATTAAAAACCTTGTCTGCAGCATATTTTAATTTAGCAGTAAGGGGTAATCCACGCTAATCCCTCTTCCGTAGTGGTCTTCGGTTTATATTCACATCCTACCCACCCATCGTAGTTTGATTGCGCAATTACCGTAAAGAGATATTCGTAATTAATTTCTCCGGTTCCCGGTTCGCCGCGATGTGGATTATCGGCAATTTGCAGGTGACCAATTTTATCGGCCCACTGAGTCATGGTATTGGTTAATTCACCTTCCATCCGCTGCATGTGATAAATGTCATACTGAATTTTCAAATTGCAGCAACCAACATCATCAATCAATTTCAGCGCCTGCCGAGTTCCGGTGAGATGGAAACCAGGAATATCAAAATGGTTAATAGGTTCAATCAGTAATAAAATATCTTCTTTCATCAGCATATTCGCGGCATAACGCAGGTTTTCTACAAGCGTTGCGTGAATCTGTTCACTGCTGAAACCAGCCGGCGTTTTACCGACCAGACAGTTAATTTTTTTATTACCCAATGCACGAGCATAACGAATCGCTGCTGCTACGCCATCCCGAAACTCTTCTTCACGGCCAGGAATACAGGCAATACCCCGCTCGCCCGCCGCCCAGTCACCTGCCGGTAAATTGTGCAACGTATGCTCGAGTTTATTACTCGCCAGCACCTGTTTTAATTCTTCAATGTCGTAGTCATAAGGGAACATAAATTCAACGCCGCGAAAACCACACTGTGCAGCTTTCTCAAAACGGGCGAGAAAATCATATTCACCAAATAACATCGATAAATTAGCAGAGAAACGTAACATTATTTATCTCCCTTATTCATAGTGCATGAAGCAGGTTTCAGTCGGTGCATCCGCTGCGTTATCGGCGATATCTTCAAATTCCATGACGTTATCCAGTTCACTGCCCATCGAAATATTGGTTACACGTTCCAGCATAATTTCCACCACCACCGGGACACGGTACTGCGCCATTAAGGCTTTCGCCTGTTCAAAGGCTGGAGCAATATCTTCCGGTTTGAAAACGCGAATCGCTTTACAACCTAAACCTTCCGCTACTTTCACGTGGTCAACGCCATAACCGTTCACATCACTGGAGTTAATATTTTCGAACGCGAGCTGTACGCAGTAATCCATATCAAATGCGCGTTGTGACTGACGAATCAGGCCGAGATAGGCGTTATTCACCAGCACATGGATGTACGGAATGTTGAACTGTGCGCCAACGGCTAATTCTTCAATCAGGAACTGGAAGTCGAAGTCACCGGAAATCGCCACCACATTACGTTCTGGATCAGCAGCACACACGCCCAGCGCAGCCGGAATGGTCCAGCCCAGCGGGCCTGCCTGACCACAGTTGATCCAGTGACGGTCTTTAAAGACATGCAGCATTTGCGCCGCAGCGATTTGTGACAGGCCGATGGTGGTGACATAGCAAACATCACGTCCAAAGGCTTTGTTCATCTCTTCATACACGCGCTGCGGTTTCACCGGCACGTTGTCGAAATGGGTTTTGCGCAGCAAAGTGCGTTTGCGCTGCTGGCACTCAGCAACCCACTCTTTACGACACGGCAGACGACCCGCTTTTTGCATCTCCTGGGCCACTTCAACCAGCAGCGTCAGCGCCGCTTTGGCGTCGGAGACAATGCCGAGATCCGGACACAGCACGCGGCCAATTTGCGTCGGTTCAATATCGATATGAACGATTTTGCGCCCTTCGGTGTATTTCTCTACCGAACCGGTATGACGGTTAGCAAAACGGTTACCGATACCAAACACCATGTCCGACGCCAGCAACGTTGCGTTACCGTAACGATGCGCGGTTTGCAGACCCACCATCCCGGCCATCAGTTCGTGATCGTCCGGAATACAGCCCCAGCCCATCAGCGTTGGGATCACCGGAACGCTGGTCAGTTCGGCAAACTGTTGTAACAGCGCCGCGGCATCGGCGTTGATCACCCCGCCCCCGGCAACAATCACCGGACGTTCGGCCTGAATTAACATTTCTACCGCTTTTTCGATCTGCATACGGCTGGCTGCAGGTTTGTAGACTGGCAGCGGTTCGTACATATCAGGATCAAACTCGATTTCCGCAACCTGAACGTCGAACGGTAAATCCACCATTACCGGACCCGGACGCCCAGAACGCATCAGGTGAAATGCCTGTTGCAGCACACGAGGCACCAGCGCCGCTTCACGAACTGTAACCGCCATTTTGCTGACCGGTTTAGCAATTGCTTCAATATCTACGGCCTGAAAATCTTCTTTATGCAGACGGGCTCTCGGTGCCTGGCCGGTGATGCACAAAATAGGAATGGAATCAGCAGAAGCGGAATAGAGCGCGGTGATCATGTCAGTGCCTGCTGGTCCCGAAGTTCCCAAACAAACGCCGATATTCCCAGCCGTTGCGCGGGTATAGCCTTCCGCCATGTGCGACGCACCTTCCACGTGACGCGCCAGAATGTGACGAATACCGCCGTGCTTACGCATCGCTGAGTAGAACGGATTGATTGCAGCTCCCGGAACGCCGAAGGCGGTGGTGATACCTTCTTTCTCCAGCACATACATTGCCGCGTCAACGGCTCTCATTTTTGCCATTTTATTCCTACCTCTATTAATTGGAAAAATTTTCCAACTTTCAAATTTTGTCAAAAAAACCCGCTCCGCAGAGCGGGATGCGACAGACACTATGGATGTGCTTTCAGTCCCAACGCCGTGCTGATATCGCGGGCGGTGTCTCTGACCAGCTCACCCTGACTGACAAAACGATCTTCTGTCAGTCTTGATGAAGGCCCGGAGATGGAGATAGCGGCAACAACACTACCTACATCATCGTAAATTGCAGAAGCTATGCAATTCAGGCCTACAACATGCTCTTCTTTATCTACGGTATAGCCCAGTTCACGCGCTTGTTCCAGGTCCTTCAGCAAGGTAGGCATATCCACAAGCGTCGTTGGCGTAAACTGCTGCAAACCGGTTTGCAGAATGATGCTCATCAACTCCTCTTCCGCCAGCGGATAAAGCAGCGCCTTGCCCGCACCGGAAGCATGCAGCGGCAGACGACTGCCCAGCGGCGCACACATCCTGACCATCGATTTACACTCTAACTGACCAATTAATACCGCTTCATTGCCGTTACGAATCGCGACATTGACCGTCTCGCCGGAAAGCAGCATCAGGCGGCGCATAAACGGCCCGGCAACGGAGAGGACATCACGGTTATGGATGTACGCCGCGCCGACGTTAAAGACACCTAATCCTATATGCCACCAGCCTAACTGACTGTCCTGATAGACAAAATCCGCTGCCTGTAAAACCTTTAACAGGCGAAAGGTCGTCGAGAGCGGCAAATCCAGATTGAGAGAAATATCGCTAACCGACGAACTTCCTCCACTTTTTTCCAGATATTGCAGAATCGCAATTCCCCGCTCTAACGCCTGTGCGCCCTTCTGTGCCACAGGCTCCGCCTGTCCTGGCCTGCCGCGCCGTCTAACTTCCGTCATACCTACGTTAACTCCGACCTACAAGTGAGCATAAACAATGAACAATTAGTTTATCTTATGCAAGTCGGTTGCAGGCGTCACGCAAAACAGAGTTCCTGCTCAGGAATACTTTCAACATCACAGTTGTCACTGCCGCCGCGATCGATAGTCAGAAAATCGGTGACGCGCTGCCAGGCGAAAAGCGGGTGATGCCAGACGTTACGATGATAATTCACCCCCTGCTCACCGTTGGTGATAAACGCCCGCAGCGTTGACAGGTCTGGTTTATCGTCACCTGACGCCACGACCACTACAAACACTTCACCTTTCATCGGGATAAATGCCTGAGTACCCAGCGGATGACGTTCGAGTTCGTGGATGGTCAGCGGCAGATTCGCCGGTTGCGCGCGGTTAATGCTGATAAGCGTACGGTCTTGCTCAAGAATCTCAACCAGCGCCAAATCGTGATAGCGCTCCACCAGGCCATTGTTAATATGGAAAAAATCCCGTTGCTGCGTTTCGATAACGTCGCCATAAGCACAGAAGGCTTCCTGACTTAACGGTAATACCTGAAGTTTCATCTTTTTGTCCTTGTAACATAATTCCGTTCAACCACCGCCGACCGATCAGCCAGGTTTCAATAACAGGCAATCTAAAACCTTAAGAGAACAACATCAATACAAAAGTTGGAATATTTTTCCAAAACTAGATTTAGCCCACAAATCACGCAGGGTTATCATGTGAAAATACAGGTAAATCAAAGGACAGGAAAATCACGCAACCTGCGGATTTAAAAGGGGATACCTGAAGATGTTTGATCCAGAAACTTTGCGGACTTTCATTGCTGTTGCCGAAACGGGAAGTTTTTCAAAAGCGGCAGAACGATTATGTAAAACGACGGCGACCATCAGTTATCGCATTAAGCTTCTGGAAGAGAATACCGGAGTAGCGCTGTTTTTCCGCACGACTCGCAGCGTGACGTTGACAGCGGCTGGCGAACATCTGCTTTGTCAGGCCAGAGACTGGCTGAGTTGGCTGGAAAGCATGCCGAGCGAGCTACAACAGGTGAATGATGGCGTGGAACGCCAGGTGAATATCGTCATCAACAACCTGCTCTATAATTCCGAGGCCGTCGCCCAGTTGCTGGCGTGGTTGAATGAACGTTACCCCTTTACCCAGTTTCACATCTCCCGACAAATCTATATGGGCGTCTGGGACTCGCTATTGTACGAAGGTTTTTCACTGGCTATCGGCGTCACGGGAACAGAAGCACTGGCAAATACTTTTAGCCTTGATCCCTTAGGTTCGGTGCAATGGCGCTTTGTCATGGCGGCAGATCATCCACTGGCAAAGGTTGAAGAGCCGCTAACAGAAGCGCAATTGCGGCGCTTTCCGGCGGTCAATATTGAAGACAGCGCCCGCACCTTAAC
The DNA here is from genome assembly GCF_005781105.1 of Escherichia sp. E2586. Taxonomy (NCBI): domain Bacteria; kingdom Pseudomonadati; phylum Pseudomonadota; class Gammaproteobacteria; order Enterobacterales; family Enterobacteriaceae; genus Escherichia; species Escherichia sp. E2586. The sequence goes on from NZ_VATN01000002.1 coordinate 154,669, forward strand.
CAAACGCGTCGCCTGGCGTTTGCCGGGACAAAAAGAGATTATTGTTCCTGATATGGAAACGAAAATCGCCGCCCATCTGGCGGGCGTTGGCATTGGTTTTTTGCCAAAATCACTTTGCCAGTCGATGATTGATAATCAACAACTGGTCAGCCGGGTCATCCCGACGATGCGCCCGCCTTCGCCATTGAGTCTGGCATGGCGTAAATTTGGCAGCGGCAAAGCGGTGGAAGATATTGTGGCCTTATTTACCCAGCGCAGGCCGGAAATCAGTGGATTTTTAGAAATTTTCGGCAACTCACACAGTTAAAAATCAAGTTTCCTTGCGCGTTGGCGCGTAAAATAGCGCGCAAGCTGATTTGAGGTTCACTTTTTACTATGCAAGAGAGACACACGGAACAGGACTATCGTGCCCTGCTGATTGCTGATACGCCCATTATTGATGTTCGCGCCCCCATCGAGTTTGAGCAAGGCGCAATGCCCGCCGCTATCAATCTGCCGTTAATGAATAATGATGAACGCGCCGCCGTTGGCACCTGCTATAAACAGCAAGGGTCTGACGCGGCGCTGGCGCTGGGGCATAAACTGGTGGCGGGTGAAATTCGTCAGCAGCGCATGGAGGCCTGGCGGGCAGCGTGTCTGCAAAATCCGCAAGGTATTCTCTGCTGTGCCCGTGGCGGTCAACGTTCACATATTGTGCAACGCTGGCTGCATGAAGCGGGGATTGATTATCCGCTGGTGGAAGGCGGTTATAAGGTACTGCGCCAGACTGCGATTCAGGCGACCATTGAACTGGCACAAAAACCGATAGTGCTGATTGGCGGTTGTACTGGCAGCGGTAAAACGCTGTTAGTGCAACAACAGCCGAACGGTGTTGATCTGGAAGGGCTGGCGCGCCATCGCGGTTCTGCTTTTGGTCGCACATTGCAGCCGCAACTTAGTCAGGCGAGTTTTGAAAACCTGCTGGCTGCCGAAATGCTAAAAACAGACGCCCGTCAGGATCTGCGCCTGTGGGTGCTGGAAGATGAAAGCCGGATGATCGGTTCGAATCACCTGCCGGAATGCCTGCGCGAGCGAATGACTCAGGCGGCGATTGCGGTGGTAGAAGATCCGTTTGAGATCCGTCTTGAACGCCTGAACGAAGAGTATTTCTTGCGTATGCATCATGATTTTACCCACGCGTACGGCGACGAACAGGGCTGGCAGGAGTATTGCGAATACCTGCATCATGGGCTTTCAGCGATTAAGCGTCGGCTGGGGCTACAGCGCTATAACGAACTGGCTGCAAGGCTGGATGCAGCGCTGACAACGCAACTCTCAACCGGCACAACCGACGGTCATCTGGCCTGGCTGGTGCCGCTGCTTGAAGAGTATTACGACCCGATGTATCGCTATCAGCTTGAGAAAAAAGCGGAAAAAGTTGTCTTTCGCGGTGAGTGGGCGGAAGTGGCGGAATGGGTTAAGGCGCGGTGATGGGCGGTATTCTGAAACGGCGATTGTCGTGAAAACAGAATGGTTGCACCAGAATACAGATATAAAAAAACCGACATGACAGTCGGTTTTTTTATTTTTCCGCCCAAGACTTGGTGGTTCCGGGCAGAAATGAAACAGTCCTCATCTAGCAAGTGAATTATAAGTCAGGATGCCTACATATTCAAACAGCTATGTTGGCGATACAATCCCGACGCTAGTAGCAAGACTGCCGGATGCGGCGTAAACGCCTTATCCGGCCTACACAATCTTGCAAAATCAATATATTGCACGATCCTCGTAGGCCTGATAAGCGTAGCGCATCAGGCAATCTAACGCCTGTCATCACCCCGCAAACTGCCTGAACAGCGCCTTACCCTTAACCAGTCGCGCGCCGAGCCAGCCGCCGCAAAGTGACAGCAGCAGTGCACCGCTGCACGGCAGCACAATCCACAACCGCCAGTCCGGTTCCCACGGGAAGTCGAACACTTTCGCCTGCAACACTGCCAGCGCCGTTTCCGCACCAGTTGCGGCCACCAGACCAGAAACAAACCCGAGCATGGCGAACTCACTCCACAATGTTGTGCGCAGCAGTTTTTTGCCCGCGCCTAGGGTGCGCCACACCACCAGCTCCTGATGACGCTGACGCATTCCCACCTGCACCTGTGCCAGCAACAGCAACATACCGCAGGCGGTGACCAGCACTACCATCACTTCCAGCGCCCGACTTACCTGCTCCAGCACCTGACCGACCTGTTTTAAAATCGCGCCAATGTCTAACAGGCTAATGGTCGGGAACTGACGGTTGAGTTGCGTCAACATGCCGTTGCCATTCTCCCAGCGGAAACTGGTGAGCCAGCTTTGCGGCTGTCCATCCAGCGCCCCTTCAGGGAAAATAAAATAGAAATTAGGCCGCAGACTTTCCCAGTCCACTTTGCGCAGGCTGGTCACTTTAGCGCGGAACTCCTGGGTATCGCCCATAAAAGTCACGGTATCGCCGAGGGCAACGTTTAAGCGTTTCGCCAGCCCCTCTTCCATCGACACTTCATCGGCTTTTGGCGGCCAGTTACCGGCGACAATCGGATTATGATCGGGCCGCGTATTTTGCCAGGTAAGATTGAGTTCGCGGTTAAGCGCCTCATCGTCATTACCTTCTGTCGGCTTGTCGTTAATCGCCGTCAGCCGCGCCCGCACCACCGGATAAAACGATTCCGGGACTATCTGATGTTCCGCGAGGAACGCTTTTAGCGGCGTAACCTGTTCTGTGGCGATGTTGATTAAAAAGTAGTTCGGGCTTTCTGGCGGTAGCTGCTGCTGCCAGCGGTCGAGCAGATCGCCACGCAACACTAGCAGCAGCGCCAGCAGCATAAAGGAGAGCGAAAAAGCCGAAAGCTGGCTTAACGTTGACCACGGCTGACGTAACAGGCGGCTGACCGCCAGGCGCAGAGGCAGCGATTTCAGCGTCATGCGGCGAAGTACATTCAGCAGCATCCAGCCCAGCACACCGCACAGCAAAGCCAGCACCACCGCGCCCGCCAGCACCGCCCACAGCAGCATACTGCCGCCCATCAGCCCGACGAGCAGCAGCACAACCACCACAGTGACAACCGGCAGATAAAACTTCAGCGGCCAGACGTTCGCTACCACATCATTACGTAGTACGCGTAAAGGCTGCGTTGCCAGCAACAGGCGGTACGGTCGTAGCCCCACCAGCAGCGAGATGACTGTCATGGTGCCGAGCGCCCACAGCCACGGCCAGAGGCTGGCAGGCGGTAGTGCGGCAGGCAGAACGGGCTTGAGCAGTACCATCAATACGCTTTCGAACAACAGGCCAATCGCCCCGCCGGTAACGGCTGAAAGCACCAGAATCATCAACCACTGACCGACGATTAACTTACGCAGTTGCGCTCGCCCTGCCCCCAGCGTTTTGAGGATCGCCACCAGATCGTAGCGACTGCGACAGTAATGATTCATCGCCACCGCCACCGCAGCCACTGCCAGCAGCAAGGTCAGAAGCGCCGAAAGCAGCAGGAACTGTTGCGAGCGTTCCATCGAGCGCCCCAGCGCGCCTTCGTCCTGTTCCAGACCGTACCAGCGTTGTTCGGGTTTAAGCTGGGGTAACAGCCATTTCTCATAGCCGTCGAGCTGATTCTCGCTGCCACCAAATTTATAGCGCCAGGTGACCCGACTCCCCGGCTGCACGGCTCCGGTTTTATCGACATCCGCCAGATTCATCATCAGGCGTGGGGCTATCTGGAAGGGGTTAAAACCGGAATCCGGTTCCTGAATCACTTCTCCGGCGATCCGCAGCGTGGCATCGCCCACGTCGATGGTATCGCCGATTTTCAGGTTAAGCAGTGCCATCAGGTGTGGGGCCAGCAACACGCTGCCCGCCTGCGGTTTCAGGCCAGGGGGATTAGTTTGCAGATCGCCATACATCGGGTAGATCTCATCCACCGCTTTGACGTTCGCCAGCTGCGGTGTGTCGCCTGCAAATGTCATCGTGGCGAAAGTCAGCTGCTTGCCGACTTTCAGGCCGCGCTTTTGCGCTTCCTCCAGCCACGCTTGCGGCACTTCGCGCGAACTGCGCAACGCCCGATCGCCCGCCATAAACTCCCGGCTTTGCTGGCTTAAACCTTTCTCCATGCGATCGCTGATATTGCCCAGCGCCAGCACGCAGGCCACCGCCAGGCTTAGCGCCAGCCAGACAATTAATAGCGACGGCGAGCGCCATTCGCGCCAGAACCAACGTGCAATCATGCTTCCTCCTGCAACTGCCCGTTCACCAGCCGTAAGCAGCGGTCGCAGCGTGCCGCCAGTTGCAGGTCGTGGGTCACCATAATCAACGTGGTGCCATGCTCACGGTTAAGGGAAAACAGCAGGTCGGCAATTTTATCGCCCGTCTGGCGGTCAAGGTTGCCGGTAGGTTCATCAGCAAATAGCACATCTGGCCGACCGTTAAAGGCACGCGCCAGCGCGACACGTTGCTGTTCGCCGCCGGAAAGCTGTGCCGGAAGATGATCAAGACGTTTGCCCAGCCCTAACTGTTCGAGCAATGCTTTCGCCCCGTTACGACTTTCCGCGCTACTCTCACCGCGCAGCAGCGCCGGAAGCTCGACGTTTTCCAGCGCGTTAAGGGTCGGAATTAACATAAATGACTGAAAAACAAAGCCTACATGCTTCGCGCGCAACTTTGCCCGCGCTTCTTCGTCCATATTATGTAGCGGTTGTCCTACCAGATTCACTTCGCCACTGCTGCCGTCATCCAGCCCGGCGAGGATCGCCAGCAAGGTTGACTTACCCGATCCCGACTCGCCCACCAGCGCGATGGTTTCGCCACGTTTGACAACCAGCTCAACTCCGGTGAGGATGGAGAGTTCATGCTCCCCCTGACCGACGGACTTCTTAAGATGATGAACTTCAACAATGTTTTCCGCTGGCATTTGCCCTTCCTGTTCCTGGTCCTGTTAACTTTCCGTGCCGCCGCAGCGGACACGTTATTAATTCTGGGTGATAGCCTGAGCGCCGGGTATCGAATGTCTGCCAGCGCGGCCTGGCCTGCCTTGTTGAATGATAAGTGGCAGAGCAAAACGTCGGTAGTCAATGCCAGCATCAGCGGCGACACCTCGCAACAAGGGCTGGCGCGCCTTCCGGCTCTGCTGAAACAGCATCAGCCGCGCTGGGTGCTGGTTGAACTGGGCGGCAATGACGGTTTGCGTGGTTTTCAGCCACAACAAACCGAGCAAACGCTGCGCCAGATTTTGCAGGATGTCAAAGCCGCCAACGCTGAACCATTGTTAATGCAAATACGTCTGCCTGCAAACTATGGTCGCCGTTATAATGAAGCCTTTAGCGCCATTTACCCCAAACTCGCCAAAGAGTTTGATGTTCCGCTGCTGCCCTTTTTTATGGAAGAGGTCTACCTCAAGCCACAATGGATGCAGGATGACGGTATTCATCCCAACCGCGACGCCCAGCCGTTTATTGCCGACTGGATGGCGAAGCAGTTGCAGCCTTTAGTAAATCATGACTCATAAAGCAACGGAGATCCTGACAGGTAAAGTTATGCAAAAATCGGTCTTAATTACCGGATGTTCCAGTGGAATTGGCCTGGAAAGCGCGCTCGAATTAAAACGCCAGGGTTTTCATGTGCTGGCAGGTTGCCGGAAACCGGATGATGTTGAGCGCATGAACAATATGGGATTCACCGGCGTGTTGATCGATCTGGATTCGCCAGAAAGTGTTGATCGCGCAGCCGACGAAGTGATCGCCCTGACCGATAATTGTCTGTATGGGATCTTTAACAATGCCGGATTCGGCATGTATGGCCCCCTTTCCACCATCAGCCGTGCGCAGATGGAACAGCAGTTTTCCGCCAACTTTTTCGGCGCACACCAGCTCACCATGCGCCTGTTACCGGCTATGTTGCCGCACGGTGAAGGGCGTATTGTGATGACCTCATCGGTGATGGGATTAATCTCCACGCCGGGCCGCGGCGCTTACGCGGCCAGTAAATATGCGCTGGAGGCGTGGTCAGACGCACTGCGCATGGAACTGCGCCACAGCGGAATCAAGGTCAGCCTGGTTGAGCCAGGTCCCATTCGTACTCGTTTCACCGACAACGTCAACCAGACGCAAAGCGATAAACCGGTCGAAAACCCCGGCATCGCCGCCCGCTTTACGTTGGGGCCGGAAGCGGTGGTTGCCAAAGTGCGCCATGCTTTTATCAGCGAGAAGCCGAAGATGCGCTATCCGGTGACGCTGGTGACCTGGGCAGTCATGGTGCTTAAGCGCCTGCTGCCGGGGTGCGCGATGGACAAAATATTGCAGGGGTGAGTTGAAGCGCGCGCTTAAGCCCCCATGTCAAAGAAAATATCGACAACAGAGAGCGACTCCATGTCCGTAGAAAATATTGTCAACATTAACGAATCTAACCTGCAACAGGTTCTTGAACAGTCAATGACCACACCTGTGCTGTTCTATTTTTGGTCTGAACGTAGCCAGCACTGTTTGCAGTTAACCCCAATTCTGGAAAGCCTCGCGGCGCAGTACAACGGGCAATTTATTCTGGCGAAGCTGGACTGCGACGCTGAGCAGATGATTGCCTCCCAGTTTGGTCTGCGCGCGATTCCGACCGTGTATCTGTTCCAGAACGGGCAACCGGTAGACGGCTTCCAGGGGCCGCAACCGGAAGAGGCGATCCGCGCCCTGCTGGATAAAGTGCTGCCGCGTGAAGAAGAGCTGAAAGCGCAGCAGGCGATGCAACTGATGCAAGAAGGCAATTACACCGACGCCCTGCCATTGCTGAAAGACGCCTGGCAGTTGTCGAACCAGAACGGGGAGATCGGCCTGCTGCTGGCAGAAACGCTGATTGCGCTGAACCGTTCTGAAGATGCAGAAGCCGTGCTGAAAACCATTCCGTTGCAGGATCAGGACACCCGCTACCAGGGGCTGGTGGCGCAAATCGAACTGCTGAAGCAGGCGGCAGATACGCCGGAAATTCAACAGTTGCAACAGCAGGTGGCGGAGAACCCAGAAGATGCCGCACTGGCGACGCAACTGGCACTGCAACTGCATCAAGTTGGGCGCAATGAAGAGGCGCTGGAGTTACTGTTTGGGCATCTGCGTAAAGATCTCACCGCCGCAGACGGTCAGACGCGTAAAACGTTCCAGGAGATCCTCGCTGCGCTGGGTACGGGGGATGCACTGGCGTCGAAGTATCGCCGCCAGCTGTATGCGTTGTTGTATTGATTTTCCGTTGATCGGCGCATGAACCACAACGCCGGATGCGATGCTGCGCATCCGGCATCACATTATTTCTTCTTCAATTGCGTCACCACCAACTGGTGGCGCGAATTGTAAAATTTACGATAGGTTAAATAACAGGCAATAATGGTCGACAGGCTGGCGGTTGAGAGCAACATAAAGGTCACCATAATCTGATATTTAATCGCCTTCACTGGATCAATCCCGGCAAATATCAGCCCGGACATCATTCCCGGTAAACTCACTAAGCCAACCGTTTTTGCTGAATCGACCGTCGGAATTAAAGCCGCGCGAATACTGTCGCGAATCAATATCGCTGAAGCCTGTTTCGGCGTCGCCCCAAGACTCAGTTTCTCCTGAATCTGTTGCTGTTCGCTGATAAACCGCTGCCCGAGATTGTTATAACACAGCCCGACTGCCACCATCGCGTTACCGGCTATCATCCCGGCAATAGGGATCACCTGCATCGGGATAAATTCAATCGACCCTGAGAGAATCAGCACCGCCAGGGTAATTCCCGCCCCGACCGTAATGGCAATAAACGATGAGATAAACGCTTTAGCAATATATTTACTGCGTTTTTGCGCATTCCACGCCGCATTAAAGCAGATAAATAACACCATCAATAATGTCAGGCTGGCATCATCAACGCTGAAAATATATTTCAATACATAGCCGACAATAATCAGCTGAATTATCGCGCGCCCCACACTCCAGAGAATATCTTTCTCCAGCGCCAGTTTTTCTTTATGGCTAATTAAGATTGCGACAACCACCAGCATTAATGCCAGTGCCAGTGACTCGTTGGTAATATTATGCGTGTTCATAGCGTGCTTCCTGCATTTCTCCGGCATGCGGTTGCAGTGTAATCACTTTATCCGCATGATTAATTTCGTCTTTATCGTGCGTCACCCACAACACAGCAATATTTTGCTCACGTACATAGCGGTGGATCATCTCATTGACGTTGCGTTTGTTGCTTTCATCCAGCGCACTGGTGATTTCGTCGAGCAATAAAACCTTCGGCATAAATTGTAGGTTACGAATCAATGAGATGCGTTGTTTTTCACCACCAGATAGCTCGGCGATATTTTTCGTCAAAATGGTGTCAGGCAAGGAAAAACGTTCGAGAAAATCGAGAAAAATGGCCGGGTCAGGCTGCTGGTTACGGATCTGCCAGGGAAAGATCAGGTTATCGTAGACCGTGTCGCCAAACAGAGCCGGCGTCTGGGCGCAGTAAGAAACTTGTTGGCGATAGGTTTCTGGCTTTAGTGTGCTGACATCCTCACCTTCAAACAGTAACGTTCCGCAGGTCGGGCTGATTAATGAAGCAACTATTTTTAGTAGCGTACTTTTACCGCAGCCAGAAGGGCCGGTAATTAACTTAAATTCGCCAGCACGCAGCGAAAAATTGATGTTATTGAGAATCTTCGTATCGCCCGCCTGATATCCAACATTTTGCAGTTGGAGCAAAAGACTATTTTCCTGCATTACCCATCCCTTTTTCTGATTTTTACTAAAAACAGTTTATCCTCCGCAAGAATAAGGGGGAACTCTCTTTCAGTAATCAGGTATAATTTGTTTAATCAAGCAGCAACTTTGCTCTTTATGGACGGTACAACAGGAGGTTTTTCCGATGCTTATTTTTATCCCGATTCTCATTTTTGTCGCGCTGGTGATTGTTGGCGCGGGCGTCAAAATCGTGCCGCAGGGCTATCAGTGGACGGTAGAACGATTTGGTCGTTATACCAAAACGTTACAGCCGGGGCTAAGTCTGGTGGTGCCGTTTATGGACCGCATTGGTCGTAAGATCAATATGATGGAGCAAGTGCTCGACATCCCATCCCAGGAAGTTATCTCGAAAGATAACGCCAACGTCACTATCGACGCCGTTTGCTTTATTCAGGTGATTGATGCCCCGCGCGCGGCTTATGAAGTTAGCAATCTGGAACTGGCAATCATCAACCTGACCATGACCAACATCCGTACCGTTCTGGGTTCGATGGAACTTGATGAAATGCTCTCTCAGCGCGACAGCATTAACTCGCGTCTGCTGCATATTGTCGATGAAGCCACTAATCCGTGGGGGATAAAAGTCACCCGTATTGAAATTCGCGATGTGCGCCCACCGGCTGAACTTATCTCTTCAATGAACGCGCAGATGAAAGCGGAACGTACCAAACGCGCTTACATCCTTGAAGCAGAAGGGATTCGTCAGGCGGAAATTCTCAAAGCCGAAGGTGAAAAACAGTCACAAATCCTGAAAGCGGAAGGTGAACGTCAGTCGGCATTCTTACAGGCCGAAGCACGTGAACGTTCTGCCGAAGCGGAAGCCCGCGCGACCCAAATGGTGTCTGAAGCCATTGCTTCTGGTGACATTCAGGCGGTGAATTACTTCGTGGCGCAGAAATACACCGAAGCGTTACAGCAGATTGGTTCCTCCAGCAACAGCAAAGTGGTGATGATGCCATTAGACGCCAGCAGCCTGATGGGATCGATTGCCGGGATTGCTGAACTGGTGAAAGACAGCGCGAACGAGCGAAATAAATCATGATCGAGATGATAGTTATCCATCCGCATATTTTTTGGCTGAGTCTCGGCGGTCTGCTGCTGGCAGCCGAGATGTTGGGCGGCAATGGTTATCTGTTGTGGAGCGGTGTCGCGGCGGTGATTACTGGCCTGGTGGTCTGGTTGCTGCCGCTGGGTTGGGAGTGGCAAGGGGTGATGTTTGCCGTCCTGACGCTACTTGCCGCCTGGCTGTGGTGGAAATGGCTGGCACGAGGCGTGCGCGAACAAAAGCACAGTGACAGTCATTTAAACCAGCGCGGACAGCAATTGATCGGCAGACGATTTGTGCTGGAATCACCGTTAGTCAACGGGCGCGGTCATATGCGCGTCGGCGACAGTTCATGGCCCGTCAGCGCCAGCGAGGATCTCGGTGCAGGTACGCATGTTGAGGTGATTGCGATTGAAGGGATAACGCTGATCATCCGTGCGGTCATCGCCTGATGCGACGCTGACGCGTCTTATCATGCCTACAAATCTGTGCCTGAACGTAGGCCGGATAAGGCGTTTACGCCGCATCCGGCAGTCGCGCACCGACGCCTGATGCAACGCGGGCGCGTCGGCCGCCTCCGCCATATTAACTGGCATTGGCAAATTACTCGTCACTGCCTTTATTCATGTTTTTTTGGTCTTCATCCGGATAGTGTTTTTTTAGATATTCCAGGACGTTTTTATTGACCTTGTGTTGGGTATACACCCACCCTTTCCAGTAATCAGGCTGGTCCAGGTAAACTTCTGGCGGAATGGTGAAATCAGAAAGCGTTAACCATTCGGCTAACAGATCGGGGTTTCTCTTCTGGATCAACTGCAACAGCATGATCAGCGACATGGCAGAGGCAGGAGCCGTACTATCGCCGCTTAAATACTTCCACACCGTAGAGCGATTCGAACGAAAAAGGATGGGGAGCAGCGCCCTGTCCAGATTCATTTCATTAAAAATCTTCTCAAATTCATTCATTTAATTTTCCTGCCTGGCGTAAACCTCTTAAAAATTGAGATTTATCAAAGAAACGCATTCTAGCACACATCAGGAACAGCTTCACGTTTAGCCCAGAAACAACATTTATTTCGCTTATCAAAACAAGTCTTTACTCTTTTTTACATTGAAAGAGCACAAAATGATTTTCTATTTTATTTATATAAGAAACATTTTTTGTTTCTTATTGGTGGTGTTTACGCTTACACCAACCAAAAATGCACTTTACATCACACAAATGGCGGCGTAGATTTCGATTAAATTGCAACGTAGTTTATTTCTTAAAATAATATTATTTGTTTCTTATAGAAACACTAATGCGGCTTATTTTGCACGAGAGAAAATGAATGAAAACTGTAAACGTAGCTTTACTGGCACTCATAATTTCAGCAACATCCAGCCCTGTTGTTTTAGCTGGTGATACCATTGAAGCGGCGGCAACAGAGCTTTCAGCCATTAACTCTGGCATGTCGCAATCGGAGATTGAGCAGAAGATTACCCGCTTTTTAGAACGCACAGACAACAGCCCCGCTGCGTATACCTATTTGACTGAACATCACTACATCCCTTCTGAAACATCTGATACCACTCAGACTCCCCCTGTCCAGACAGATCCTGACGCAGGACAAAAAACCGTTGCCGCTACAGGTGATGTACAGACAACTGCCCGTTATCAGAGCATGATCAACGCCCGACAGTCTGCGGTAACTGATGCCCAGCAAACGCAAATTACAGAGCAACAGGCGCAGATCGTAGCCACACAAAAAACGCTCGCTGCGACTGGAGATACGCAAAATACCGCGCATTATCAGGAGATGATTAATGCCAGACTGGCGGCTCAAAATGAGGCTAATCAGCGCACTACCACTGAACAAGGGCAGAAAATGAATGCGCTGACAACCGATGTGGCAGCACAACAGCAAAATGAAAGGACTCAATACGATAAACAAATGCAAAGTCTGGCGCAGAAGTCAGCCCAGGCACATGAGCAAATTGAAAGTCTGAGACAAGATTCCGCACAAACGCAGCAACAGTTAACCAACACCCAAAACCGGGTCGCTGATAACAGCCAGCAGATTACAACGCTCAATAACAATTTCAGTTCGCTGAAAAACGAAGTTGAAGATAACCGTAAAGATGCTAATGCGGGGATCGCGTCAGCCATTGCCATTGCCTCACAGCCGCAGGTGAAAACCGGTGATTTAATGATGGTGTCAGCGGGAGCAGGAACGTTCAACGGTGAATCTGCGGTGTCTGTCGGAACATCTTTTAATGCAGGAATTCATACGGTAATTAAAGCGGGAGTCTCAGCGGATACACAATCTGATTTTGGCGCAGGTGTCGGCGTGGGATATTCGTTCTAATTTTAATAGCAATTTCTTATTCGCAATTATCCGCACATTATTTAAGGTTAACAATGATGAATAGCACCATTAAATCGTTTTCCCTGCTGGCGGTTATATTACTGGCTGGCTGTAGCTCCCCCACTTCCCGCATCGCAGATTGCCAGGCGCAGGGCGTCAGTCATGACACCTGTTATCTCGCAGAACAACAGCGTCAGGCGGCTATTTTAAATGCATCCGAGGCGCAGGCATTTAAAAATGCAGAAGCCGCACAACATGCCCAGGCCGCTAAAAAAACCATTTATAAAGGATTTGGCCTTACCTTCAGAATGAGCAGTAAGAACTTCGCTTATCTCAATGATTCATTATGTGCCATAGATGAAGATAATAAAGATGCCACCGTATATCAGTCGGGTCTGTATAACGTCATTGTTTATCATCACACAGGAAAAGTCGCCTTAATGAAAGAAGGCCAGTTTGTGGGCTATTTAAAATGAAGGAGCAAAAGAAAATAGCCATGACGCATATTATGATTATCGGTGCGTTTATTTTTGCCTTCCTGCAAGTGGTGTTATTAGCCTCCCTGGTTCACGCTGTGAATGTTAACAACGAAATCCAGGAAGGCTTATTTCAGTCGGGGCGCATTATGGTAGAAAGTTTGCAGCATATTCTTTCGATGCAAACAGGGATTAACTGATTTTCACCCCGCCCGATGATGACAGCAGCCGGAGAGATTTTCGATAATCGGGCAGTCGGCGCTGTCATCGCCGGGGCAGGCATTCGCCAATGCCAGTAGCTGGTCGCGCATGGCTTGCAGCTCTTCAATATGTCGCTCGATCTCCGCGACTTTCTCCAGCGTGCGCCGTTTTACATCGGCGCTATGACGCTGCGGGTCGTTAAACAGATTCACCAGTTCGCCGCTCTCTTCCAGGTTAAAGCCCACCTGGCGTGCCTGGCGCAGTAAGGTCAGTTCGTTGAGATGCTGCTGCGTATAGGTACGATAACCGTTTTCGCTGCGCATCGGCGGTGTCACCAGTCCCTTCTCTTCATAGAAGCGAATGGCTTTGCTGGTCAGGCCGGTAATTTTTGCCACATCGCTAATGTTCATCGTTCGCGCAACGCCTCCTGTGCTTTGTTAAAGGGTTTCAACAGATAATCCAGCACGCTTTTTTTACCCGTGCGGATATCGACCGTCGCCACCATACCGGGGAATATCGGAAACTGCTGTTTATGTTTATTTTCCAGATGGTTGCTGAAGGTGCGAATGTACACTCGATAGTAATAAACATCGCGCCGTACTTCATCCTGAATGGTGTCCGGTGAAATCACCGCAACTTCTCCTGGTAAGCCGCCATAGATGGAGTAATCGTAAGCGGTTATTTTCACCAGTGATTTTTGCCCCGGATGGATAAACGCCACATCGCGCGGGGAGATTTTCGCCTCAATCAGCAGTTGCTCATCCAGCGGCACGATGGTCATGAGTTTACCACCTGGGGCGATGACGCCGCCAACCGTAGTGACGTCAATGTCTTTGACAATGCCACGCACCGGCGCGGTAAAATCCAGCCTGGTGAGAGAGTCTTCCCGCCCGCGGATCACCGAACGCTGGGTTTCGACCTCTTCGTTGGCTTTTGCTAACTCTTCCCGTGCCTGAACGTAATATTGCGTGCGCACGTCGCTGAGTTTGTTTTCCAGTTCATTGGACTGGCGTTGCAAACGCAGCACTTCGACGCTGCTCGCCGCCCCCTGTTTCACCAGCGGCTGGGTCATCGCCAGTTCGCGATTGACCAGGCTAATTCCTTGTGTCAGCCCGGTGGTGGCTTTGTTCAGCCCGTCGCGGCGAGTGTTGTACAACGCCGTTTCCGACTCGATAAGCTCGGGGAATTTATTCAGTTCGTCGGGGAACACCAGCGGTTTATTGCTGACTTCCGCCCGCAGCCGTGCCGAGGTTGCCAGCGCCGCGTACAGCCGCGACATTGCTTCCTGCACGTCGGATTCGGTTTTGGTGCGGTTAAGCTGCGCCAGCGGCTGGCCTTGCTCAACAATATCGCCCACCTTCACGTCGAGATGATACAAAATCCCGCCTTCCAGCGACTGCACCACCTGTTCACGCCCGGAAGGTTCTACGGTGCCGCTACCGGTAGTGACTTCATCAAGCTGGAAATACCACGCCCAGCCGAGAAAACAGAGCAGCATGACGACGGTCACACGTACCGCCAGCGCCGAGCGCGGCAGGCGGGGTTCAGTCAGGCCACGGTTATATTGCAGTTGTCCGTTCATGCGGCAGACCCCTTATTCTTCTCCTGCAACACCACCCGTCGCGCCGTGGGTTCGCCCTGTTCACGCAAAATGGCCTCTTTCGCACCATCCATCACAATCCGCCCCTGATCCATCACGATTATCCTGTCCACCAGTTGCAGCATCGCCGTGCGGTGAGTGGCGATAACCAGCGTGCGATGGCCAATCCACTGTTTCAGTTGTTCGATTAAGTGCGCTTCCGCCATTTCGTCCAGCGAAGCGCTGGGTTCGTCGAGCAGGACGATATTCGGTTGAGAGATGAGGAGCCGCGCCAGCAACAGCGTTTGCCGCTGACCACCAGAGAGGCCAAATCCCCCTTCCTGAATCATGTAGTTGAGGCCGTTTTTCTGCTTCTGCACAAACGGCAGCGCCCCGCTGAGGGTTAACGCGCGTTCGATATCTTCATCGCTGGCTTCCGGCATCCCCATGGTGAGGTTTTCCCGCAGCGAGCCGAAGAACAGTCGTCCGGTCTGGCTGAGCAGCCCCATGTCGCGGCGCAGATCCGCCGGATCAAGCTGCCCAATACTGATGTTATCCAGCAGCACCTGCCCCTGCTGGGCGATACGCATTCCGGCGAGCATTTGCAGTAGCGTCGATTTACCCGCGCCGTTGCGGCCAAGAATGGCGATTTTCTCTCCGGCCTGAATGTTGAGTTTGCCAATCGCCACATCGGCAATCTTCTCTTCTTCGTCGTAATAAAACACCGCGTTGCTGAACTGATAATTGCCGTGCAGCACCGCTTTATGCACCAGTTTGCCGTGCTCCGGCTGATCCACCGGGCGCTTCATCAGTTCATCAAGCCCGTTACGCGCCACTTTCGCCTGCTGCCAGCGCGAGAGCACGCCGGATATCTGCGACAGCGGCGCAATAGTGCGCGAAGCCAGGATCGTCGTCCCGACCAGCGCGCCGGTGGTCATGTCACCATTCATCACCATAAAGCAGCCCACCAGCAGTACCACCACGTAGACGATGGACTGCACTTCCTGCGTCCAGGTAAGCAGCAGCCCGGTGAGAAAACGTTGCCTCATGCTGATGGACGAGGCCACGTCGTTGGTGTGGTTCCACTGATTCTGAAAACGCTGCTCGGCGCGCAGCAGTTTAATGTCTTCAATCGACTGCACCGCTTCCACCAGCGTAGCGTTGCGTACCGCTGACTCGCGCATCCCTTCGTTCGCCAGCCGCGCCAGCGGGCGTTGAATCAGCAGACCGGGGATCACCAGTAATGGCAGCGCCAGCAAAACCACCAGCACCAGCCAGCCGCCGATCATCCACAGAATAAAGACAAACAGCAGGAAGAACGGCAGATCCGCCACCGCGCCAATGGTGGTGGAAGTGATCAGCTCCCGCACCGATTCCAGTTCGCGGATCTGCGAGATAAACGATCCGGTGGATTTCGATCGCACGTTGTTTTTCAGCCGTAATGCGTGACCAAAAACGCGATCCGAAATGCGCAGATCCGCCCGCTTGCCAATCATATCTGAGAGGTGCGTGCGCACCATGCGCATACAGAACTCAAACAGAATCGCCATCATCACCCCGGCGAACAGCACCCACAGCGTCGGGTACGATTGCGCCGGAACGACGCGGTCGTAAACCTGCATCGAGAAAATCATCGCCGCCAGCGCCAGCACGTTCGCCACCAGTGAGGCCAGCATAATATCGCCGTAGCGCCGCCAGTCTTTCAGCGACAGACTCCAGAACCAGTTCGCCTGATACGGGCGAATGTAGTCATCCACCCGCGCATCAGGGATGGCGCTAAGCGGGCGCAGTAGCGCCAGTTCGACGATTTTATCTTCAATATCAGCGACGTTCAGCGTGGTTTCCAGCCCTTCGTCACCGCTGAACTGAACGCTGATATTGTCGTGATTGTCGCGGCGGGTGATTACGCCAATCTGCTGATTATCAAAAACCGCAATCAGCGGCAGCCGCCACGGGTTAAGCGAATCGGCAGAAAACTCCACCAATCGCAGCCCCATTCCCAATTGCCGCGCCATATCGGTGAGCAACTCTTCCCGTTTGCTGTCGCGCTCCCAGTTGACGGTCGCGCGCACGTTCTCCTGTGAAAAATCAAGGCGATAATAGCGCGCCACGGCGATCATCGCCTCCAGCCAGGCTTCCACGGACTGGGCATTTTTTTTCATTATCTACACCACCATCAACTGATGATTCGCCAGCAAAGTGGCGAGGTCGGTATGCACGCCCGTCAGCGTGACCACGTTAGTTGCCGCAAAAGTGCCGCCCGTGCCGTCGCGGTCGATCTGCACGATGGTGTCGCTGCCGCTCTGGGTGACTTTGACAAAATCACTGATGTTTCCGGCCTGCGCATCCAGCGTTGCCACGCCGTTGACGTAGCTGGCTTTGCCGTTGCCGGTATAGCCGCTGCCCTGTAACAGCTCGCGGATATCAATGCGATCGGTGTCGGCGGTGCCTTCCCATGTCCCTACCGTAAAGCCATTCACCACGTCCGAGCCATTGCCACCAGTGGCGTCGCTGGCGTTGAGCAGTTTATAGAGCAAGGTGTCATGGCCCCCGTTGCCGATGTTGATGGTGTCGTTACCGCCGCGCCCTTCCAGTTGGTTATCGCCGCTGCTGCCCGTCAGGGTGTCGTTAAAGTTGGAGCCGGAAATGCCTTCGATATTGGTAAATGTCGAGGTGTTAAAGCCGGTCGCCTGGGCAGTGGTGGTGCTTAAGTTGGCGGTGATCCCCACTGTGGAGAGGCGGAAATCGACCACGTCCATTCCGCCGTTCGCCAGCCAGGTCCCGGTGCCGGAGCTGTACACCCAGCCGCCGGAACCGTCGTAGGTGTCGGTGCCAGCAGTAGCGAAGAAGGTGTCGTTATAGCCCGTGCCGACGAACTTACCGTTGTTGCTCGCCGTGCCTGCTTCGGCGCTGAGATCGTAAGCGTGGGTAGCATCAGTGGCATGTAAACCGCCCCAACTGGTATTCACCGTCTGGTCGATATTGCTGGCAGTGGTGCCGGTGGATTTGATCAGCACCGCGTTGTAAGTTTCCCCGGCATTCAGCCCGTAGAAATTGACCAGCGCCGAGGTGTCGTTGACGCCCATCCCCGACTGCGGGTTGATGATTTGCGTAGCGACCAGCACTCCCGCCGAGTTGTAGAGTTTTACGGTATTACCGTAATAGACGTTAATGCCGTTGGGATCGGTGATGCGCAGGTGCAGCGAGGTACCGTAGCTCACCGTGTTAGTATTGCGGATCAGGAACACGCTGCCCGACTGTTTGGTCACCAGCACATCCACCGCGCCGTCCCAGTCGTAATCCATTGCCGCCACGCCGCTGGTGATGCCGCTCTGGCTGCCGCCGAGGGTAGATTGTGTCCAGTTACTGGCATTACTGACGTTAGTATAGAGGTACGACTGCCCGGTCTGAGCAATACGCGCGATATCCATTAACCCGTCATGATCCCAGTCCACTGCCACGCTGAACTGGCTGGCATAGGTTGTACCCGTAGCCCCCACCGCCACCGGATTCCCCAACACGCCGTTGGTATTGAATAACAGCGAGCCGTAGTTAGCTCTTCCCTGGCTGGCGGGCAGGAAGAGGTCCATATCGCCGTCACCATCGAAATCTGCCCAGGTCATGGAGACAGACGTCGAGTTACCACCGCTGCCTGCAACGCTGAGGAAGGTGTTGATGGTGTTCTGCCCCCAGACAAACGTGCCGTTGCCCTGGCTGATGAGCGATGAAAGGGTGTAGTAGTTATTCAGGTTGAAGGTGTGCTGAACCAGGTCTACCCTGCCGTCATTGTTGAGATCGACGCCGGAACCTTCGTTAAGGGAAAGATAGCCGTTCACCACCCCGCCGACCGTGGCGCTCCCTCCGTTGTTGGCGGTGGTGGAGTTGCCTACCAAGGTGCCTGCGTTATTCCACAGGAAGGTATTAGAGTCCGGCCCGCCTGCGTCGCCAATCCAGAAATCGAGATAGCCGTCGCCCTCTTTATCAAACGCCACAATCGAGCCATACCATGTCAGCGTGCCGACGTTCACCTGAATGGCGCTGGAAAAGGTGCCGTCGCCGTTATTGGTAAAGCCGTTGATATAGCCCGTGCCGTAGTCATCACGGGTGATAAACAGATCGCCTGTACCGTTACGATCGTAATCGGCAATGGAACTGGTTGCGTAGTTGTTGCCGCTTTGCACCAGCGTCAGTGCGGTCTTCGACCAGGTGAGCGGATCGGTTGATTGCATAATTTGCTGGTTAGCCAGCACCGTCCACATCCCATGGTTGTCGAGGCCGTAGGTCAGCCCCCAGGCGGTCGTTTTATTGGCAGTTGTCCAGGCGGGCGTGTAATCAATCGCCGCGTTGACTGTCACCGTGCCGTTGCTGACGTTGGCGGTGTTGCCGTTGCCCGCCGAGCTTTTTACCTGCGCGGTGACGTTATAGGCGGTCGCGGACGCCGCCAGCACATCGGTATCCGGTAACTGCACATACCAGGTGTTATGCGCCGGATCGACTACCACCGCACCGCCCGGCTGCGAGGTGTAGGTTTTGCCATTGATGACCACTTCGACATACTGCCCACTGGCGAGCGCGGCAGTGATCACCCCGCTGATAATCGGCGTGGTATCGCGCGTGGTCTGGCTGGTGATTTGCGCCAGCGTGGTCGGAATAGAAGTATCGACCGTCAGGATAAAATCGCTGGAGGAGGTGATATTCCCTGCCAGATCCACTACCCGCGCGCTGTAGGTATAGGCGCCGCTGACCAGACCGCTGTCGCTGTAGGTCCAGTTCAGCGCACCTACCATCGTCACCGCGCCTAACAGCAGACCGTTACGGTAGAGGTAAACCACTTCACCGCTGGCCAGCGGACCGGAGAGCACGCCGTTCAGCAGTGGCGTGGTATCGTCAGTGGCCTGCGAACTGCTTAACGTCCCCTGCCGCTGCCCGACATCATCGGTATACGACACAATAGTTGGCGTGGCGGTGGGGTTAATCGTATCGACCACCACCGTTTTCGACACCACCGGGCCGGTATTTCCCGCCAGATCCAGCACCCGCACCTGATAAACATAGCTGCCATCGGTCAGCGTGCGGCTGTCGGTGTAAGTCCACTGCGTGCCGTTGGTAGTGAGCGTGGTCCAGGTCGCACCGCCATCAAGGCTAATCTGCGCCACTTCGCCGCTCGCAAGCCCCGCCCCCAGCGAACCGGTCAGCGTGAGCGAGGTATCACTGGTGATAAAGTCGGTGGACGAACTCCCCGTGTCGGTGCTGATGCTGGCGATGGTCAACACCTGCGCCGGGTTAACGGTGTCGATCTGCGCCGACTGGCTGCCGGTTGCGCCAACGTTGCCCGCCAGATCGACCACTCGTACCTGCCAGGTCGTCGTGCCATTCGTTAGCGTGCGTCCGTCAACGTAACTCCAGTTCAAGCCGTCTGCCGCCAGCGTTACGTTCACCCAGGTTGCACCGTTGTCGGTGCTGATTTGCGCGAACTCATTAGCCCCTAGCGCCGCGCCCAGTACGCCGCGCACGGTAAGCGAGGTGTCGCTGGTAATAAAATCGCTGCTGCTGGCTCCGGTGTCGTCACTGATACCGGTAATGGTGATGCTTTTCGCCGCTTCCGGACTGGTGGTATCGACCACCACGTTTTGCGTCGCGGTCTGCCCGACGTTCCCCGCCAGATCCACCACCCGCACCGTGTAGTTCCAGGTGCCGTCGGTCAGTGAGCGACCATCGGCATAGCTCCAGCTGGTGCCGATAACGGTTAACGTGGTCCAGGTAACGCCGCCGTCGAGGCTGATTTGCGCCCGTTCATCGGCGGCCAGCGCCGCACCGAGCGTCCCGCGCACGGTCAGCGTGGTGTCGCGAGTAACAAAATCGCTGCTGCTTAACCCGGTGTCATCGCTGATGCCCGCAATGGCGATGGTTTTGCTCGCCAGCGGCGCGGTGGTGTCAACGGTGACAATCTGGCTGGCGGTCGCACCGATATTTCCGGCGGTGTCGATCACCCGCACCTGATAGTTGTAGTTACCGTCAGCCAGCGTGCGTCCGTCAAGGTACGTCCAGGTTAATCCGCTTACCGACAGATTCTGCCAGGTGGTGCCGCCGTCGATGCTGATTTGCGCGAACTCACCGGCAGCCAGCGTCGCCCCCAGCGTGCCGCTTACCGCAAGCGTCGTGTCGCTGGTGATAAAATCGTTAGTGATCAATCCGGTATCGGTGGTGATCGCGCTTATGGCGATGGTTTTTACTGCTGGATCTGGCGCGATGGTGTCGATCACCACGTTCTGGCTGTCGGTCGCGCCAACGTTGCCCGCTGCGTCAATCACCCGCACCTGATAGAGATAGTTGCCATCGGTCAGCGTGCGGCTGTCGTTATAGCGCCAGGTCGTGCCAGTAACGGTAAGCGTGGTCCAGGTTACGCCGCCGTCGATACTGATTTGCGCCGTCTCGTTACTGGCAAGCGCGGCGGTGAGCGAGCCGTTGACCACCACCGGACTGACGCTGGTGATAAAGTCGCTGGCGCTAAGCCCGGTGTCTGCTTGCAGGGAATCAATATTAATGCCCATCGCCGGGGCGCTGAGATCGACGGTAATGGTGTGATTACTGTTACCGGTGTTGCCAATGGCGTTGCTCACCGAGGCGTTAATCACGTAGGCGTTGCCGTCCGCCAGCGCGGTGACATCGGCGCTGCCGAGCGTGTAGCTCCAGCTACCGCCCGTCTGTACCGTAGTGGTGTAGGTTTTGCCGTTTAAGGTCAGGGTCAGCGTCTGCCCAACTGGGGCGGTGGTGGTGCCGCTGATCACCAGCGACGAGCCATGTTCCGCCGCGTTCACTACATCGTCGCCCGCAAAAGTGTTGATGGTGACGGTAGGCACATCGCCGTTCAACGTCACGCCACGGCTGGCGCTACCGGGGTTTCCGGCCTGATCGCTGACCGTCGCGCTAATGGTGTAGCTGCCGTCGCTTAATCCGGCAAACTGCTGCGCCGGAATAAACACCGACCAGCTTCCGCCGCTGCCGACCGTGGCGGTCCAGCTCTGACCGTTAAAGGTGACGGTCACCGTCTGACCCACTTCGGCGGTGGTGGTGCCGCTGATGGTCTGCCCGGCAAGCTGCTCGGCGTTGTTGATAATATCGTCACCCGCCACGGTGGCGATGGTCACCGTTGGCGCAACGGTGTCAACGGTCAGAGCGTGCGTGGTTTGACCGGGGTTGCCCGCGCGATCGTTCACGCTGGCGGTAATGGTCTGCGCGCCCTGCCCGAGCGCTGCCAGATCCGCCGCAGGCACGTTCAGCGCCCAGGTGCCATTGGCAGCAACCGTGGCGGTGTAGGTTTTGCCGCCAAAGGTGACGGTGACCGTCTGCCCCACTTCCGCGCTGGTCGAGCCGTTAAGGGTTAACGGCTGCTGTTGTTCTGCGGCGTTGAGTCGGTCGTCCGTCGAAACGGTGTTAATGCTGATAATCGGTGCGGTGAGATCCACCGCTACGCTGCGCGAGGCCGTGGCGCTGTTTCCGGCGCTGTCCTGAGCGGAGGCGCTGACCGTGTAGCTGGTGCCATCCGCCAGTGCCGCGACGTCTGCCGCTGGCACGTTCACGCTCCAGCTCCCGTTGCTTTGAATAGTGGCGCTGTAGCCTTTGCCGTTAAGCAACACGGTCACTACTGTGCCTGTCGCAAAATTAGTGCCAGTGCCGCTCAGGGTCAGCGCACTGCCTGCTTCGGCGGCATTAATAAGGTTATCGCCGCTGATGGTGCTGACCGAAAGTGACACTGCCGCCGTATTGATCTGCACGTTGTGCGTCTGGGTGCTGCTGTTACCTGCGCTATCGGTGATGGTGGCGCTGATGGTCACCGTGCCGTCCGCAAGGCCGGAAATCACGCTGGCAGGCACGCCGACGCTCCAGTTGCCGCTGGCATCGGTGCTGGTGACATACTGCTGCCCGGCGATGGTCACCACCAGGCGGTCGCCCGCGACCGCGCCCATGGCGGTGCCGCTGATAATCTGCGCCTGAGTGTGTTCGACGTTGTTAATCACATCATCGCCCGCCACGGTGTTAAAGCTGATGACGGGCGCGGTGGTATCGACGGTCACGCCTTTGCTGGCGCTACCAGGATTCCCCGCCAGATCGCTGACCGTGGCGGTCAGGGTGTAGCCGTTATTAGCAAGCGTGGTTAAGGCGCTGGCAGGCAGCGTTAAGCTCCAGCTACCGTCCGCCTGCACCGTGGTCTGGTAGTTGCTGCCGTTGAGCGTGACGGTGAGCGTTTGCCCCGTTTCCGCCGTACTGGTGCCAGACACCGTTACGCCCGCCGCGGCTTCGCTGGCGTTGATGATGTTATCGCTGGCTATCGTGTTGATGGTGACGATCGGCGCGGCGCTATCGACGCTGTATTCATGCGTTGCCGTGGCGCTGTTGCCATTGACGTTAGTCACCCGCACCTGGGCGCTGGCATCACCATCACGCAACGTCGCCATATCCGCAGCCGGAACGGTGGTGCTCCAGCTACCGTTTGCTGCCACCGTGGTGGTGTAGGTTTTGCCACCAAAGATCACAGTAACGGTTTGCCCCGCTTCGACGCCGGACGTACTGCCGGAGAGCGTTAGCGCCGCGCCTTTTTCGGCGGCGTTAATCACATCATCGCTGGTGATGCTGTTCATGCTGATGGCGACGGTAGTGAGATCAACCGTGACCGGATGGGTAATGCTGGTTTGCGTTCCGGCACTGTTCGCACCGCTAACGCTAATGTTCAGCGTTCCCGCAGGCCAGTTGCTGACATCCGCCGCCGGAACGCCGACGCTCCAGGTGCCGTTTGCCAGCACCGTGGCGGCGTAAGTTTGGTTATTAATCACCACCGTCAATGCCGTCCCTGCGGCAAAACCGGAACTGCTGCCAGTAATCACCTGCGCCTGACCGTGCTCGATGATATTGACCACATCATCGCCTGCGACGGTATCGACTCGCAGACCTGGCAGACTGGCGTCAATGGTGATATCGCGCGTGCCGCTGCCGGTGTTGCCAACGGCGTTGGTCACCGAGGCGTTAACGGTTAACTCACCGTTACCCAGCGCCTGCCAGTCGGCTGAGGGGACATTCACGCTCCAGCTTAAATCTGGCTGGACGGTGGCGCTGTAGGTTTTGCCGCCCAGCGCAACGGTGACGGTGCTGCCCGCCGCCGCACCGGTTACCTGACCGCTGATGGTTTGTGCGCTGCCTGCTTCGGCGGCATTGATAATATCGTCCGTCGCCACCGGATTAATGGTCACACCCGGCAGCGCGGTATTGACCTGCACGTTATGGCTGGCGGTGCTGCTGTTGCCCTGGGCGTTGGTGACGCTCGCCGTCACGCTGTAGGTAGCTTCGCCCAGCGCACTGACTGCCGAGGCGGGTACGGTAACGCTCCAGTTGCCGGAAGCGTCGGTGGTAGTGCTGTAGTTTTGTCCGTTCAGCGTCACGGTGATCGCCGTGCCCGCAGGTTGATCGCTGGTGCCGGAAAGCGCCAGATTCAATCCTTTTTCAGTGGCGTTGATCACGTCATCACCCGCGATGGTGTTGATGCTAATCACTGGCGCGGTGAGGCTGACGGTAACGGTGCGGCTGGCGTCGTCGCTGTTGCCCGCCCGATCGCTGACGCTGGCGGTGATCGTCTGCGCACCGCTACCGAGTGCCGTAACATCCGCCGCCGGGACGCCGACGCTCCAGTTGCCGGAGGCATCCAGGGTGGTGGTGTAGGTTTTGCCGTTGAGCACGACGCTCACCACATCGCCCGCTTCCCCGCCCGTGCTGGTGCCGGAAATCACCAGCGCCTGCCCGTGTTCGGCGTCGTTGATGATGTCATCGCCCGCCACGGTGTTAATGGTGAGAACGGGCGCGGTGGTGTCTATCGCCAGATTATGGCTGGCGCTGCCGGGGTTACCCGCTTTGTCATTGACTGTGGCGCTGACGGTGTAATTGCTTGCGGTCAGCGCACCTAAGGCTGAGGTGGGAACGCTGATGCTCCAGCTACCGTCCGCCTGTACATTACCGCTGTAGGTTGCGCCATTAAGGGTGACGGTGACCGTCTGCCCGGTTTCGGCGGTGCTGGTGCCGCTGATGGTGAGCGGGCTTCCGGCCTCCGTGGCGTTAAGAATATCGTCGCTGGCGATGGTATTAATGGTGAGCGTCGGCACGCTGGCGTCAACGCTATACGCATGGGTCGCCGAGGCACTGTTGCCGCTCGCGCTGCTGACGCTGGCCTGCACGTTCGCCGCGCCGTCTGGCAGAGTTGCCAGATCCGCCGCCGGAACCGTTACACTCCAGCTCCCGTTAGCGGCGACGCTTGCGGTGTAGGTTTTGCCGCCAAAGGTAACGGTAACGGTTTGCCCGCTTTCAATCCCGCTGGTGGTGCCGGAAAGGGTCAGCCCGGCACCTTTTTCCGCCGCGTTAATTACGTCATCGCTGGCGACCGTATTGATGCTGATCGCCACCGCCGTTAAATCGACGGTGAATGGATGGCTGACGTTGACTGGATTTCCGGCGCTGCTCTGGCCGGCCACGTCAACGGTTAACTGCCCCGCAGGCCAGGCGCTGACGTTTGCTGCCGGAATGCCTATGCTCCAGCTCCCATCTGCCTGTACCGTGGCAGCATAGGCCACGTTGTTGATGGTGACCGTCAGCACGGCGCCGGCATTCAGACCGCTGCTGCCGCCAGTGATTACCAGTGCCTGTCCGTGCTCGATGCTGTTGACGATATCATCGCCCGCCACGGTATCCACCCGCAGTCCAGGCAGGTTGGCGTCAATGGTGATATCCCGCGTGCCGCTACCCGTATTGCCATTCGCGTTGGTGACCGAGGCGGTAATGGTCAAATCACCATTGCCCAGCGCCTGGAGATCGGCTGCAGGAACGCTGATACTCCAGCTTAAGTTGCCCTGTACCGTGGTGGTGTAAGTGTTGCCGCCCAGCGTCACGGTGACTGTATCGCCAACTGCCGCGCGGGTGACCACCCCGCTGATGGTTTGATCGGCGCCTGCTTCAGCCGCATTAATAATATCGTCGCCCGCCACGGTGTTAATGGTGACACCCGGCAGGCCGCTATCGACCAGTAAATTGGCCTGGCTGCTGGCGGTGTTGCCCACCGCACTGGTAGCGCTGGCGCTGACGGTATAGTTGGCCTGGCCTAATGCCGCCAGATCGCTGACCGGCACGGTTAACGTCCAGTTGCCCGCTGCGTCGGTGGTGGCACTGTAGTTATGACCGTTCAGTGTGACGGTAACCTGTGCGCCCGTCGCCAGCCCCGTACTACTGCCGCTAATGGTCAGCGGTTGTCCTTTTTCATTGGCGTTCAATACGTTATCGCCGCTGATGGCGTTAAAGATAATTGATGGCAGGCCGGTATTGACCGTCACCTGATGCGTGGCGCTGCCGCTGTTACCGGCGGCATCGGTGACGCTGGCGTTAATGGTCACCGTGCCGTTCGCCAGTGCCGAGACGACGCTTGCCGGGACACCGACGCTCCAGTTACCGCTGGCATCCAGCACGGTGGTAAAGGTGTTTGTGCCGATAGTCACCGTCACGGTGCTACCGGTTGCCGCGCCAGTAGCGGAGCCGCTGATAATCTGCGCCTGGGCGTGTTCCGTCGCGTTGATCACATCATCGCCCGCCACCGTGTTGATGGTGACGACCGGAACGGAAGTATCCACCGTCAGGTTGTGATTAACCGAGGCCGGGTTTCCGGCCTTGTCGCTCACTGCCGCGCTGACGGTGTAGTTGCTGGCGGTCAGCGCGCTTAAGTCGGCTGGCGGCACGCTGACGCTCCAGCTGCCATCCGTTTGTACGGTGCCGGTATAGTTTGCACCATTGAGCGTGACGGTCACTGTCTGCCCCGCTTCCGCCGTGCTGCTGCCGGTGATGGTCAGCGCCGCTCCGGCTTCGGCGGCATTAAGAATATCGTCACCCGCAATAGCGTTGATGGTCACCGTTGGCGCGCTGGCATCGACGCTGTAAGCGTGGGTCGTGGTGGCGCTGTTGCCGTTAACATTGCTGACGCTGGCCTGTGCGCTGGCATCGCCCTCACGCAGGGCTGCCATATCCGCCGCCGGAACCGTGGTACTCCAGGAACCATTCGCCGCGACGCTTGCTGTGTAGGTTTTGCCGCCAAAGGTGACGGTAACCGTTTGACCAGCCTCCACGCCGGAAGTGCTGCCGGAGAGCGTTAACGCCGCGCCTTTTTCAGCGGCGTTAATCACATCATCGGCGGTAATGGCGTTGATGCTGACGGCAATCGCCGAGAGATCGACAGTCACCGGATGCGTAACGCTGACCGGGTTTCCGGCGGTGGTGCTACCGCTCGCCGTAATTGTGACCGTCCCCGCAGGCCAGGCGCTGACATCCACCGCCGGAACGCCGACGCTCCAGGTGCCATCCGCCAGTACCGCCGCAACATACGTTTGCCCGTTAATGGTCAGCGTGACGTTGCTGCCCGCCGCCAGGCCGGAACTGCTGCCGGTAATCACCAGCGCCTGCCCGTGCTCGATAATGTTGACCACATCATCGCCAGCGACAGTATCGACCCGCAGACCGGGAAGATTCGCGTCGATGGTGATTTCGCGCGTGCCGCTACCGGTGTTGCCTACGCTGTTCGTTACCGAAGCCGAAATGGTCAGTTCGCCGTTGCCCAATGCCTGTAAAGCGGCTGCCGGAACATTAATACTCCAGCTTAAATTCGCCTGCACCGTGGCGGTGTAAGTCGCCCCGCCGAGCGTGACGGTTACCGTGTCGCCCGCCGCCGCACCTGTGACCTGACCGCTGATGGTCTGGCCCGCGCCCGCTTCGGCAGCGTTAATAATATCGTCGCTCGCCACAACGTTAATGGTGACGCCAGGTAGCGCGGTATTGACCTGCACGTTATGGCTGGTGGAACCGCTGTTGCCAACTGAGTCAGTAGCGGCGGCGGTCACCGTGTAAGTCGCTTCACCGAGCGTACCAACCGCAGACGCTGGAACGGTCACGCTCCAGTTACCTGAGGCATCGGCAGTAGTGGTGTAATTTTGCCCGTTGAGCGTAACGGTTACCTGCGTACCCGCAGGCTGGTTGCTGGTGCCGGAAATCGCCAGATCCGCACCTTTCTCCGTGGCGTTGATAATGTCATCGACGGCAATGGTGTTGATGCCGAGCACGGGTGCGCCGAGCGCCACGCTGACAGTGTGCGAGGCTGTGCCGCTGTTACCTGCGGAGTCGGTGACCGTGGCGGTAATGGTCACATCGCCCTGCGCCAGCGCGGAAATCACGCTGGCAGGCACGCCGATGCTCCAGTTGCCGTTGGCGTCCAGCACGGTGGTATACGTGTTGGCGCCAATCGTCACGGAAACCGTGTTACCGGTGGTCGCGCCCGTTGCCGAGCCGCTGATAATCTGCGCCTGAGCATGTTCCGTGGCGTTGATGATGTCATCGCCCGCCACCGTGTTAATGGTGACGACTGGGGCAACGAGATCTACCGTCAGATTATGCGTTGCCGAGGCCGGATTTCCGGCTTTGTCGCTGACCGCCGCGCTCACCGTATAGGGGCTTGCGGTGAGGTTGGCTAAATCGCCAGTTGGTACGCTGACGCTCCAGCTACCGTCAGCCTGTACGTTCCCGCTGTAACTGACGCCGTTTAGCGTCACGGTCACCGTCTGCCCGGCTTCTGCCGTACTGGTGCCGCTGATGGTCAGCGCCGTTCCGGCTTCCGCGGCATTAAGAATATCGTCGCTGGCAATGGTGTTGATGGTAACGGAGGGCGCGGTGGCATCAACGCTGTAAGCATGTGTTGCCTGGGCGATGTTGCCAGCTACGTTGCTGACGCTGGCTTGTACGTTTGCTGCGCCGTCCGGCAAGGTTGCGAGATCGGCGGCTGGGATCGTCAGCCCCCAGGTATTATCCGCGGCAACCGTGGTGGTGTAGCTTTTGCCGCCGAAAATAACGGTGATGGTCTGCCCCGCTTCCACGCCGGAGGTGGTGCCGGAGAGCTGCAAATCGCTGCCTTTCTCGGTGGCGTTAATTACATCGTCGCCGGAAAGGGTATTGATGGTGATAGCGGCGGCAGCGAGATCGACCGTAACTGGATGGCTGATGCTGGTTGTGGTTCCAGCAGTATTAGTGCCAGAGACGGCAATATTAACCGTCCCTGCAGGCCAGTTTGCGACATCTCCCGCCGGAACGCCGACGCTCCAGCTGCCATCGGCGAGTACCGTTGCGCCGTAGGTGACGTTGTTGATTTCCACTGTCAGTGGCGTTCCCACCGCCAGTCCGGTACTGCTACCGGTGACCACCAGCGCCTGACCGTGCTCGATAATATTGACCACATCATCGCCTGCTACGGTATCGACGCGCAGACCTGGCAGGTTGGCGTCTATCACGATGTCGTGTGTGGCGGTGCCGGTATTGCCTGTGGTGTTGGTGACCGAGGCGGTGATGGTCAGCTCACCGTTACCTAACGCCTGCAAATCAGCCGTCGGTACGCTGACGCTCCAGCTTAAATCTGGCTGCACGGTGGCTGTGTATTGATTACCGCCGAGCGTGATAGTGACCGTGTCCCCTGCTGCTGCCGTCCCTGTAACCTGACCGCTGATGGTCTGGTTAACGGCAATTTCAGCGGCGTTGATAATGTCATCACCAGCTACGGTGTTAATGATTACCCCAGGCAGGAGTGATTCGACATTCACCGTATGGGTGGTACTGCCGCTGTTGCCTGCGCTGTCGGTGGCGCTGGCGCTAATTTGATACACTGCCTCGCCCAAGGCACCGACTGCCGAAGCTGGCACGGTAACGCTCCAGTTGCCGGAACCGTCGGTGGTGGCGCTGTAAGCCAGGCCGTTCAACATCACGGTGACCGTGGAGCCCGTCGCCAGGCCGCTGGAGCCGCCGCTGATGATTAGATCCTGGGTTTTCTCTGCATTATTAATAATGTCATCACCGGAGACGGTGTTGATGGTCAGCGTCGGGCCGCTGAGATCAACGGTCACATCGTGAGTCGTGCTGTCGCTGTTGCCCGCGCGATCGCTCAGGCTGGCGGTAATGGTCTGGCTACCGGTCGCCAGCGCCGTGACATCCGCCGCCGGAATACCGACGCTCCAGTTACCGGAAGCGTCCAGCGTGGTGGTGTAGTTTTTGCCGTTGAGCGTGACGGTGACCACATCGCCGGGTTCCGCGCCCGTGCTAGTGCCGCTCACCACCAGCGCCTGCCCGTGTTCGATAGCGTTGATAATGTCATCGCCCGAAACGGTGTTAATGGTGAGATCCGGCGCGGTAACGTCCACCGCCAGCGCATGATCGGCGCTTGCCGGGTTACCCGCTTTATCGCTCACCGTCGCAGTCACGGTATAGCTGCTGGCGGTTAATCCGCTTAAATCCGTTGCCGGAACATTCACGCTCCAGGTGCCATCGGCCTGGACGGTGGTCTGGTACGTGTTGTTATTGAGCGTGACAGTCAGCGTCTGCCCGGCCTGCGCCGTGGTGGTGCCGCTGATGGTGATCCCCGCGCCCGCTTCGCTCACATTAAGAATATCGTCGCTGGCGATGGTGTTGATGGTAATGATCGGCGCGGTGCCATCGACGCTGAAAGCATGAGTCGCCTGGGCGCTGTTGCCGTTAATATTGCTGACGTTCGCCTGCACGTTGCCCGCGCCGTCTGGCAACGCAGCGAGATCGGCAGGCGGTACATTCACCGTCCAGCTACCGTTGGCTTCCACGGTGGTGGTGTAATTTTTACCGCCAAAGGTGACGGTCACCGTCTGTCCGGCTTCCACGCCGCTGGTGCTGCCGCTTACGACCAGCGTTTCGCCTTTCTCCACGGCGTTGATCACATCATCGCCGGAGAGAGTGTTAATGGTGATGGCGACTGCCGCCAGATCGACGGTAACCGAATGGGTAATGGTGGAGGTTGTTCCGGCGCTGTTAGTGCCGCTTACCGTAATATCCACCGTACCCGCAGGCCAGTTGCTGACGTCGGCCGCCGGAACGCCGAGATTCCATGTGCCATCGGCTAAAACCGTGGCAGCGTAAGTGACGTTGTTGATCACAACCGTTAACGCCGTTCCTGCCGTCAGTCCAGTGCTGCTCCCGGTAATCACCAGCGCCTGACTGTGCTCAATGCTGTTAATAACATCATCACCCGCTACGGTATCGACACGCAGGCCAGGCAGATTGGCGTCGATAGTGATGTCTCGCGAGCCGCTGCCCGTGTTGCCAACGCCATTGGTGACCGAGGCGTTAACCGTCAGAGAACCGTTGCCCAGCGCCTGAATATCCGCCGCCGGAACGCTGACACTCCAGCTTAAATTAGCCTGCACCGTGGCGGTGTAGGTGTTGCCACCCAGCGTAACGGTGACCGTATCTCCCTGCGCCGCGCCCGTCACCTGACCACTGATGGCTTGCGCATTGCCCGCTTCGGCAGCGTTGATAATGTCATCGGTCGCCACCGCGTTAATGGTGACGGCAGGCAAGGCGCTGTTGACCAGCACATTATGGCTGGCGGAATTGCTGTTGCCCGCCGTGTCAGTGACGTTTGCCGTTACTGTGTAGTTGGCCTCACCCAATGCACTGACCGCTGAGGCTGGCACCGTGGCGCTCCAGTTGCCGGAAGCATCTGTGGTGGCGGTGTAATTTTGCCCGTTCAGCGTCACCGTAATGGTGGTGCCTGCGGGCTGATTACTGGTGCCGGTGATTTGCAGATCCGCGCCTTTTTCCGTGGCGTTAATGACGTCATCGCTGGCGATAGTGTTGATGCCAATGGTTGGCGAGGTGAGATTCACAGTGACCGTGCGGCTGGCGTCATCGCTATTACCTGCTACATCGGTAATGGTGGCAGTGATGGTTTGCGGGCCGCTGCCCAGCGCAGTGACATCTGCCAGCGGAACGCCGACGCTCCAGTTGCCGGAAGCGTCCAGCGTGGTGGTGTAGGTTTTACTGTTTAACGTGACGGTGATGACATCGCCCGCTTCGCCGCCAGTGCTGGAACCGGAGATCACCAGCGCCTGCCCGTGTTCGGCGGCGTTAATAATGTCATCGCCGGAGACGGTGTTGATGGTCAGCACTGGAACGCTGAGATCTACCGCCAGACCGTGAGTCGCGGTCGCCGGGTTACCCGCTTTGTCGTTCACCGAGGCGCTGACCGTGTACTGGCTGGCGGTCAGATTGCTGAGATCCGCCGTCGGTACGCTGACGCTCCAGCTGCCGTCCGCCTGGACGGTGCCGCTGTAAGTCACGCCATTAAGCGTGACGGTTACCGTCTGCCCCGCTTCGGCGCTACTGCTGCCTCTGATGGTTAACGGATTGCCCGCCTCGGCGGCGTTAAGAATATCGTCAGTGGCGATGGTGTTAATGGCAAGCGTCGGGGCTGTGGCATCGACGCTGTAAGCGTGGGTTGCCGAAGCCGTGTTGCCGTTAATAGTGCTGACGCTGGCCTGCACGGTGGCGTCGCCGTCGCGTAATGCGGCGAGATCGGCGGCAGGCACGCTGGTTGTCCAGCTACCATCGCCCGCTACGGTGGCGGTGTAGGTTTTACCGCCAAAGGTAACAGTGACCGTTTGCCCCGCTTCCACGCCAGAGGTGCTGCCGGAAAGGGTTAAATCGGCCCCTTTTTCAGCAGCGTTAATCACATCGTCGCCGGAAACGGTGTGAATGGAAATCGCCACCGCTGCCAGATCGACGGTGACCGGATGGGTGATGGTGACCGGGTTTCCTGCGCTAGTAGCACCTGAAACCGTGATATTCACCGTCCCCGCAGGCCAGTTGCCCACATCTGCCGCCGGAACACCAACGCTCCACGTGCCATCGGCTAATACTGTCGCAGCGTAAGTGACCGTGTTTATCACCACCGTCAGCGCCGCGCCCGTCGCCAGCCCGCTGCTGCTACCGGTTATCACCAGCGCCTGAGCGTGCTCGATGCTATTGACCACATCATCGCCCGCCACGGTATCAACGCGCAGACCTGGCAGGTTGGCATCGATAGTTATATCGCGCGAACCGCTGCCGGTATTGCCAACGCCGTTGGTCACCGAGGCGTTAACCGTCAGGTCGCCATTACCGATGGCCTGAATATCCGCCGCCGGAACGTCCACGCTCCAGTTTAAATTCCCCTGCACGGTAGCGGTGTAGGTTTTCCCGCCTAGCGTCACGGTAACCGTATCGCCCGCCGCCGCGCCCGTCACCTGACCGCTGATGGTCTGCGCCACGCCCGATTCGGCGGCGTTAATAATATCGTCAGTCGCTACCGGATTAATGGTGACACCCGGCAACGCGGTATTGACCTGCACGTT
This sequence comes from Escherichia sp. E2586, assembly GCF_005781105.1. Taxonomy (NCBI): domain Bacteria; kingdom Pseudomonadati; phylum Pseudomonadota; class Gammaproteobacteria; order Enterobacterales; family Enterobacteriaceae; genus Escherichia; species Escherichia sp. E2586. The sequence continues at coordinate 187,317 of NZ_VATN01000002.1, forward strand.
ATGGCTGGCGGAATTGCTGTTGCCTGCGCTGTCGGTGACGTTCGCCGTCACCGTGTAACTGGCTTCGCCCAGCGCACCGACGGCGGAGGCTGGCACCGTGGTGCTCCAGTTGCCTGCGGCGTCCGTCGTGGCGGAGTAATTTTGCCCGTTAAGCGTCAGCGTAATTGTGGTGCCTGCGGGCTGATTGCTGGTGCCGGAAATTTGCAGATCCGCGCCTTTTTCGGTGGCGTTAATCACGTCATCGGTGGCGATGGTGTTGATGCCAATGGTCGGTGCGGTAAGGTTAACGGTAACCGTGTGCGTCTCGCTATCGCTATTACCTGCCACATCGGTAACGGTCGCCGTCACGGTTTGCGGGCCGCTGCCCAGCGCCGTGACGTCCGCTGCCGGAACGCCGACGCTCCAGTTGCCGGAGGCATCCAGGGTAGTGGTGTAGGTTTTATTGTTTAACGTGACGCTGACGACATCTCCCGCTTCCCCGCCTGTGCTGGAACCGGAAATCACCAGCGCCTGCCCGTGCTCGGTGGCGTTAATAATATCGTCGCCCGCAATGGTGTTGATGGTGAGTACCGGAACAGTGAGATCCACCGCCAGATTATGCGTGGTGCTCGCCGGGTTGCCCGCTTTGTCATTGACCGTCGCCGTCAGGGTGTGGCTGCCATCCGTCAATGCCTCAAGATCTGCCGCCGGAATATTAATACTCCAGCTGCCGTCGGCCTGTACCGTTGCCTGATACGTCTGCACGGTCGGGCTGTTAAGCGTTATCGTAACAATCTGCCCCGCTTCAGCGGTGGTGGTGCCGCTCACCGTCACGCCCGCGTCAGCTTCGCTGGCGTTAACGATATTGTCGCTGGCAACGGTATTGATAATGATGGTTGGCGCGCTGCTGTCGACGCTGTAGTTATGCACCGCCGAGGCGCTATTGCCATTGATATTGCTGACGCTGGCCTGCGCGGAGGCGCTGCCATCGGTTAATGACGCCAGATCGGCGGCGGGAACGGTGGCGGTCCAGCTACCATCGCTCGCCACGGTAGCGGTGTAGTTTTTACCGCCAAAGGTCACGGTGACCGTTTGCCCGGCTTCTACATTCGTGGTGGTGCCGGAAAGCGTTAAATCAGCGCCTTTTTCTGCGGCGTTAATCACATCGTCCGTGGCGATAGTGTTGATGGTGATAGCCGCCGGAGTGAGATCCACCGTTACCGGATGCGTAATGCTTATCGGATTTCCGGCGCTACTTTCCCCAGAAACGGCAATATTAACCGTCCCCGCAGGCCAGGCGCTAACCTGCGCCGCCGTGACGCCCACGCTCCAGCTACCATCGGCCTGCACCGCAGTGGTGTAGTCCACATTATTAATCGTAACGGTAAGCGGCGTGCCTTCTGCCAGCCCCGAGCTGCTGCCGGTGACAACCAGCGCCTGCCCGTGTTCGATGATATTGACCACATCATCGCCCGCCACCGTATCGACCCGCAGACCGGGCAGATTAGCGTCGATGGTGATATCCCGCGTGCCGCTGCCGGTGTTGCCGTTTTGATTGGTGACCGAGGCGCTCACCGTCAAATCGCCATTACCCAGCGCCTGAATATCTGCCGCCGGAACGCTCACGCTCCAGCTTAATCCCGGCTGGACGGTGGTGGTGTAAGTATTACCGCCCAGTGTAATCGTTACCGTGTCGCCAACGGCGGCTCCAGTAACCTGCCCGCTGATGGTTTGCGCTACGCCCGCTTCGGCGGCGTTAATAATATCGTCGGTTGCCACCGGGTTAATGGTCACACCGGGCAGTGCGCTGTCGACCAGCACGTTATGGCTGGCGGTGGCGCTGTTGCCGATACTGCTTGTCACCGCCGCCGTTACCGTATAGTTGGCCTGGCCCAGGGCGGTTACCGCCGATGCCGGAACCGTGACGCTCCAGTTGCCGGAGGCGTCGGTCGTGGTGGTGTAAGTTTGCCCGTTCAGCGTCACGGTGATGGCGGTATTGGCTGGCTGATCGCTGGTACCGGTAATCTGGAGATCGGCTCCTTTTTCGCTGGCGTTTATCACATCATCGCCAGCAATGGTGTTAATACCAATTACTGGCGCGGCGGTATCGACCGTGACGGTCAGTGACTGGCTACCCGTGTTTCCGGCACGGTCAGTCACTGAAACGTTGACAGGATAACTGCCGTCCACCAGCCCACTGACCACCGAGGCCGGAACGCCCAGACTCCAGTTGCCGGAAGCATCCACCACCGTGGTGTAATTCACATTATTCAGCGTCACGGTGACGATATCGCCCGCCTGTGCGCCAGTGACCGTGCCGCTGATAATTTGCGCCTGAGTGTGTTCCGGCGTGTTGATGACGTTATCGGTCGCCACCGGATTAATGGTTACTACAGGTGGCGTGGCATCGACCAGCGCTACGCGTGAAACGCTGGTCGGATTACCCGCGACATCGTTCACGCTGGCGGTGACCGTGGCGTTGCCGTCAGCCAGTGCGCCAACGTTGGCGGCAGGTACGGTCACGCTCCAGGTGCCGTCTGACTGCACGACGCCCTGATACGTCTGCCCATTCAGCGTGACGGTCACCGTCTGCCCCGGCTGGGCGTCGGTGGTGCCAGTGATTTGCAGATCCTGACCACTTTCGGCGGCGTTGATGATGTTATCGGCGGTCAGCGAATCGATACTTAAGGCTGGCGCCTGACTGTCGACGGTAATGGTGCGGGAGGTGTCGCCAGTGTTACCGCTGATATTAGTGACGGTCGCGGTGATTTCTGCTGCGCCATCGGGCAGACTGCTTACCGCGCTGGCGGGAACGGTCAGGCTCCAGGAACCGTCATTCTGAACAGTGGTCGTCAGGGTTTGCCCGGCAAATTTCACGACTACCGTTTGCCCAGCCTCTACTCCTTGAGTGGTGCCGGTCAGCGTCAGCGGCGCACCTTTTTCTGCGGCATTGATAATGTCATCGCCGGAGACGGTATTGATAACAATCGCCACGCTACCCGCATCAACCAGCACATTATGGTTGATAGAAACCGGGTTACCTGCCGGATCTTCCGCACTGGCGGTAACAATAACCGTGCCCGCAGTGAGCGCCTGCAAGTCCGCAGCTGGAACACCCACCTGCCAGTTGCCGTTGCTGTCGGTCACGCCCTGATAGCTTTCGTTGCCGAGTGTTACCGTCACGGTAGTGTCCGCAGGTAAATGGCTACTGCTGCCAGAAATGACCAAATCCTGCTGCTGTTCGAGAGCGTTAATAACGTCATCGCCGGAGACAGTATTGATACGCAGTCCCGGCAGCGTGGCGCTGATGGTGATATCACGCTCACCATTACCAGTGTTGCCATGCCCGTTCGTCACAGAGGCATTTATCGTTAACGCCCCATCGCCCAGCGCCTGTAAATCCGCCGTCGGTACGTTCACGTTCCAGGTAAGGTTGCTGCCCACCGTCGCCGTGTAGGTATGACCGCCCAATTCAATAGTGACGGTATCACCCTGCACCGCACCCACGACGCGCCCACTGAGGGTTTGATCTGCCGCTGCTTCGGCGTTGTTAACAATGTTGTCGCCCGCAAAGGTGTTGATGATCACCTGCGGCAGCACCGTATCGACCAGCAAATTGCTCTGCGCGGTGCCGGTGTTGCCGGTCACATCGGTGGCGCTGGCGGTAACGGTGTAATTGGTGTTTGCCAGATTCAGGACATCGCTCACCGGAACATTCAGCGACCAGACGCCGCCGCTGACCTGAGCGCTATACGTGACATTATTCAGCGTCACGTTAACCGTGCCGCCGTCAGGTAAATTGCTGGTGCCACTTAACGTGAGCGGCTGCTGAGATTCCAGCGCATTCAGTACGTTATCACCGCTGATGGTATCTATTGCCACCTGCGGCGCGACGCCTGCCAGCGTGATGTTATGGGTCGCCGTACCGGTATTTCCAGCGGCATCGGTAACCGTGACAATAATATCGTTAGGGCCACGCGCCAGGGTGCGGGTTACCGCCGGATCAAGCGCTACGTTCCAGCTGCCGTCTGCCTGTACCACGCCTGTCAGAACTGTGGCTCCTAACTTCACGGTGACGATATCCCCCGGAGAAGCCCCACTGACCTGACCGGAAATAATCTGCGCCACAATCTGTTCAGCGGTGTTAAGAATATCGTCGCCCGCAACGGTGTTAACGCTAACCACTGGCGCACTGGTGTCTACCGCGAAATTCGCACTGTTGCTGGTGGTATTTCCTGCCCGGTCGCTGACGCTGGCATTTACGGCGTAGTTGCCATCGGCCAGCGCCTGCACTTCTGCGGCAGGCAGCGTCACTTGCCAGGTTCCGTCGCTACCGACGGTTGCTGTGTGGGTGACGCCGTTCAGGTTCAGGGTTACGGTTTGCCCCGCTTCCGCATTCGATGTACCGCTTAACACCAGCGCGGCGTTATGTTCCGCGGCACTGACAATGTTGTCCTGGGCGATGGTGTTGATAGCAAGTGTCGGCGGTTGGGTATCGACCGTTAACAGTTGCGCGCCAGTGACCGTATTGCCCGTGGCATCTTTCCCACTGACCAGCACCGCCTGATTCCCTTCGCCTAACGCCTGTGCATCGGCGGTCGGTACTTGTACGCTCCAGACACCGTTAGCCCCAACGGTGGTAGTGTAGGTTTTGCCGTTTAGCGTAACGGTGAGTTCTGTTCCCTGTGCCAGATGGCTACTGGTGCCAGAAAGCGTAAATCCAGCGGCCTGTTCGCTGGCGTTAATAATGTTATCGCCTGCGGTGGTGGCGAGCTGTACGGCGGCCTGACTATTGTCGATGGTTAACGTTATCGACCCGGCGTTGGTAATGGTGCTACCGACGATCTGCACCACTGACCAGGTATGTTCGCCCGCGCTTTGCGTGGGCAAATCGACGCTCCAGCGTCCATCGCTACCGACCTGAGTACTGGCGATGGTATCACCATTGCTGTCTTTAATCTGGATGGTCGCCCCCGCCTGCCCGCTGCCGCTAAAGGTTGGCGTAGTGTCATCGGTGGTATCGTTGGCGGAAAGAATACCGCGTTGATCGCCCTGATTATCGGTTACCAAAAACGATGGCGTGGCGTTGCCGGGTTCGGCTGGCGGTGGGTTGTTAACCACTTCAGTTTTTGAGCCATCATCGCCACCGCTTGCCAGTAAAGCGCCAAGCGCGCCGCCACCTACCGCCGCCCCCGCCAGCCATCCCCACGGGAAAGCCGTCGTCTGACCGACAATATCGAGGTACGGCGCAATGCTTTCAATTGCGGTGGTCTGAGCGGTCAGCTCCACAGGCGCTAATCCACCTGCCGCGGTATCGGCAAAGGTGACATGAGTCAGCTGTTGACCATCGGCAAACACCAGTTCGGATTGTTCGCTGGTATTTGCCGCTTGCAGGAAATAACCGTTGCAGCGGATCACCGTGCCGTCCTGCATATAGATCAACAAGTCATTTCCGTCACGAACATAACGCGCAACGGCAGATGCCTGAGCATGAACCTGCACCACAGAGGGCTCATAAATGACAACCGTAACGTCGCCAGGATTGATCAGCGTTTGTTTGACGGATGTTTTTCGCGAAATAACATCAATAATCAGGCTCATAATGGCATTCCTGATAAATGGCGCACATCCTTAGCGAGTCCATTTATCTAAATAAGACAAAGGTAATCACTCAACAACGATGCATACCTGATATTAATAATGGCAGGATTATTTCAAGTCGGGTAAGTCGTTGTATAAGCCCTGTTTAATTCCCGCTAATGGAATAAGGTTATTAACCGCAGCGGCATAATTCACTGCGGCGACCCAGCCATCATAATTGGCATTTATTTCAGCCGATTGCGCCTGAAAGACATCTTGCTCGACGGTTAATAGATCATTCAGGCTGCGTTTACCCAATTTATATTCATTTTGGTACACATCTCTCGTTTTGTGCGCACTTTCAGATTGCGCTAACCCAGCCTCTTCACGACCCCGTGCGCCAGTCCAGTTGGCATACGCCACCGACGCTCGTTGAAGCACGTCCAGTTTTGCCTGCTCAACCTGCGAAGCAGAGATTTTTTGTTGCCCTTCGGCCTGTTGCACCTGGGCTGAAACCGCGCCGCCCTGATACAGCGGCGCGTTGACGTTCAGTTGTAACTGATCATCCCAATACGAGCGGTCGCTGGTCTGGTAGCGCGTTTTGCCGCCCTGAATACTGAGCGTAGGCCAGTATTGCGATTTGGTTTTCTCCACGCCGTACTGGGCAGACTGGCGTAAGTTTTCTGCCGCCAGTACCAGCGGGATGGACTGATAGTCGATATTTTTTAGCGACACTGGCTGTTCGGCTAGTGCGGCTGGCGGCGAAGCTATCGCCTCCGGCTGTACGCCTGTGAGCACCGCCAGCTGTGCTTTGGCGCTTGTCATCTGTGCCTGATATTGTTCCAGCGTCGAGCGCATTCCCGCTATACGCGTTTGCGCCTGTAACTCATCGGATGATGAATTAAGCCCGGCGTTGGCGCGTAGTGCGGCCATGTTGTAGACGTTTTCCAGAGAGTGAATGTTACGTTGCGCTGCGTCGCACAAAGCCTGATAACGACTGACTTCCATATAGGTCGTCGCCGTCTTTTCGGCTACGTCGGTTAAGGTTGCCATCAATTTAAAGCGGTAGCTGTCACGAGCGGCAGTTTGCAGTTTGATATCGTTACTGGTTTTACCAAAGTCATACACCAGCTGCGTCAGGGTTATGCCATAAGAAACGTTGTTATCCAGCCTGCCGCTGGAGTCCGTTTGCCGGGAAGGCCCCGCATTACCCGTTAAACCGATGTGCGGATACCAGGCGCTTTTGGCTTCATCGATTTGCGCTTCACCAATACCTATCTGCGCCGCCTGTTGGGTGACGTCGGGGTTTCGCGCAAAGGCACGCAATATGCTTTCCTGTAACGATAAACTGGCAACCGGCGTAACCGCAGGAGCATTGGCCCATTGCGGTAATGGCGCAGCAAGCGCGTCTCCACCCATCACAATAAAACTGATTAAAAATATCAGACCTTTATTTTTACGGTTTTTTAATTGTAATCGCGCCATAGATAAGTCACTTCCTTCCAGGTCATTATTTTAACTGATCTTTATAACCAGCATCATTTTATTTAAGAAGGGTAATAACTTGTGCATCTCTTTTGTTTTTACTTCCCCCATTAAAAGAAATGCAGTGAAAAAGCTTATACGTTATTTATTAAGAATACACTACGACTTTTAGTTTACCATCATCCTCGTTAAGAATAATCCACGATAAGAAGTGATAGAAATCACAGTTTTATCGTCTATATATCTTTTTGGTGTGAATTATTTATTAAAAGCATAAGCAAGGGATTAAATTAATGATAAAAAATAAAAGCGCAGTGCAGAAAGCACTGCGCACAAGAAGGTTTATACCGTTTTATTCCGTTTCATTACCATTGCCACAATAAGGCTTAGTAATAGTGCGCCTATAATCCACATCAGCGCACTGCTGCCCTGGGACCACAGGCTGTAAATAAAACCGATGATCACCAACAACATAACCAGCGTGCCAACGATGAGGATTGGCAACGAGGCGTGGATATCATAACGCAGGCGGATAGCGACCATAAACACCGCCAGGTAACAGACCAAAAAAGTGGCACTGGCGACGCTGGCGAGCGAGCCTAAATTCAACGCCGCCGTCATCAGCATGATCAACACCACCACGATGATGTTGCCCCATGTGCTCTGCCGCCACAGGGATTTATTCATTAGCTTCGGCAGTTCATGCTCGCTGCCCATGTTGTCCATGATATTAAATACCGCGAACAGGTTAGCGTTAATGGCTGAAGCCGTCGCCAGTAAAGCGCCGATCACCACAATCACATACCCCACATGCCCGAGCAGTGGAGAAGCGGCCTGCGCTACCGCGGTATCGGCATATTTTTCTAACTCTAATGCCGAAACATCGCTAAGCAGTACCAGCGCTAGTGCGATGTAAAGCAGCGTAGTAACGCCAATCGCCACCAGAAACGCCCGTGGCATAATGACCGCCGGATCTTTCACTTTATCCGCTGCGTTCGCCATCATGCCAAAGCCCGCGTAGGCAAGGAAGGTAATCCCGATACAAGAGAAGAACGCGCCGGAAGTGGGGGGCGCGGAGACAGAAATGTGCGCAGGTTGTAGCGACCAGACACCCGCAATGATCAACAACAACAGGATCATCATTTTGATGCCAACAAGGATAACTTCCAGTCGACCTACCGCGTGGTTGCTTAAAGAGTTGAAGAGAGTCATCAGCGCAATGATAGCCAGCGCGTACAGCAAAATAAGATGCTCATCCTGGCTGCCTTCATGCAGAAACTGCACGGCATAAGCACCAAATGCGCGGGCAACCATAGCAATACTCACCGCCAGCGTCATCAGGTAAAGCAAGGATAATGCCAGTGAAAAGACGCCGTTCCCTAATCCCCGGCGAAAGAAGTCAATAATCCCGCCATTACTGGGATAACTCGCCCCAAGTCGCGCATAGGCATAACCGGAAAACATCGCCACTATGCCGCCAAAGGCAAAAGCGACCCAGGTTGAGGCTTCCATTAACAACGCCGCCTGCCCCAGCAGGGCAAAGATCCCTGCCCCCACCATTGCCCCGATGCCAATGGAAACGACGTTCCATAGCCCGAGGGGTTTGTTACCGTTATCACCTTCCGCGTTCATCATGATCAGCCCTTAAACACGTTATAGCCGAGTTGGTTAGCAACAGATGCCACCATTTTCTGACCCCGAACACTATTACCGTCTTCATCCAGCGGCGGGGAGAACGCGGCAATCCCCATCACGCCAGGTACTACCGCCAGAATGCCGCCGCCAACGCCGCTTTTTCCTGGCAAACCAACGCGATACGCCCAGTCACCGGAGCGACCATACAGCCCTTCCATCATCATTTCGGCCAGAATGTATGGCACGTTGTCGGCCTGCAGAATGCGTTTTTGACTTAGCGGATTAACACCGCCCGCCGCCAGCGTCGCGCCAAGCGTCGCCAGTTCCACGGTATTGATGAGCGTGGAACATTGGCGAGTGTAGACATCACAGGCTTCCATCGCATCGCAATAGAGATATCCGGCGGAGTACAGCAGCCAGGCAATAGCGCGGTTATGGAAGTTGGTTGTTTGTTCCGACTGGTTGACTTCGTCAGAGAGCGCGACTTGTTCTCCTGCAAGCTGTTGTTGAATATGTAAAATTCGCTGCCAGCGTTGTTCTGCATTCTCGGTTTTAATCAGACTGACGGCGGCGATAGCCCCCGCATTAACCAGCGGTGATAACGGTTTGCCACCATGAAGTTCTAAGGCAATGACCGAGTTAAAGGGAAGTCCGGTGGGATCTGCGCCAATTTTATCCTGTACAGCCTTCGGGCCGACATCTTCTAACGCGAGGGCTAGCGTACAGACTTTGGAGATGGATTCCAGCGCAAAGCGGTAATCACTGTCACCGGCACTATAGATATTGCCATCGCAGGTTACGATAGCGACGCTCGCCAGTTGGCTGGGGACATTCGCCAGAAAGGGGATGTAGTCGGCGTTTTGTCCGCCGCTAAGTGAGTGAAATTGGGTATACGCCTGATCCACTGCTTGTTGTAATTTGTTTGCATCTAACATCTTTTGTTAACTCCTTTTTATAGATGCGGGAGGTATTTCCTCACCCCGATGCCAGTTTTCAGGCATCCTGATTTAACTTAGCACCCGTACTTTAGATAAAGGAAAACAAAGAGATAAATGTCTAATTCTGATGCTAATTGCGCCAATTTTTTAATCTCTGCCGACTTTTCATTTCGCTGATAAATAATTTCTTGACCTTCCCCTTGCTGGAAGGTTTACCCTTTATCACAGTCAGTCAACACTGTCTTAAAGGAGTACGTTATGTCACAAACTATCGACCTGACCCTGGACGGCCTGTCCTGCGGTCACTGCGTTAAACGCGTGAAAGAAAGTCTCGAACAGCGCCCGGACGTTGAGCAGGCGGATGTGTCTGTCACTGAAGCACACGTTACCGGCACTGCCAGTGCAGAACAGCTGATCGAAACCATCAAACAAGCGGGTTATGACGCATCTGTAAGCCACCCAAAGGCTAAACCGCTGGCGGAGTCATCAATCCCGTCGGAAGCACTGACAGCGGTTTCTGATGAGCTTCCGGCAGCGACCGCCGATGACGATGACAGCCAGCAGTTGCTGCTGAGCGGCATGAGCTGCGCCAGCTGTGTCACCCGCGTACAAAATGCGCTGCAAAGCGTACCGGGCGTCACCCAGGCACGGGTAAACCTGGCGGAGCGTACTGCGCTGGTGATGGGCAGTGCCTCCCCACAAGATTTAGTCCAGGCGGTGGAGAAAGCAGGTTACGGCGCAGAGGCAATTGAAGATGACGCTAAACGTCGTGAGCGCCAGCAAGAAACCGCCATCGCTACAATGAAGCGCTTCCGCTGGCAGGCGATTGTCGCCCTGGCGGTGGGTATCCCGGTGATGGTCTGGGGGATGATCGGCGATAACATGATGGTTACCGCCGACAACCGCAGCCTGTGGCTGGTTATCGGCCTGATAACGCTGGCGGTGATGGTTTTCGCGGGCGGACATTTTTACCGCAGCGCATGGAAAAGCCTGCGCAACGGTGCGGCGACGATGGATACGCTGGTGGCGCTGGGTACGGGCGTGGCGTGGCTCTATTCGATGAGCGTCAACCTGTGGCCGCAGTGGTTCCCGATGGAAGCACGACATCTTTATTACGAAGCCAGCGCGATGATTATCGGTCTGATCAATCTCGGTCATATGCTGGAAGCGCGCGCACGTCAGCGTTCTTCAAAGGCGCTGGAGAAATTACTCGATTTAACCCCGCCGACGGCGCGACTGGTTACTGACGAAGGTGAAAAAAGCGTGCCGCTGGCGGAAGTTCAGCCAGGCATGCTACTGCGCCTGACGACGGGCGACCGCGTGCCGGTAGATGGTGAAATTACCCAAGGCGAAGCGTGGCTGGATGAAGCGATGCTGACGGGCGAACCTATCCCGCAGCAAAAGGGCGAAGGCGATAGCGTCCATGCCGGGACAGTGGTTCAGGACGGTAGCGTGCTGTTTCGCGCCAGTGCGGTTGGCAGCCATACCACGCTGTCACGGATTATTCGTATGGTGCGCCAGGCCCAGAGCAGCAAGCCAGAAATCGGCCAGCTGGCGGATAAAATCTCTGCCGTATTTGTGCCTGTAGTGGTGGTTATTGCGCTGATCAGTGCGGCAATCTGGTATTTCTTTGGTCCGGCACCGCAGATTGTCTATACCCTGGTGATCGCCACCACGGTGCTGATTATCGCCTGTCCGTGTGCGCTGGGGCTGGCGACGCCGATGTCGATTATTTCCGGCGTCGGGCGGGCGGCTGAGTTTGGTGTGCTGGTGCGGGACGCCGACGCACTGCAACGCGCCAGTACGCTTGATACCGTCGTGTTCGATAAAACCGGGACGCTGACCGAAGGGAAGCCGCAGGTTGTCGCGGTAAAAACATTTGCTGATGTTGATGAAGCGCAGGCACTGCGTCTGGCGGCGGCGCTGGAGCAAGGTTCCAGCCATCCGCTGGCACGAGCGATCCTCGATAAAGCAGGCGATATGCAGCTACCGCAGGTCAACGGTTTCCGCACATTGCGCGGGCTGGGCGTGAGCGGTGAAGCAGAAGGTCATGCGTTATTGCTGGGTAATCAGGCGTTGCTAAATGACCAGCAAGTCGATACTAAAGCGATTGAAGCAGATATTTCAGCTCAGGCATCGCAAGGCGCAACGCCTGTGCTGCTGGCGGTTGACGGGAAAGCGGTGGCCTTACTGGCAGTACGCGATCCGTTGCGTAATGATAGCGTGGCGGCGCTGCAACGTCTGCATAAAGCGGGATATCGTCTGGTGATGTTGACCGGGGATAACCCAACCACCGCCAAAGCAATCGCCAAAGAAGCTGGAATTGATGAAGTGATTGCCGGGGTGCTGCCGGACGGTAAAGCCGAAGCGATCAAACGTCTGCAAAGTGAAGGACGTCAGGTGGCAATGGTGGGCGACGGCATTAACGACGCGCCAGCGCTGGCCCAGGCGGATGTCGGTATTGCGATGGGGGGCGGCAGTGATGTTGCCATTGAAACCGCGGCGATTACCCTGATGCGCCATAGCCTGATGGGTGTTGCGGATGCGCTCGCGATTTCCCGTGCAACGCTGCGCAACATGAAGCAGAACCTGCTCGGCGCGTTTATCTACAATAGTATCGGTATTCCGGTCGCCGCCGGTATTTTGTGGCCGTTCACCGGAACACTGCTTAACCCGGTAGTTGCCGGAGCGGCAATGGCGCTCTCGTCGATTACCGTAGTGAGTAACGCCAACCGGTTGCTGCGGTTTAAACCGAAGGAATGATTGGTATTTACTTAATGCGTTTGTGAGATCCAGTTCTTGTTGCGCTCCTTTTATGAGTAATGCCATATAAAGTGACTGGCGCAGGGAGCGCGCAGGGGGCGGCCAATCGCCGCCGCCCCCTGCACCCCCGGGCTCTGGCGAACAAAATCGCCGCTGCGCGGTACCCTCAGCTTATCCCTTGCGGCTACCGGGTCGGGCGCGAGGTAACATCCCTGTAAAACGCGCCCTCAGCCCACATCCATGTGGGCTGCCCCGGCCTTCAGGGAACGCCTCGGCGATTTTGACGCCACCAACACCCGTGCAGTCTTTCGTTTCAAAGCAAAAACAATTTTTCGATCATATTTAAGCTACCACTGAACAAGCCTCATAACTCTATTTGCGCCATCCCTCCCCGCGCGCTAGCATGATATTTCACAAAGGGAGGTCGTATGGATCTGTTGTACCGGGTAAAAACGCTTTGGGCCGCGCTGCGCGGTAATCATTACACCTGGCCTGCCATCGATATAACCCTCCCCGGCAATCGCCATTTTCATCTGATTGGCAGTATTCATATGGGGAGTCACGATATGGCTCCCCTGCCCCCCCGTTTGCTCAAAAAGCTCAAAAACGCCGATGCGCTGATCGTCGAGGCGGATGTTTCCACCAGCGATACCCCATTCGCCAATTTGCCCGCCTGCGAGGCGCTGGAAGAGCGTATCAGCGAGGAGCAATTGCAAAACCTGCAACATATCAGCCAGGAGATGGGCATTTCCCCTTCGCTGTTTTCTACCCAACCGTTGTGGCAAATCGCGATGGTTCTCCAGGCGACGCAGGCGCAAAAGCTGGGGCTGCGGGCAGAATACGGTATCGATTACCAGCTATTGCAGGCGGCGAAGCAACAACATAAACCCGTGATTGAACTGGAAGGGGCAGAAAACCAGATTGCCATGTTGCTCCAGCTTCCCGACAAAGGACAGGCGCTGCTGGACGATACGCTGACCCACTGGCATACCAACGCACGGTTGCTGCAACAAATGATGAGCTGGTGGCTGAATGCACCGCCACAAAATAATGAAATAACACTGCCCAATACGTTCAGTCAGTCGCTGTACGATGTCCTGATGCACCAGAGAAATCTCGCCTGGCGGGATAAACTGCATGCCATGCCGCCAGGGCGCTATGTGGTCGCGGTCGGTGCTTTACATCTGTATGGAGAAGGAAATTTGCCGCAAATGTTGCGCTAAAAAAATGGCCAATATCGCTATTGGCCCGTCAAAGAGGAATTTCATATTTTTATTATTATGCCGTCGCTTTAAACGACGGTGTAAGTCGATTGTCGCTCAATCTCACCATCCTGCCAATACTCTTAGGCAAGATGGCACTTTTTTTTGGACCACCATCAGGCGTATGCTTGCTTCGTTTTTTTGTTTAAGGCAGGAAAATTACGATGACACCGGCAGTTAAATTACTCGAAAAAAACAAAATTTCTTTTCAGGTTCATACCTACGAACACGATCCGGCAGAAACCAATTTTGGCGATGAAGTCGTCAAAAAATTAGGTTTGAATCCGGATCAGGTCTACAAAACGCTGCTGGTCGCAGTGAATGGCGATATGAAACACCTTGCCGTGGCCGTCACGCCAGTCGCAGGTCAATTAGATCTCAAAAAAGTAGCAAAGGCGCTGGGTGCCAAGAAAGTAGAGATGGCCGATCCGATGGTCGCGCAGCGTTCAACGGGATATCTGGTTGGGGGAATTAGCCCATTAGGGCAGAAAAAACGTCTGCCGACGATTATCGACGCCCCCGCACAAGAATTTGCCACTATTTATGTTTCCGGCGGTAAACGCGGGCTGGATATCGAACTGGCGGCAGGCGACTTGGCGAAGATCCTCGATGCTAAATTTGCTGATATCGCCCGTCGCGATTAAGCATTGTGCCGGATGTGAGCATCCGGCACTTTCAGATTACTGCCAGCTCACCTCACCTTTCGGTTCATAGACACTCACATCCAGCGGCGAGTTTTTCTGGATATACGCTTTCAGCACTTCGGCATCAATAAAGCCGGTATTCACATAGCCCGGTTTGTTATCAAGGTGCGGGTAACCATCACCGCCAGTAGCATTAAAGTTTAATGTTGCCATGCGGTAGGTTTTTGCCGGATCGACCGGTTCGCCTTTGATTTTCAGGTCGTTGAGTTTGCCGTCTTTCGCCACAAAGCTGACGTTGGCAAATTGCGGGTAGGCACCGGAATCCGGCTTCATCTGCGCGACGGCAGTCAGATAATCAATCGCCTCTTTACCGGTCATGTCGGCATACACCACCACATTGCCGAACGGCTGCACTTTCAGCACGTTTTTATAGCTGATATTGCCTGCCTCGATAGAATCACGAATCCCGCCTCCGCTCATCACCGCAAAGTCAGCACCAGTACGATCCATTTGGGCTGCCAGAATCAACCGCCCCATATTGGTCTGTACAAAACGCACTTTGTCACGATCGCCTTCCAGACGACCGTTGGTTTCGCCTATTTTCACTTCCAGCTGCGCTTTGCCTTTGTTCTGGAACGGCGATAACAGCGAGATCATTTGCTGGTTTTCAGCTATTTCAGGGGTGTACAGCACACGCTCGCTTTTCCCGTCTTCCCAGGTGACTTTTTTCTTCAGGTTCACCGGAATCAGCTGGTAGTTGACCATTTTCATTTCGCCGTTGCGAAACTCAAAGTCGGCCCGACCAACGTACTTGCCCCACTCATGCGCTTGTACAATCCAGATGCCGTTTTGTTGATCCGGTTTGCATGGCGTACCAGGAACGTAATCTACCTGCTTTTTATTTTCCGCAGCCATACAGACTGGATCTTGCGAATGTCCGCCGACAATCATCGCCAGCGATCCGGCCGGCAAACTGCGCGCCATCTCTACATCCCCCGGCGCGTTAGAACCGTGCTCACCGTTGTCGTAATGCCCCATATGGGTCGCCGCGATAATAATGTCCGGCTTTTCTGTCTGTTGCAGCTCCTGGATCACCAGTTTGGCTTCGTCGGCAGGTTTACGGAATTCAATGTCGGTGAAGTTTTCTGGGTTACCTAACTTCGCTGTTTCATCAGTTGTTAAACCGATAACGGCGATTTTCAAATCCTGGCGCTTAAACAGCGCCCAGGGTTTAAACAGGCGCTCGCCGGTACTTTTTTGATAGATATTGGCAGAGAGCAACGGGAACTTTGCCCACTTTTCCTGCTGGCGTAATACGGTGAGCGGGTTATCAAATTCATGATTGCCAATCGCCATTGCATCATAGCCCACCAGATTCATGCCGCGAAAATCTGGCTCTGCGTCCTGCAAATCGGATTCCGGCACACCGGTATTAATGTCGCCACCAGAAAGTAGCAGCACGCTCCCGCCTTCAGCAGCGACCTCTTTACGAATACCGTCCACCAGCGTTTTTTGTGCCGCCAGACCGTATTCGCCATATTCATTGCGCCAGAAATGACCGTGATGGTCGTTGGTATGCAGAACCGTAATTTTATAGGTTTTATCCTGCTCATAGGCCAACGCAGTTTCACTCGCCAGTGACAATGTGGTTAACAGTGCTAATGCCACACCCCGCTGCAATAATTTCATACTTCTCTCCCTGACCAGATAATAACGTGTTGAAAATTAGTATGACGCGACATCATAGACAAGTCTGCGTTCGGTTACGATAAATCTACATCCAGATTGGAAATTCTGTTTTCCACATTGAGACTTCCTTCAATCAGCGCATACAGGTATGTTAGTCGGGTAATAATCACAAATAAGATCATTCTTTACATCGCAACCCTAAAAAAGTGACTTTCCTATGGCAATGAGTGAACAAACCCAGCCTGTGGCGGGCGCGGCTGCATCGACCACTAAGGCTCGCACATCGTTTGGCATTTTAGGCGCTATCAGCCTTTCGCATCTGCTGAACGACATGATCCAATCGCTGATTCTGGCGATTTATCCGCTCTTACAGTCAGAGTTTTCCCTGACGTTTATGCAGATTGGGCTGATAACCCTCACCTTCCAGCTCGCCTCTTCGCTGCTGCAACCGGTCGTCGGCTACTGGACAGATAAATACCCAATGCCGTGGTCGTTGCCAATTGGCATGTGCTTTACCTTAAGCGGCCTGGTATTGCTGGCTCTGGCGGGCAGTTTTGGCTCGGTGTTGCTGGCGGCGGCGCTGGTCGGTACCGGTTCGTCGGTCTTTCATCCGGAATCTTCCCGCGTGGCACGTATGGCGTCAGGCGGACGTCATGGTCTGGCGCAATCCATCTTCCAGGTCGGCGGTAACTTTGGCAGTTCGTTGGGGCCTTTGCTGGCGGCGGTGCTCATCGCCCCCTATGGCAAAGGCAACGTTGCATGGTTTGTACTGGCGGCACTGCTGGCAATCGTGGTGTTGGCGCAAATCAGCCGCTGGTACTCTGCGCAGCACCGAATGAGTAAAGGCAAGCCGAAAGCGCCAATAATCAATCCGCTGCCACGAAATAAGGTCGTGCTGGCTGTTTGCGTACTGTTAGTGCTGATTTTCTCGAAATATTTCTATATGGCGAGCATCAGCAGCTATTACACCTTTTATCTGATGGAAAAATTCGGATTATCCATCCAGAATGCCCAACTTCATCTGTTTGCCTTCCTGTTTGCCGTTGCGGCGGGGACGGTGATTGGCGGGCCTGTTGGCGATAAGATTGGTCGAAAATATGTGATTTGGGGCTCTATCCTCGGCGTTGCGCCTTTTACGCTTATTTTACCGTACGCAAGCCTGCACTGGACGGGGGTTTTGACGGTGATTATTGGATTTATCCTCGCCTCTGCGTTTTCTGCCATTCTGGTTTATGCGCAAGAGCTGTTGCCGGGGCGTATCGGCATGGTTTCCGGGCTCTTTTTCGGTTTTGCTTTTGGCATGGGTGGCCTTGGAGCCGCAGTTCTGGGGCTTATCGCTGACCATACCAGTATCGAGTTAGTTTATAAAATCTGTGCTTTCCTGCCACTTCTTGGCATGTTGACCATATTCTTACCTGATAATCGGCATAAATCCTGAATTCCCGGCAGCCAAAGGTAAACTTTGGCTGCTTCATTTTGCAGTAACCATAAGCCTTTCCTCTTCATACACCTCATCACTTTTCCGATCCGTGCCTTTTTTGCGGCTAATTCCATTTTTCTGCAAAATTCAATAATTATTCATAAACATAATCTATGAAATTGTCATAAACTATTACCTGTAATTTTGGTTTTCCCGGCCAAAATATGGACAACCACCACCAGGAAAAGGAGACGGAATGCATCACGCCACCCCGCTTATCACCACAATTGTTGGCGGCCTTGTGCTTGCCTTTATCCTCGGCATGCTGGCCAATAAACTGCGTATTTCTCCTCTGGTGGGATATCTGTTAGCGGGTGTGCTGGCAGGCCCCTTTACCCCAGGTTTTGTTGCCGATACAAAACTTGCGCCTGAACTGGCGGAACTGGGCGTTATTTTGCTGATGTTCGGCGTCGGTTTGCATTTTTCGCTCAAGGATTTGATGGCGGTAAAGTCCATCGCCATTCCCGGCGCGGTCGCCCAGATAGCCGTGGCGACACTGCTGGGTATGGCTCTTTCTGCCGTGATCGGCTGGTCGTTAATGACCGGCATCGTGTTCGGTTTGTGTCTTTCCACCGCCAGTACCGTGGTGCTGCTGCGCGCACTTGAAGAACGGCAGTTGATAGACAGCCAGCGAGGGCAAATCGCCATTGGCTGGCTGATTGTGGAAGACCTGGTGATGGTCCTGACGCTGGTGTTGCTGCCAGCGGTAGCCGGAATGCTGGAACAGGGCGATGTGGGCTTTGCGACGCTGGCGCTGGATATGAGTATCACCATCGGCAAAGTCGTCGCGTTTATTGCCATTATGATGTTGGTAGGTCGCCGTCTGGTGCCGTGGATTATGGCACGTAGCGCGGCAACGGGTTCGCGTGAGCTGTTTACCCTGTCGGTGCTGGCGCTGGCGTTAGGGATTGCTTTTGGCGCGGTGGAGCTGTTTGACGTCTCCTTTGCACTCGGCGCGTTCTTTGCCGGGATGGTGCTGAATGAGTCCGAACTTAGCCACCGTGCCGCCCACGATACACTGCCATTACGTGATGCGTTTGCAGTGTTGTTCTTCGTCTCTGTCGGGATGCTGTTTGATCCGTTAATTCTGATTCAGCAACCGCTGGCGGTGCTGGCGACGCTGGCAATTATTCTGTTTGGTAAATCGGTCGCGGCCCTGTTCCTTGTGCGTTTGTTTGGTCACTCCCAGCGCACGGCGTTAACCATCGCCGCCAGCCTGGCGCAGATTGGTGAGTTCGCCTTTATTCTGGCAGGTCTGGGGATGGCGCTGAATCTGCTGCCGCAGGCCGGGCAAAACCTGGTGCTGGCGGGGGCGATTTTGTCGATTATGCTCAACCCGGTGCTGTTCGCGCTGCTGGAGAAATACCTGGCGAAAACCGAAACGCTGGAAGAGCAGACGCTGGAGGAAGCTATCGAAGAAGAGAAGCAGATTCCGGTTGATATCTGCAACCATGCGCTGCTGGTAGGTTATGGTCGTGTGGGCAGCCTGCTGGGGGAGAAATTGCTCGCGTCTGATATTCCTTTAGTGGTGATTGAGACGTCACGTACTCGTGTCGACGAACTGCGTGAGCGCGGAGTCCGGGCGGTATTAGGCAACGCGGCTAACGAAGAGATCATGCAACTGGCGCATCTGGAATGCGCAAAATGGCTGATCCTGACGATTCCCAACGGTTACGAAGCAGGCGAGATTGTGGCGTCTGCTCGCGCGAAAAACCCGGATATTGAGATTATCGCCCGCGCCCATTATGACGACGAGGTGGCATATATCACCGAACGTGGCGCAAATCAGGTGGTGATGGGCGAGCGTGAAATTGCCCGCACCATGCTGGAACTGCTGGAAACGCCACCGGCAGGTGAAGTGGTGACGGGGTAAACGGTGGTTGCCGGATAATAAGCGCGGATATGTAGGCCTGATAAGACGCGGCCAGCGTCGCATCAGGCATCGAGCGCAAAATGCAGGACGATTACCCCGCGTTGGGAGTAATCAATTCCGAGGCCTGGTCCCATGAAATGAAGCCATCTTCCCACCAGGTACGATCAAGCTGCCCTTTATCTGGCTGAATATTTGCAGCATCTTCCTGAAAATAGCGGCAGGCTCGTTCCCGGGCCTGCTTTGCCAGTTCTGCAGTGGTATAAATGCCGAGGAAAGCGTAATCATCGGCCTCATCATCACGGATATGCCACAGGCTGTAAACCATCGCCCCGACGGGATCGTCTGCCTGTGTAACGGGAAAATCTCCCCAGAGATCCTGGTTAAGGATGCATTCAATAAACTGAAAATTTTCCGGGTAATCCACAAACCCTGGCTTATTTTCCACGTCTTTTTTGGCCTGCAAGGCCAGTTCATAACAGGTGTAAATGCCGATACCTTTCATATCGCCAAAATGCGTATGTTGCAGATACCAAACCTTTTGCATCCTATACATCCATGTCAGAAGTAAAAAAAGACGCCGGTACTGGCTGCCAACGCCCGGCGTGTTTGTATTAGCAAAATATTGAGGAATGAATTTTCAGGATGGGTGATGAGCGTTTGCTCAATAAGCGCAGCAATGTGCTTAAGCTTACGTATATCCGTGACAAGCTCATCTTCAAAATCATCGATACAGATATATAAAGTGGCGTTGAGCAAGGTAATCATGTCAGTTTCAGCTAATGCCCGTTCGTCGGCGGCGTTTAACACTACCTCAAACAGATCGCCTGGCTTACAGCAATCATAATCAAGACGTTCCATTGCCTGTTTCGTAAGTGGCACAGAAATACATTTCATCTTGCTGCTTTCCCTGGATAAACAGCATTGCCGGATGCGATGCTGGCGCATCTTATCCGGCCTACGGGTGCGATTTAGTTACATCCGATAACTTAACGATCCCAGTAAGATTCTTCCAGGCTGTCTTCACGCTCCGGCAGCCCGCGCGTTAAGCGTGGAGAATGCTGGTTCAGTACCTGATAGCTCACACGGTTGGCGTATTTACACACCTGCGCTAATGACGAATACGTCAACCAGGTGAATTTATGCTTGCTGGAATTTGGTACGTTGCTACGGTGATAACTGTTAGCGGTAATGTCATGCAACAGCGCCGCCAGCGCCCCATCTCCGGCACCGTTGGTGTTCATGATTTTTTCTGGCCCGCCCATGTACGGCGCAATGTGCGAATAGACGCGCAGCGGATTCTGGCAATCCTTGTGGCGCATGGCGCGGCTAAACTCATACTGGTTAAATTCCGCGATAGCGCCCGGCAGCAGCGGATGCTGGGTTTTGCGTTTCGCTTCGTCTTCAGTAAAGCCCGCCATATACAAACCGATTGGCCCGGCGGTGCACAGCACCAGATCCACCCAGTCCAGCGCCTTATCAGACGCCAGCAGCGGATCGCTCTCTCCGGTCAACGCTTCGGCTTCTTCTTCGTTCATCGCAAGGATGGAAACGTGTTCTTTGAGGAATTGCTGCCACCACTGCGGATTCTCGGCGATGACAAATTTAGTCCCCAGCGTCAGCACCACCGGCACGTTATATTTCTTCGCGTACTCAATGGCTTTCATGGTCGCTTCCGGCATCGGTTCGCCCGGCTTGCAGCGCACCAGATATGAGGTGAGTACCAGCGCCGACGCTCCGGCAATCACATCTTCCGGAATGCTTTCTGCCCGTAGCTGGTTCATGTGGCCAGGGCTAATGGCAAAAGTGCGTTCGCCAGACTCACCAATCAGCGTAAAGCAGCGTCCAATCGGGCCGTCTACGCCTTGCAGATAGTTAAGATCGGTACGGCTGGAGGTATTACACAAATAACGATAGGCGTAGCTGCCAATTTCAATATTGCTGCACATCACGCCCAGTAGTACCGAGCGGTCATCCGCCAGTACCGA
Source organism: Escherichia sp. E2586 (assembly GCF_005781105.1). Classification (NCBI taxonomy): domain Bacteria; kingdom Pseudomonadati; phylum Pseudomonadota; class Gammaproteobacteria; order Enterobacterales; family Enterobacteriaceae; genus Escherichia; species Escherichia sp. E2586. Next base: position 208,630 of record NZ_VATN01000002.1, read on the forward strand.
GTAGTTATGCATGGTGTTACCAATAGTGCCCCCCGCAAACTGATGGGTAATCAGGTTTTTCTCTTTAAGTTCCTGATAGAGTGCTTCGGCAACATCATCTTCAATCACCAGTGAATGCCCGGCGCTTAATCCATAACGCTCAATAAATTCATCATCCACTTTTGCTTCAATATCTACCAACGTCTGGTCGATACCCACCACCCAGGCAGCGCTGGTTTCGTTTTCTGGCTGGATTTGCTGCAACAGCGGATCGCGTGCGTTTACAGGGAAGTAATGTTTGGATTTACGTTTACCGGGAAATTTCATGGTTGTTTTTACGGGTGGTTAACTGAGCGGCGAATGTTAACACAATCTCACGGGAACGCGCGAGATGCAGCCAGTTTCAATATCAGCAGACGAGATCGCATTATCATGGCAGAGCTTCCTTACAATGGCGTAATTTGAAAGGAGTTTTTCTATGAAGATGGAAAACAAATTACCCGCACTGGAACTGATTTCTGCCGAAATGAGGGCCGTTGTTAATACGCTTCAGCCTGATTTACCGCCCTGGCCCGCAGAAGGAACACTTGCCGAGCAGTGTCAGCATTACACGCTCGAGCGGCGATTCTGGAATGCGGGCGCTCCAGAAATGGAAACCAGGGATTACGCAGTTCCGACAAAATATGGACAAGTGGAGGCCCGTTTATTTTGTCCAAATTCAGATAGCCCAGCGACGCTATTTTATCTTCACGGCGGTGGTTTTATTCTCGGCAATCTCGATACTCACGATCGCATCATGCGACTTCTGGCAATCTACACTCAGTGTACGGTGATTGGCATTGATTACACCCTTTCGCCAGAAGCGCGTTTTCCGCAGGCGATAGAGGAAATCGTGGCCGCCTGTTGTCACTTCCACCAGCAGGCGGGCGATTATCAAATTAATATGTCACGTATTGGCTTTGCCGGTGATTCCGCTGGCGCAATGCTGGCGCTCGCCAGCGCCTTGTGGCTGCGGGATAAACAGATCGATTGCGGTAAGGTTGTGGGCGTTTTGCTGTGGTATGGACTTTATGGGTTACGGGATTCCGTGACTCGTCGCCTGCTGGGCGGTGCCTGGGATGGCTTAACGCAACAGGATTTACAGATGTATGAAGAGGCATATTTAGGCAGCGAAGCGGATCGCGAATCGCCGTATTACTGCCTGTTTAATAATGATCTCACTCGAAATGTGCCGCCCTGTTATATCGCCGGAGCGGAGTTCGATCCGCTGCTGGATGACAGTCGCCTGCTTTACCAGACGTTAGCGGCACACCAGCAACCTTGTGAGTTCAAACTCTACTCCGGTACGCTGCACGCCTTTTTGCATTATTCACGGATGATGAAAACCGCCGACGATGCTCTACGCGACGGTGCTCAATTCTTTAGCGATAGGCTGCAACAAGATTAGCCATCATTTCGATATGTTCCGGTGTAGCATTAAGCGCCGGAATATATTCGTATTTTTTCCCGCCAGCGCCGAGGAAGACTTCACGGTTTTGCTCGGCAATCTCTTCCAGCGTCTCCAGACAATCCGCCGCAAAGCCTGGACACATCACCTGAATATGGCCGACACCTTTTTCTCCGAGCATTTTCAACGTTTCATCGGTATAAGGCATCAGCCAGGGTTCCCGACCAAAGCGCGACTGAAAGGTCATCATCACTTTTTCCGGAGCCATCCCCAGTGCGGAAGCCAGTTCGCGAGTCGTTGTGCGGCAACGCTGCGGGTAATCATCACCTTCATCCGCGTAACGCTGAGGAATGCCATGATAAGAGAGCAGCAGCAGATCCGGCTCGCCATGTTTTTCGAAAGAGGTCCGCACGCTGTTCGCCAGCGCATTAATGTAATCGTGGTTATCGGCGTAATCACGAATAAACGAAATCCCCGGAATGCTACGCTTGCGCGCGAGAATGCGTGCAAGTTCATCCCACACAGCGCCAACCGTAGAACAGGAGTATTGCGGATAGAGCGGCAGCACCACAATATGATCAACATGTTCTGCCAGTAGTTCATCGACGGCGCTTTCCAGTGATGGCGAGCCGTAGCTCATGCCCAGCGCCACTGGCGTATCCGGTAAACGTTGTGCCAGCGCCTGCTGTTGCTGGCGGCTGTAAACCATCAGCGGCGAGCCGTCTTCCATCCAGACCGAGGCGTACAGCTTCGCCACGCGCGGTGAGCGCAGCGGCAAAATCACACCACGCAGCAACGGCCACCACAACAGCCGTGAGGTATCAACCACGCGTCTATCGCTTAAAAATTGTTTCAGATAGCGTTTTACCGCTTCAGGAGTGGGGGCATCGGGCGTCCCCAGGTTTGCCAGCAGGATACCGGTTTTAGTCTGACGCATTACCGCCTCTTATCGATTCAACTTGTTGATAATTGTAGCGGAAAAGTGAGGAAGAAGAACTAATTGCTGTGAGAGGCCTGGCCTGAGGAGGATACGCAGACCTGCCCGAGAGCAGATCTGCTGCGGCTTGATTAGCCGAGGATTTTTTCCAGAGCCGCGCGAACTTCAGCAACCGGTTTGGTGCCGTCAACTTTCGCGTATTTGGTGTTACCCGCTTCTGCTTCTTTGGAGTAGTAGCCAATCAGCGGTGCAGTCATCTGATGGTATTCAACCAGACGTTTACGTACGGTTTCTTCCTGATCGTCTTTACGGGTAGTCAGCTCTTCACCGGTTACGTCGTCTTTACCTTCTACTTTCGGCGGATTGAATTTAACGTGATAAACACGACCAGACGGCGCGTGAACGCGGCGACCGACGATACGATCAACGATCAGTTCGTCCGGTACGTCGAATTCCAGAACGTAATCAACGTTGATGCCCGCTTCTTTCATCGCGTCTGCCTGCGGAATGGTACGCGGGAAGCCGTCCAACAGGAAACCATTACGGCAATCTTCCTGAGCAATGCGCTCTTTAACCAGCGCGATCACCAGTTCATCGGTGACCAGTTTGCCAGCGTCCATAATGTCTTTAGCTTGTTTACCCAGCTCGGAGCCAGATTTGACTGCGGCACGCAGCATATCGCCAGTGGAGATTTGCGGAATACCATATTTCTCCATGATGAACTGAGCCTGAGTCCCTTTCCCCGCGCCCGGAGCGCCAAGCAGAATGATACGCATTGCGAAAATCCCCTTAAATTGTGTCGAATTTTTTGAAAAAGCGATAAACGATACCACCAACAGGCGATTGCCTCAAGAAAGGCGCCCGGGGCTGAAACGGTTAATGGTGAGATAATTTGCGGAAAGTGCAGAGGATGAAAAGAAAAATGCCGGATGACACGAAAGTCATCCGGCACCACATTCAGCTGTATGCCGGATAAAATTCATCCGGCATTACATCAGGAAACCAGTAACTGGTTCATACGACGAATAAACAGGTTCGGATCTTCCAGCGTACCGCGTTCTGCCAGCAGCGCCTGATCCAGCAGCAGTTCTACCCACTCGCTGAACTTGGCTTCATCTTCAGTATCTGCAGCACGTTTCACCAGTACGTGATCCGGGTTCAGTTCGAAGATGTATTTCACTTCTGGCACTTTCTGGCCCGCTGCGGCGAACAGTTTAGCCATCTGGGTGCTCATTTCGTCCGCGTCGGTAGAAACAATCGCTGGCGTATCGGTCAGACGGTGAGTCAGACGGACATCTTTCACGCGCTCGCCGAGCAGGGCTTTCACACGGTCGATGAACGGAGTCAGTGCTTTTTCCGCTTCTTTCGCACTTTCATCGACTTCATCAGCCAGTTTTTCCAGCGATTCATCAACTTTAGACACCGACTGGAACGGTTTACCGTCGAACTCAGTCAGATAGTTCATCATCCACTCATCGATGCGGTCGGAAAGCAGCAGAACTTCGATGCCTTTCTTACGCAGCAGTTCCAGGTGCGGGCTGCTCTTCGCCGCCGCATAGCTGTCTGCGGTGATGTAGTAGATTTTCTCCTGCCCTTCTTTCATGCGGGAAACGTAGTCTTCCAGAGACACGGTCTGCGCAGAAGAATCGGTATGGGTAGACGCAAAACGCAGCAGTTTGGCGATCGCTTCCTGGTTAGCGAAATCTTCCGCCGGACCTTCTTTCAGTACCAGGCCAAACTGTTGCCAGAAGGTCTGGTATTTTTCCGCGTCGTCTTTCGCCAGTTTTTCCAGCATTTGCAGCACACGCTTGGTCAGCGCATTGCGCAGGTTACGCGTGACTGTGCTGTCCTGGAGGATTTCACGGGAAACGTTCAGCGGCAGATCGCTGGAGTCAATCAGACCACGCACGAAGCGCAGATAGTTCGGCATGAACTGTTCTGCGTCGTCCATGATGAACACACGCTGGACGTACAGTTTCAGGCCGTGTTTATGATCGCGGTTCCACATATCCCACGGTGCCTGCGACGGGATGTACAGCAGGCTGGTGTACTCCTGCTTACCTTCAACGCGGTTGTGGCTCCAGGTCAGCGGATCGTTAAAGTCGTGGGCGATGTGTTTGTAGAACTCTTTGTACTCTTCATCGGTGATTTCCGACTTGTTACGGGTCCACAGCGCCTGCGCTTTGTTGATTTTCTCCCAGGAGATAACGGTTTCGCCGTCTTTCTCTTCGCGTTTTTCGATCTCTACCGGCAGCGCGATATGGTCGGAGTATTTGCTGATGATGGAACGCACGCGCCAGTCATCGAGGAACTCGTCTTCGCCTTCACGCAGATGCAGGGTGATTTCAGTACCACGATCTTCTTTGGTGATGTCGGCAACGGTGTATTCACCTTCACCAGCCGATTCCCAGAACACGCCGTTTTCTGGTTTTTCGCCCGCCGCACGAGTACGCACGGTCACTTTATCGGCCACGATAAACGCAGAGTAGAAACCAACACCGAACTGACCGATCAGCTGGCTGTCTTTTGCCTGGTCAGAGCCCAGGGATTCGAGGAATGATTTGGTGCCGGATTTAGCGATAGTCCCCAGATGGTCAATCACTTCGTCGCGGGTCATCCCCACGCCGTTATCGGAGATGGTCAGCGTGCGCTTGTCTTTATCGAAAGAAACACGAACGCGCAGTTCGCCGTCACCTTCGTACAGATCCGGGTTAGAGAGCGCGCGGAAACGCAGCTTGTCCGCCGCATCGGAGGCGTTAGAGATAAGCTCACGCAGGAAGATTTCTTTATTGGAATACAGAGAATGGATCATCAGGTGCAGAAGCTGCTTCACTTCTGACTGAAAACCACGAGTTTCTTGTCCTTTCATGTAGGTCTACCTCAATAATGCCATTTTAAGGTTAAAAACAGGATGAGGGGTAAATGGGGACAAGGAAGGATAATTTCAAGCGAGAGCAGGTGATCCTGCTCTCGTTTGCTTAAAAACGAATCTTATGACGCCCGGCAAGGGAGTGTGACAGCGTGGTGCCATCGACCATTTCCAGCTCGCCGCCAACCGGTACGCCATGAGCGATTCGGCTGGCTTCCACGTCATATTGCGCGCAAAGCTCGGCAATGTAGTTAGCGGTGGCTTCACCTTCGACCGTCGGGTTGGTGGCGAGGATCACTTCGGTGATTTTTTCTGCCGCCAGACGCTGTTCCAGGCGATCAAGTCCGATATCATCCGGGCCAATACCGTCCAGCGGTGACAGATGCCCCATCAACACAAAATAACGACCGGAAAACTGCCCCGTCTGCTCAATGGCGTAGATGTCCGCCGGACTCTCCACCACGCAGATTTGACCGTTTTCCTGACGACGCGGATTTGAACAGATGTTACAGACTTCCTGTTCAGTGAAGGTCCGACAATCGGCGCAGTGGCCGATTTCCGACATCGCCCGGGTGAGCGCCTGCGCCAGACGCATCCCGCCGCTACGATCGCGCTGAAGCAGCGTGAACGCCATACGCTGCGCCGACTTCGGGCCAACGCCCGGCAGACAGCGCAGTGCTTCCATAAGCTGTGTTAACAGCGGGCTGGTTTGCATCAGAACGGCATCTTAAAGCCTGGCGGCAGCTGCATTCCGGAGGAAACAGAGGCCATTTTTTCTTTCTGGGTTTCTTCGATGCGACGCGCTGCGTCGTTGAATGCCGCAGCGACCAAATCTTCCAGCATCTCTTTGTCGTCTTCCAGCAGGCTCGGGTCGATCTCTACGCGACGGCAGTTGTGAGCGCCATTGATGGTCACTTTCACCAGACCTGCGCCGGATTCGCCAGTCACTTCCAGCTTCGCGATTTCTTCCTGCATCTGCTGCATTTTTTCTTGCATCTGCTGGGCTTGCTTCATCAGGTTGCCCAGACCGCCTTTACCAAACATAGGTTTCTCTCTCAATCACGTTAAGGATGACGATCGTAAGCAGTGCTTACGATCAAATGGGGCGGATACTTTCTTCATCCAGCTCTGCATCAAAGAATCGACGCAGGGTCTGAATATTATTATCCGCAATAATGGACTCGCGCGCCTGCGCAAGTTTTTCTTCGTATATCGCCTGACGCCACTCCAGCGGCGTACGCACCGCGGGATTATCATCTTCAACGATAGTCAGTTCAACCGTTGAACCTTTTAACGTGCTCAACGCTTCAGCCAGTTTTTGCTGTGCGCCGCGGTTATTCAAATGCCGCTGAGAGGAGCGCAAATGCAGGCATACTGCGTTGTCGCTCTCCTCTTTCCAGGCATTTAACGCCACCTGCTCGACCAGTTTGGGTAGCGATAGTTGGCTCACCTGTGCCGCCCACGGGTCGCGCTCAATGGCTTCTGCCGCCAGCTTCGCCGCCAGTTCCGGCGTTTTTTCATGTTCCAGCGCTTTTTTTAGCGCCTTCGGCGTGGCGACCACTTCTTTTTGCTGCATCACTGGGGTGGTCGCCTTCCAGCGATACGCTTCTTTTTTGGCTGGCGCTTTTTCCAGCGCCGATGGCACAGGACGCGACTGAACGCGATCGGTGACCGAAGCCAGTCTTTCCAGCGCAGCGTTATTCACCGGCCGCGCGCGGGTAGCGGCTGCCGGTTCACTCTTTTTTGCTTTGGTTGCTCCCTGAGCGCGCTGCAGTTGCTGACGCGCCGCCAGCACCTGGCTGGTGGTTTCTGAGAGCGGTACAGTCGGTGCCTGCTGCGGCGCTGGTTGCGGTTGCGGCGGCACCTGGGTTGGCGTCATTACTGCCGTTGGCGCGACGGGCGCAAAGGACTGGCGTGGCACTTCTGGCTCAGGCAGCGGCATACGCGGATGGAACGCCAGCGCGCGCAGCAGTGTCATCTCAACGCCCATGCGGCGATCCGGCGCATACGGTAATTCTTTGCGACCAATCAACAGCGTCTGATAGTAAAGCTGAATATCCGTCGGCGGTATGGTGCGCGCAAGTTCACGCATCCGCAACTCGATGGCGGCCATGTCGTTGCCAAGTGCTGCAGGCGAAAGTTGTACCATCGCAATGCGGTGCAACAGTCCGAGCATTTCCACCAACAACGCTTCCCACTCGATACCACGGGCAGCAGCTTCATTAATCAGCGCCATTACGCGCTCGCCGTTGGCCTCGACCATCGCTTCAACCAGCGACAGCGCCTGATCGTCGTCAAGCGTACCCAGCATCGCGCTTACTGACTGGGTCGAAACCTGGCCGTCGCCGCTGGCAATCGCCTGGTCGGTCAGACTTAAGGCATCTCGCAAACTGCCTTCGGCGGCGCGCGCCAGCAGTTGCAGTGCGCGTGGCTCGTGAGCGATATGTTCTTCGTTGAGGATGTGCTCAAGCTGGTGGCGAATTTGCTCGACATCCAGCGCCTTAAGATGGAATTGCAGACAGCGTGACAAAATCGTCACTGGCAATTTCTGCGGATCGGTCGTCGCCAGCAGGAACTTGACGTGCTCTGGCGGCTCTTCAAGGGTTTTTAACAGTGCGTTAAAGCTGTGACGCGACAGCATATGCACTTCGTCGATCAGATAGACTTTAAAACGACCACGCGCCGGAGCGTACTGAACGTTATCCAGCAGGTCGCGGGTATCTTCAACTTTAGTGCGCGAGGCGGCGTCGATTTCAATCAAATCGACAAAGCGCCCCTGCTCGATTTCACGGCAGTTATCGCATACGCCGCACGGCGTCGCGGTAATGCCGGTTTCGCAGTTTAGCCCCTTCGCCAGCAGTCGGGCGATAGAGGTTTTTCCGACGCCACGGGTGCCGGAAAAAAGATAAGCATGATGAATACGCCCTAACGACAAGCCGTTCGCCAGTGCGGTCAGCACATGTTCCTGGCCGACGACGTCAGCAAAGGTTTGTGGGCGCCATTTTCGGGCTAAGACCTGATAACTCATTGGCAGGCTCTGAAACGCTGGAAGGTGGATTCACGAAGGGGTAATGCTAACACAGCCCCGTCAGAACGGCGAGGCTGAATGTACAACTTGTGCTGCCCATGACGTGGGCTGGCGAAAATTAATGGCCCGGGAACGGGACAAGGCTATAACAGGTAATGCCCTGCTTTTCGAGGCGCTGTTCGCCGCCAAGATCGAACAGATTAATGATGAACGCAGCGTCAGTAACTTCACCACCTAAACGGCGGATCAGTTTAACCGTCGCTTCAATGGTGCCGCCTGTTGCCAGCAAATCATCAACCACCAGCACTTTGTCGCCAGGTTTAATGGCATCAACGTGGATTTCCAGCTTATCGGTGCCGTATTCCAGTTCATAAGATTCGTTGATAGTTTCGCGCGGCAGTTTGCCTGGTTTACGTACCGGCACAAAACCAACGCCCAGACCCAATGCTACCGGAGCGCCGAACAAGAAGCCACGAGCTTCAGTGCCGACAACTTTGGTAATGCCCGCATTTTTGTAACGCTCAACCAGTAAATCGATGCTGAGAGCGTAAGCTTTCGGGTCTTCCAGTAAGCTGGTGACATCGCGGAAAAGAATGCCGGGTTTCGGGTAGTCCTGAATGCTTTTGATGCTATTTTTGAGATACTCAAGCTGCTGTGCAGTCGCGGTCATAAGTGTATGCCTGCTTGTTACGGTGGTACTCACGGCGCGTTTTAAACGAGTCAAAAGTAACAGTTGTTTAACCTTTGACCGCCTGCGCCTGTGCTCGAAAACGCCAGAATGTACTGGCTGTGGGCGATAATTGCAACAGCGATTGTTGTGCTTTGCCGTTTTTATTGCTTTTCATCAATCACTGGGATTCGCCACATAAAAATCAGCAAACAGCCGAGGATCACCAATAACAGAATCCGCACCCACGTCATATGGACGAACCAAAGTGAAATCGCAAAAGTTAGTAAAATAATGCATATCGCCCGAGGCTTTGCACCGCGTGGCATCGCATGATATTTCTGCCAGAAGCGTAAATAGCTGCCAAACCATGAGCGGTACAGCAACCAGGCGTGGAAGCGCGGCGATGAACGGGCAAAGCACCAGGCGGCCAGTAGGATAAATGGCGTCGTCGGCAATACCGGTAATACCACGCCCAGCGTACCCAACACTACCGCCAGCCAGCCAATGATGATTAAAATGATTCGTTGCATATTATGTGTAGTCAGCATACAGAGTGGCTACTTTAGCATAACAATTATCATTTTCATTGAGGTCTTATCGTGAAAACTGCCCTGCTGCTGGAAAAACTGGAAGGTCAGCTCGCCACGCTGCGCCAGCGTTGTGCCCCGGTGGCGCAGTTCGCCACGTTAAGCGCCCGTTTCGACAGGCACCTTTTTCAGACCCGTGCGACAACGTTACAGGCGTACCTGGAAGAAGCGGGAGATAATTTGTCCGCGCTTCGCCATGCGGTTGAGCAACAGCAACTGCCGCAAGTCGCCTGGCTGGCAGAACATCTGGCGGCACAACTGGAAGCCATCGCGCGTGAAGCCGCAGCCTGGTCGCTACGCGAGTGGGATAGCGCACCACCAAAAATTGCCCGCTGGCAGCGTAAACGTATTCAGCATCAGGAGTTTGAACGACGGCTACGTGAAATGGTTGCCGAACGTAAAGCCCGTCTGGTGCGGGCGACCGATCTCGTGGAACAGCAAACGCTACATCGTGAAGTGGAAGCCTATGAAGCGCGCCTGGCGCGTTGCCGTCATGCGTTGGAAAAAATCGAAAACAGGTTAGCGCGTTTAACCCGCTAACAATGGAGAAAGTATGTCACTGGAAAATGCCCCTGACGATGTCAAACTGGCCGTCGATTTAATTGTGCTACTGGAAGAAAATCAAATCCCTGCCAGCACCGTGCTGCGCGCGCTGGATATTGTAAAGCGTGATTATGAAAAGAAATTAACGCGCGATGATGAGGCGCAAAGTGATAAATAAATGGGGCCGCTAAATGTCCCCTAAGATTACGGGCAAACGCAAAACTGCCTGATGCGCTACGCTTATCAGGCCTACACCGCTCCTGCAATATATTGAATTTTCGCGGTTTCGTAGGCCGGATAAGGCGGTCACGCCGCATCCGGCATGAACAACGCGCACTTTGTCAGCAATCTCGGGGGCAACTAAATGCCGCCCCTTTCGTTATTATCCTACCGCAGGCGTCGGATCGTCACCTTTGTAGTCACGTTTCACTTCCGTCACTTCATCGCCCTTCTCGTTATGCAAATGCACTTCAAGCTGGTTAAAGGCAATGTTGATGTCGTTTTCACGGCATAACTGATCGATAGTACGGTTCAGTTCATCGACGGTGCGGCTACGGTCGCGCAGTTCACGAACATACAAGCGCAGTTCGTGATCCAGCGTGCTGGCGCCAAATGCAGTAAAGAAGACTTCTGGCATTGGCTCGTGCATCACCCTTGGATGCTCAGTCGCTGCCTGGAGCAGAACTCTGCGGACTTTTTCCAGATCGGAGCCATAGGCCACGCCCAGACGGATCACCAGACGCGTGGTGGTATCAGTCAACGACCAGTTGATCAGACGCTCGGTAACAAACGCTTTGTTCGGGATGATCACTTCTTTGCGATCGAAATCGGTAATCGTTGTCGCACGAATACGGATCTTACTGACCGTCCCAGAGTAGGTACCAATGGTTACCGTATCGCCAATGCGCACCGGACGTTCGAACAAGATGATCAAACCGGAGACAAAGTTACCGAAGATCTCCTGTAAGCCAAAACCAAGACCTACGGATAATGCTGCTGCCAGCCACTGGAGTTTATCCCACGAGACGCCCAGCGATCCGAACACCATCATCGCACCAACGGCAATGATGATGTAGTTAAGGATAGTGGTGATGGCATACGATGCCCCCTGGCGCATGTTCAGGCGCGACAGCACCAGCACTTCCAGCAAACCAGGCAGGTTGCGAATCAACGCCCAGGCCACCATTGAGACGATAATCGCAAACAACAGACTGCCCATGGTGACGTTTTTCACCACCGCAGCGCCAGCTTCAGTGCCGTTGTAATGCCAGAGCGTGATGCTGTCGAGATAGCTGAACACGGTGATCAAATCGGACCAAATTGCCCAGAACATGACACCGAACAGCGCAAACATCAGCAACATGGTAATACGCAGCGTCTGTTGGTTAACCTGCTCCAGCGCGATGGTGGGTTCTTCCGGCGGTTCGGCACCTTCTGCGCCCTCTTTCACCAGATTCTGCCGACGCGCCAGCGCACGACGCCAGGCGATACGCCGCGCCGCTACGCTTAAACCGCGCAATACTGTCTGGTAGAGCAGGTTCCAGATGATCACCAGATAAACGGTTTCAATCCAACGCCCGGAGAGGCGAAGCGTGGTGTAGAAGTAACCTGTAGCGGTCAGCACCATCAGCGCAATCGGGATAATCGACAGCACGGTAATGGTGACCAGTCGCATGGTGTGCGACTCTTTATCACGCCAGCTTTCGCGGCACATCGGCCACACCAGGAAGGCAATCAGCAGCAGGTTGAAGAAAATCATCGCCTGCCCCAGCACATCATCCATCAGATGCAGCGGGGAGAGTTCTGCCACCACAGACCAGAAATGGATCGGCAGCAACGCGAGGCTGATGCGGACAATTTGCCGACGCCAGTGGCTGGTCTGCTGTTCCGGCATACCAAAGTGACGCACGGCAACACCGTTTTTCTCCAGCACTTTCCAGCACAGGCCAAACACCAGCCAGAAAATCGCCAGTTTTTTGCTGAACGACCACAATAATTCTCTGATGTTGAGTTGCATCGTCAGTAGAATCAGACCGACAGCGAGAATAATCAGGCACACCGGCAGTGCGCGGATCAGATCAATAAGAATCGCTTTTGGCGTATTGAGCTGACTATCGTTACGCAGGGAACCTACCGCCGAAGCCAGTTTTTGTTGATATGCTTTCAGCCAGCCTAAACGCCAGTGAATCAGCCCGGCAATCAACAGCAGCGGCAAACCGGCAAGGAAAGCGATAAATACGGCGGGCCAGGCTTTTTCCCAGTTCACCGTAATTTTCATCGATTTAAACTCATCTTTCAGGGTTTGCGGGAACGCTTTGATCCAGTCCCAGTCCATCGGACGGTTACTGTTCACCCAAAAAATTTGCTGAGTCAGGATGGATTTCAGGTTTTTCGATACGCTCATTAACTGCTGCTGGTTGATTTGCAGGTTAATGGCCATCATCAGCTGGTTACCCAACTGTTTGTTAAGCTGATCCAACAGTTCGCGACGCATATCAACCACTTGCAATAACGCATCGTGAACTTCGCTGTTGACTTCGTTGGCGTGACCTTCTTCCAGCTTGCTGACGAACGCATCGCTCTGGAACAGCGCGTCACGTTGCTGGTTGACTTCAAACTGTTCGAGACGCAAGTCCGCGATGCGGTTGGTCATATTTTCCAGTTCATCCGCCGAGGGCAGCGTTTGTTGTTGCTGATAAAGAATGCGTGAAAGCAGCAGACTGCCCTTCAGGACAGAAATCTGCTCTTTGATGTTACGTTCCGATTGCAGCGCCCGCTCCAGCCAGTTTTTGACTTTGATGTTTTGCTGCATCAGGACATTACCGTTTTCGGTAGCGGTAATCAGACGCTGGCTTAATTGCTGGTTTATTTCCAGCTCCTGCTTCACCAGCGGATTAGCCTGAATACGCGCAGCTTCATCCGGGGTAACGGCTTCCTGCGCCGTTTTTTCGGTTAATGTCAGGCGCTTGCTGTTCACCGCCTCCTGCAACAGTTGTAGCTGATGTTCAAGTCGCGTACTGTTCGCCGTCACGTAATCACGCTGCTTTTGCAGGGTATCCTGTAAGACTGTGTTCCCTTCCAGGCTTTTACGCTGTTGGTCAATCTCGGCATTCAGCAAAGCCTGCTGCGCCTGCATTAACACTTTCTGGCTGGGACGTAAGGCGGCTTCGCCGACCTCGGTTCCATCCAGGCGGCTGCGAATTTGTTGCAATTGCTGCGAGGCGGTATACATCGCATTTTGCACGCGTTCAGGCTGCGTCTGTAACGAAACTAACTGGCTGTTATAAGAAGCCAGATCATTTTGTGCATTCTGCAAATCGTCCAGCGCCTGGGAGACACGTAACTCCAACTGGCGCAACGATAGCGTACTCAGAATTTTGCGGGTTTCTTCGTCGTTATCCACATCATTGAGCGCAGTTAGCGCTGCAGTCGCTTGACGCATTTTCTCTGGCGCTTCAGCAACTTTTTGCCGTAATTGCACCGTTTCGTCTTTTATGCGATCGATTTTCTCGAGGGTGGCTAACGTGTCAGTAATATCTTGCTGCACCAGCTTGTCCTGGGCAGAAAGATCTTTTTGTTTATTCAGTGAGTCAAGTTGTGCCTGCAGGTCTGCTTTCGTCGGTAGATCACCATTCGATGACGCCCGCGCAAACGCCGTGTTCTGGCATAACAAGACAAGAACAAAAGCAATAAATGCTGAAAAAACAAAATGCCGTGATCGTTTGTAATACTGGAACATAGTCATGATGAATGAAGGTTTCTGAACCTGAAGAACGACCTGAACGAGTCGGGTGGCTAGAATATCACGGTGTAGAGAGCCAGAATAGCAACAGCGAAAATGTCCAGGATAAATCCTGGAGTCTGATTCAGGATTTTTCGTTGGCGGCGGGAGTACGAAGAGTCGGGCAAAGAAGATACATTTCCAACAAGATGGCTACGTAATCGCGGGCTTCTTTTTTGAGATCAAAAGATTGCGGTGCAAACAGCCAGTTTTCCATCAGGCCGGAAATATAACCGCGCATAATTATCGCCGCACGGCGCGTCATTAAATTGGTTGGTAATAATTTCTTTTCAATACAATGCCTTAACGTTTGCTCTATACGTTCATAACTTTCCAGACAGAGATTTCGTTGTGCCTGTTGGACAACCGCCATTTCTCCGACAAACTCGCATTTGTGGAAAATAATCTCCATCAATAATCGACGCCGTTCTTCCGTCACCGTCGATTCAAGCACATGAATTAGTATTTCTCTTAAAACTGAGAGTGGATCGTCAGGGAATTTTGCCTGATACTCAAGCTCTAGTTCACCAATATTGGACTCTGACAGCTCCCAGATCTCACTGAACAAATCCGACTTGTCTTTAAAATGCCAGTAGATTGCACCGCGCGTAACGCCTGCCGCTTTTGCAATCTCTCCCAGTGAGGTGGATGATACCCCCTGCTGTGAGAAAAGACGTAGCGCCACATCGAGGATGTGTTGACGCGTTTCTTGCGCTTCTTGTTTGGTTTTTCGTGCCATATGTTAGTGAATTTACAGGCGTTAGATTTACATACATTTATGAATGTATGTACCATAGCACGACGATAATATAAACGCAGCAATGGGTTTATCGACTTTTGACCATTGACCAATTTGAAATCGGACACTCGAGGTTTACATATGAACAAAAACAGAGGGTTTACGCCTCTGGCGATCGTTCTGATGCTCTCAGGCAGCTTAGCGCTTACAGGATGTGACGACAAACAGGCCCAACAAGGTGGCCAGCAGATGCCCGCCGTTGGGGTAGTAACAGTCAAAACTGAACCTCTGCAGATCACAACCGAGCTTCCGGGCCGCACCAGTGCTTTCCGGATCGCAGAAGTTCGTCCTCAAGTTAGCGGGATTATCCTGAAGCGTAATTTCAAAGAGGGTAGCGACATCGAAGCAGGTGTCTCTCTTTATCAGATTGATCCTGCTACCTACCAGGCGGCGTACGACAGTGCAAAAGGCGATCTGGCGAAAGCGCAGGCGGCAGCCAATATCGCGCAACTGACTGTTAATCGTTACCAGAAACTGCTGGGTACTCAGTACATCAGTAAGCAAGAGTACGATCAGGCTCTGGCTGATGCGCAACAGGCAAATGCGGCTGTCACTGCGGCAAAAGCGGCTGTTGAAACCGCGCGGATCAATCTGGCTTACACCAAAGTCACCTCTCCGATTACTGGCCGTATTGGTAAATCAAACGTGACGGAAGGTGCCCTGGTGCAAAACGGTCAGGCGACTGCGCTGGCAACCGTGCAGCAACTTGATCCTATCTATGTGGATGTTACCCAGTCCAGCAACGACTTCCTGCGTCTGAAACAGGAACTGGCAAACGGTACGCTGAAGCAAGAGAACGGCAAGGCCAAAGTCTCGCTGATCACCAGCGACGGCATTAAGTTCCCGCAGGACGGTACACTGGAGTTCTCTGACGTGACTGTCGATCAGACCACTGGGTCTATCACTTTACGCGCTATCTTCCCGAACCCGGATCACACTCTGCTGCCGGGTATGTTCGTGCGCGCTCGTCTGGAAGAAGGGCTTAATCCTAACGCCATTTTAGTTCCGCAACAGGGTGTAACTCGTACACCACGCGGTGAGGCTACCGTTCTGGTGGTTGGCGCGGATGACAAAGTGGAAACCCGCCCAATCGTCGCAAGCCAGGCTATTGGCGATAAGTGGCTGGTGACAGAAGGTCTGAAAGCAGGCGACCGCGTAGTAATAAGTGGGCTGCAGAAAGTGCGTCCTGGTGTCCAGGTAAAAGCACAAGAAGTTACCGCTGATAATAACCAGCAAGCCGCAAGCGGTGCTCAGCCTGAACAGTCCAAGTCTTAACTTAAACAGGAGCCGTTAAGACATGCCTAATTTCTTTATCGATCGCCCGATTTTTGCGTGGGTGATCGCCATCATTATCATGTTGGCAGGGGGGCTGGCGATCCTCAAACTGCCGGTGGCGCAATATCCTACGATTGCACCACCGGCGGTCACGATCTCCGCTTCCTACCCCGGCGCTGATGCGAAAACAGTGCAGGACACGGTGACACAGGTTATCGAACAGAATATGAACGGTATCGATAACCTGATGTATATGTCCTCTAACAGTGACTCCACGGGTACTGTGCAGATCACCCTGACCTTTGAGTCTGGTACTGATGCGGATATCGCGCAGGTTCAGGTGCAGAACAAACTGCAACTGGCGATGCCGTTGCTGCCGCAAGAAGTACAGCAGCAAGGGGTGAGCGTTGAGAAATCTTCCAGCAGCTTCCTGATGGTTGTCGGTGTTATCAACACTGACGGCACCATGACGCAGGAAGATATCTCCGACTACGTAGCGGCAAATATGAAAGATGCCATTAGCCGTACGTCGGGCGTTGGTGACGTTCAGCTGTTCGGTTCACAGTACGCGATGCGTATCTGGATGAACCCGAATGAGTTGAACAAATACCAGCTAACGCCGGTTGATGTCATTACCGCTATCAAAGCACAGAACGCCCAGGTCGCAGCCGGTCAGCTCGGCGGTACACCGCCGGTGAAAGGCCAGCAGCTTAACGCCTCTATTATTGCTCAGACGCGTCTGACCTCTACTGAAGAGTTCGGCAAAATTCTGCTGAAAGTGAATCAGGATGGTTCCCGCGTGCTGCTACGTGATGTGGCGAAGATTGAGCTGGGTGGTGAGAACTACGACATCATCGCGGAATTTAACGGACAACCGGCTTCTGGTCTGGGTATCAAGCTGGCAACCGGTGCGAACGCGCTGGAAACTGCTGCGGCAATCCGTGCTGAACTGGCGAAGATGGAGCCATTCTTCCCGTCAGGTCTGAAAATCGTTTATCCGTACGACACGACGCCGTTCGTGAAAATCTCTATTCACGAAGTGGTTAAAACCCTGGTCGAAGCGATCATCCTCGTGTTCCTGGTTATGTATCTGTTCCTGCAGAACTTCCGCGCGACGTTGATTCCGACCATTGCCGTACCGGTGGTATTGCTGGGGACCTTTGCTGTCCTTGCCGCCTTTGGCTTCTCGATAAACACGCTAACGATGTTCGGGATGGTGCTCGCCATCGGCCTGTTGGTGGATGACGCCATCGTCGTGGTAGAAAACGTTGAGCGTGTGATGGCGGAAGAAGGTCTGCCGCCGAAAGAAGCCACACGTAAGTCGATGGGGCAGATTCAGGGCGCACTGGTGGGTATCGCGATGGTGCTGTCGGCGGTATTTATCCCGATGGCCTTCTTCGGCGGCTCTACTGGTGCAATCTATCGTCAGTTCTCCATTACCATTGTTTCGGCAATGGCACTGTCAGTGCTGGTGGCGTTGATCCTGACTCCGGCACTTTGTGCCACTATGCTGAAACCTATCGCTAAAGGCGATCACGGCGAAGGCAAAAAAGGCTTCTTCGGCTGGTTTAACCGCATGTTCGAGAAGAGCACGCACCACTACACCGACAGCGTAGGCGGTATTCTGCGCAGTACGGGGCGTTATCTGGTGCTGTATCTGATCATTGTGGTCGGCATGGCTTATCTGTTTATACGTCTGCCAAGTTCCTTCTTGCCAGATGAAGACCAGGGTGTATTTATGACCATGGTCCAACTGCCAGCGGGTGCGACGCAGGAACGTACGCAGAAAGTGCTCAATGAGGTGACGGATTACTATCTGACCAAAGAGAAGAACAACGTTGAGTCGGTATTCGCCGTTAACGGCTTCGGCTTTGCGGGACGTGGTCAGAACACCGGTATTGCGTTCGTTTCGTTGAAGGACTGGGCTGACCGTCCGGGTGATGAAAACAAAGTTGAAGCGATTACCACGCGTGCAACGCGCGCTTTCTCGCAGATTAAAGATGCGATGGTCTTCGCCTTTAACCTGCCTGCGATTGTGGAACTGGGTACGGCAACGGGCTTCGACTTTGAGCTGATTGACCAGGCGGGCCTCGGTCACGAAAAACTGACTCAAGCGCGTAACCAGCTGCTGGGCGAAGCGGCGAAACATCCTGATCTGTTGACCAGCGTGCGTCCAAACGGTCTGGAAGATACTCCGCAGTTCAAGATTGATATCGACCAGGAGAAAGCTCAGGCACTGGGTGTTTCTATTAACGATATTAACACTACCCTGGGCGCTGCATGGGGCGGCAGCTACGTGAACGACTTTATCGACCGCGGTCGTGTGAAAAAAGTTTACGTCATGTCAGAAGCAAAATACCGCATGCTGCCGGAAGATATCGGTAACTGGTATGTGCGTGCTGCTGATGGCCAGATGGTGCCGTTCTCGGCATTCTCATCTTCGCGTTGGGAGTACGGTTCGCCGCGTCTGGAACGTTACAACGGCCTGCCATCCATGGAGATCTTAGGCCAGGCGGCACCAGGTAAGAGTACCGGTGAAGCAATGGCGCTGATGGAACAACTGGCGAGCAAACTGCCTACCGGTGTTGGCTACGACTGGACGGGGATGTCCTATCAGGAACGTCTCTCCGGCAACCAGGCGCCGTCGCTGTATGCGATTTCGTTGATTGTCGTGTTCCTGTGTCTGGCGGCATTGTACGAGAGCTGGTCGATTCCGTTCTCCGTTATGCTGGTCGTGCCGCTGGGGGTTATCGGTGCGTTGCTGGCAGCCACCTTCCGCGGCCTGACCAACGACGTCTACTTCCAGGTGGGCCTGCTCACAACCATTGGGTTGTCGGCGAAGAACGCGATACTTATCGTCGAATTCGCCAAAGACTTGATGGATAAAGAAGGTAAAGGTCTGATTGAAGCAACTCTGGATGCGGTGCGGATGCGTTTACGCCCAATCCTGATGACTTCACTGGCATTTATCCTCGGTGTTATGCCGCTGGTTATCAGCACCGGTGCTGGTTCCGGCGCGCAGAACGCAGTAGGTACTGGTGTAATGGGCGGGATGGTGACCGCAACTGTACTGGCTATCTTCTTCGTTCCGGTGTTCTTCGTGGTGGTTCGCCGCCGCTTTAGCCGCAAAAATGAAGATATCGAACATAACCATACAGTCGATCATCATTGATTAATGTCGTAATCACTAAGGCCGCGCAAGCGGCCTTTTTTATACGCGTAATCTTAATGTTGAAATGTTTATAGTTAATGATTTCAAACGTAAGTTAGTTTTAACACCGCATAAAATTCATAAAAAATACTTATTGTTAGTTAATTTATATTAAGTCGTACCGATGGATTTAATAACCCCCAGGCATCTAGAGGCTATTCTTAATTATTTGCGGCAATTCTTTATTTGTTCATGTCAATTACATCATAATCAGAGTAATCCTGGGTATTAGTGTGACAAATCGTCAGACCATTTTATCACTCTCAAACATCCTGATTACATTATGTTATGAATAGCATCAGACAAAGTGCTTTAGCCATTACGTCGTCAGCGCTGGAATGAGGAAGAGAGTCTTTTCCCTCCCCTCCTCCTAATTGTAATTTTTCGTAATAATACGATGAAAACCGCCAAAGAGTAGCTTATAGTTAATCTAACAAGTGAGAGGGCAGGCCAGGTCTGTAAGTTTTCCATCCCAAAAGGTGTCCGTTAGTTCAACCGCTAAGAAGGGGGACGCGTTATGGATGAATACTCACCAAAAAGACATGATGTCGCGCAGCTTAAATTTCTCTGCGAAACCTTGTATCATGACTGTCTTGCAAACCTTGAAGAAAGTAACCATGGTTGGGTTAACGACCCTACCTCGGCCATCAATCTGCAGCTTAATGAACTCATTGAACATATAGCAACCTTCGCACTTAATTACAAAATTAAGTATAATGAAGACAATAAGCTCATTGAGCAGATAGATGAATATCTGGACGACACCTTTATGTTGTTCAGTAGTTATGGTATTAATATGCAGGATCTCCAGAAATGGCGGAAGTCAGGTAACCGACTGTTCCGTTGTTTTGTGAATGCCACTAAAGAGAATCCTGCGAGTTTATCTTGTTAGAATTATTACAACCATGGGTAGAAGTATGTCCGATAAACCTTTAACGAAAACCGATTATTTGATGCGTCTGCGTCGTTGCCAGACAATTGACACGCTAGAGCGTGTTATCGAGAAAAATAAATACGAATTATCAGATAATGAACTGGCGGTATTTTACTCAGCCGCAGATCACCGCCTCGCAGAATTGACCATGAATAAACTCTACGACAAGATCCCCTCCTCTGTATGGAAATTTATTCGGTAATTAAATAGCAGACATTCGAAAATGTAACCGACTGTTTATTAACATTATTATATTATTCGCAATGAAAGCATACTGCATGTGACCTTCATCACATTCGGAAAACGGGAACGTTCTCTTAACTGACTATTCGCATTACCGTGTTGCCGCATTTTCAGCAACGGGAGGTCAGTAATGAGCACAGAAAAAGAAAAAATGATTGCTGGTGAGTTGTATCGCTCGGCAGATGAGGAGTTATCTCGCGATCGCCTGCGCGCTCGTCAGCTTATTCACCAATACAATCACTCCGCACCGGAAGAACAAACATTACGCCAGAAAATTCTCACCGATTTATTCGGTCAGGTAGCAGATGCTTATATTGAACCCTCTTTTCGCTGCGACTATGGCTATAACATTTTTTTGGGCAAAGGATTTTACGCCAACTTCGATTGCGTGATGCTCGATGTCTGCCCAATTCGTATCGGTGATAATTGCATGTTGGCACCAGGTGTTCACATTTATACCGCTACGCACCCTGTCGACCCAGTAGCCCGTAATAGTGGCGCTGAACTGGGGAAACCTGTGACTATCGGTAATAACGTCTGGATTGGCGGACGTGCTGTCATCAACCCTGGTGTAACCATTGGCGATAACGTCGTGGTGGCCTCTGGCGCCGTCGTCACAAAAGATGTTCCGGCTAACGTTGTCGTGGGCGGTAACCCGGCCACTGTCATTAAAAAACTGTAACCATGGTTGCAACTGTTATGCAAAATTGTGGTTAATCTGTTACTTTCATCATATGATTCCCACGTTAAAATAGGGTGTTCCCTGAAAAGTTGCAGATACCACAAAGGCAAAAGATGACTGAAATACAACGCCTGCTGACCGAAACAATTGATGCACTAAATGCACACGAAAAACGCGATAATAAACCTCGCTTTAGTATCAGTTTTATCCGTAAACATCCGGGGCTGTTTATCGGTATGTATGTCGCTTTTTTTGCCACTCTGGCGGTGATGTTACAGTCTGAAACGCTGGTTGGTTCAGTCTGGCTCCTGGTGGTATTGTTCATCCTGCTTAACGGTTTCTTCTTTTTTGACGTTTATCCGCGTTACCATTACGAAGATATCGACGTTCTTGATTTCCGGGTTTGCTACAACGGCGAATGGTACAATACACGCTTTGTTCCAACTGCATTGGTCGACGCTATTCTGAACTCGCCGCGTGTCGCGAACATCCACAAAGAACAGTTGCAGAAAATGATCGCTCGTAAAGGTGAGTTGTCCTTTTACGATATTTTCACTCTCGCCCGCACCGAAGCGACACCATAAGTTGTATCGCCCTCACCAGGCGTAAACATCCGCGCCTGGTGAATTGACAACAATCGTTGCCACAACTCATTTAACGAAACTCCCCCGCATCACTTATCTTTTGCATGCCCTTATTCGCTATCGGATATACTTTCCCTACACTGCGTAAATAAGGACATGCTGGTGAGAACACGACATCTGGTCAGCCTAATTTCAGGAGTACTGATCCTTTCCGTACTTCTACCAGTGGGCTTAAGCATCTGGCTGGCTCATCAACAGGTAGAAACGTCATTTGTTGAGGAGCTACATACTTATTCATCCCGCGTCGCTATTCGCGCCAACAAAGTGGCGTCGCAAGGGAAAGATGCCCTACAAAAACTGGAAAAATGGCAAGGCGCAGCCTGTAGCAAGGCTCATCTAATGGAAATGCGCCGGGTATCTTATAGTTATCGTTATATTCAGGAAGTGGTCTATGTCGATAACAACGTGCCTCAGTGCTCTTCTCTGGAACATGAAAGTCCGCCAGATACCTTCCCCGAGCCAGGTAAAATATCGAACGATGGTTATCGGGTATGGTTAACCTCGCACAACGATTTAGGTATTACCCGCTACATGGTTGCAATGGGAACTGCACATTACATAGTGATGATTGACCCAGCCTCATTTATAGATGTGATTCCTTATAGCTCGTGGCAAATTGATGCCGCGATTATTGGCAATGTGCATAACATTATCATTACCAGCAGTGACGAAATAGCCCAGGGAATTATTACCCAGCTGCAAAAAACACCGGGTGAACACATCGAAAAGAATGGAATCATTTACGATATCCTGCCTCTCCCCGAGATGAATATTTCCATAATCACCTGGGCTTCGACAAAAACGTTACAAAAAGGTTGGCATCGGCAGGTCTTTATCTGGTTGCCTGTCGGATTGTTAATTGGCCTACTGGCGGCAATGTTCGTCCTGCGGATTTTACGCCGTATCCAGTCACCGCATCATCGCCTGCAAGATGCTATCGAAAACCGCGATATTTGCGTGCACTATCAGCCTATTATCTCCTTATCGAATGGAAAGATTGTCGGAGCCGAAGCGCTGGCGCGCTGGCCGCAGACAGACGGTAGCTGGTTGTCACCGGATAGTTTTATCCCGCTGGCGCAACAAACGGGCCTGTCAGAATCTCTGACTCTGCTTATTATCAAAACGGTCTTTGAAGATATGGGCGACTG
Source organism: Escherichia sp. E2586 (assembly GCF_005781105.1). Classification (NCBI taxonomy): domain Bacteria; kingdom Pseudomonadati; phylum Pseudomonadota; class Gammaproteobacteria; order Enterobacterales; family Enterobacteriaceae; genus Escherichia; species Escherichia sp. E2586. The sequence goes on from NZ_VATN01000002.1 coordinate 231,407, forward strand.
GCTGCGTCAGCATCCACAGCAACATATTTCGATCAATCTTGAATCCACTGTGCTCACCTCGGAAAAAATCCCGCAATTGCTGCGTGAAATGATCAATCACTACCAGGTCAATCCCAAACAGATCGCTCTTGAACTCACTGAACGCGAGTTTGCTGATCCAAAAATCAGCGCCCCGGTAATCTCCCGATATCGACAGGTTGGTCATGAAATTTATCTTGATGATTTTGGTACCGGTTATTCGAGCTTAAGTTATTTGCAGGATCTGGATGTCGATATTCTGAAGATCGATAAATCCTTCGTTGATGCACTGGAATATAAAAATGTCACACCGCATATCATCGAAATGGCAAAAACGCTGAAACTTAAAATGGTGGCGGAAGGGATCGAAACCAGCAAACAGGAAGAGTGGCTACGCCAGCATGGCGTGCATTACGGCCAGGGATGGTTGTACAGCAAAGCATTACCGAAAGAGGAGTTTATACGCTGGGCAGAACGCCATCTGTGAATTTTGGGGCTGGCGGCACGCCGCACAGCCCGTCACGCTACTCGTCAATGATTGACTCGAACCCACCGTAGATCATTCGTTTACCATCAAACGGCATGGACTCGCCGAACTCTTTCATCCGTGGGTCCGACATCATCTTCTGATTGGCAGCGTCGCGGACCTCTTTTGAAGGGTATTCAATCCAGCTAAAAACCACTTCCTCATTCTCTTCCGCTTTGACCGCCATACGAAAATCGGTCACTTTGCCATTCGGTACATCGCTGGCCCAGCATTCAACAATGCGCAGGGCGCCAAACTCTTTAAACAGCGGCGCGGCCTTTGCGGCCATTTCACGATAGGCATCCTTTTTGTCGGCAGGAACAGCAACCACAAAACCATCAACATACTTCATCAGACATACCTCCGAAGCGTACCGTGCAGCCAGAAAATTCTTGCGGCATCAGTCGTGGTTAAAGTTTAGCCACATTGAGATTTTTTGACGAAACGGTGGGAGGCAGAAATGGGTGGGGGCCCTGCCAGCTACATCCCGGCACACGCGTCATCTGCCTTGGCTGCTTCCTTCCGGACCTGACCTGGTAAACAGAGTAGCGTTGCGGGAGAACCAACAGAGCCCCCATTGAGAGCGTTGAGAACCAACGCGCAGGCGCATTATCACTGCTGCCCCGGCTAATTGCAACCCATTGCGTGCCGGATGCTGGTTTCTTGCGCAATGCGACTTCACTCGGACGTTTTTCCAGATTATGCTGAAAAATTACCTCAGGAAGAAAAGATGGAAAAAGAAGATTCATTTCCCCAGCGCGTGTGGCAAATCGTAGCCGCTATTCCCGAAGGGTATGTCACTACTTACGGCGATGTCGCGAAACTGGCAGGATCGCCCCGTGCCGCGCGCCAGGTGGGCGGTGTGTTAAAGCGCCTGCCTGAAGGCAGCACTTTGCCCTGGCATCGGGTGGTTAACCGCCACGGCACAATCTCATTAACCGGACCAGATTTACAGCGTCAGCGCCAGGCATTACTGGCAGAAGGCGTGATGGTATCGGGAAACGGACAAATCGACTTACAGCGTTATCGCTGGAACTACTAACCCTCTCCGGGCGGAGAGGGTTAACTTCGCTTAATATTGCGTAGGAGCTGGAACTGCCGAAGACGGATTCACCTGAGTTGGTGAAGTCGAAGGTATGGTAGTTGTTGCGCCACCACTGGCCTGGACAGGCACGGCGGTTTGCTGAACCGGCACCAATGTCAGGTCGGCTTTGGTTCCCCCCTGATTGACAACCGGCTGGACGGTATCGGTAATAAATACCAGTTTGTCATTCACGGTAATCGCCGCACTCAACAGAATACGCGCGTTCGGCTGAACATCTGCCGGGTTAAATGGCAGAACAAAGCTGAATGGCGACTGTTTACCTTCGGTACGCACCGCTTTTTGCGCCAGTACTTTAGACGGCGCATCGGCTAACGACGCGTCAGAAAGTGTCACGGTCAGCACAGCATCGGGAGGCAGTGCGACTTTCTGACGGATCCAGACCGTACCGGAGACATTAGGTTGCTGTATAGCAGGTTGTTGTGTCGCCGCAATAGAGGTATTTGCAGCAGGTGCTGGCGTCTGGATATCCGCGCTTTTATCAGCGCAAGCCGCCAACGCAATCGCAACCGCTAAACCACTGGCCATGTGCACGAGTTTCATTCACTTCTCCTTATTATCAATGCACCAGCGGGCTAACTTTCCTCGCCGGAATAGTGGTTAACAAAATCGTAACGTCAATAAGTGTGGCACAAATCACGTATTTACGCCTGCATTTAGCCCGTAATTCAGACCATTGCACCCATCGGACCAGTGACAAAATTGCGTTATACTCAACTCACTTTGGCTTGCTGCGGCAGCTTTGTTACTGGAGAGTTAATATGAGTCAGGCCTTAAAAAATTTACTGACATTGTTGAATCTGGAAAAAATTGAGGAAGGACTCTTTCGCGGCCAGAGTGAAGATTTAGGTTTACGCCAGGTGTTTGGCGGCCAGGTCGTGGGTCAGGCCCTGTATGCCGCAAAGGAGACAGTACCCGAAGAGCGTCTGGTGCATTCATTCCACAGCTACTTTCTTCGCCCTGGTGATAGCAAGAAGCCGATTATTTATGATGTCGAAACACTGCGTGACGGCAACAGTTTCAGTGCTCGCCGTGTGGCAGCGATTCAGAACGGCAAACCCATTTTTTATATGACAGCGTCTTTCCAGGCGCCAGAAGTTGGATTCGAACACCAAAAAGAGATGCCTCCGGCCCCAGCGCCCGATGGTTTGCCTTCGGAAACACAGATCGCCCAGTCGCTGGCGCACCTGCTGCCGCCAGTGCTGAAAGATAAATTCATCTGCGATCGTCCGCTGGAAGTGCGTCCGGTGGAATTTCATAACCCACTGAAAGGTCACGTCGCCGCGCCACATCGTCAGGTGTGGATCCGCGCAAATGGTAGCGTGCCGGATGATCTGCGCGTTCATCAGTATCTGCTGGGGTACGCTTCTGATCTTAACTTCCTGCCGGTAGCTCTACAGCCGCACGGCATCGGTTTTCTCGAACCGGGGATTCAGATAGCCACCATTGACCATTCGATGTGGTTCCATCGACCATTTAATTTAAACGAATGGCTGCTGTATAGCGTGGAGAGCACGTCAGCGTCCAGCGCCCGAGGATTTGTGCGCGGTGAGTTTTATACCCAGGACGGCGTACTGGTTGCCTCGACCGTTCAGGAAGGGGTAATGCGTAATCACAATTAAAAAAACAGCCGGAGGTGAAAACCGTCCGGCTGCCAGATAGTTGGTAACATGCTTTTGTTGATGCCGGATGCGGCGTAAACGCCTTATCCGGCCCACCAATTATTGTAAATTCAACAAATTGTGATTTTTAATGTAGGCCTGATAAGCGCAGCGCATCAGGCTAAATTGCATTTGATTGCTTGTTACGCGTTATAGGCATTCTCGCCGTGGCTGTTGACATCCAGCCCTTCTCGCTCCTGTTCTTCCGGTACACGCAGGCCAACCGTCAGATCCGCCAGTTTGTAGCCGATAAATGCCACCACACCAGACCAGACGATCGTAATGGCGATGCTTTCCAGCTGTACCAGCAACTGATGCCCCATCGTCACACCTTCAGCGAAGCCCACGCCGCCCAGCGAGCTGGCGGCAAAAATCCCGGTCATGGTACAGCCAACAATGCCACAAACGCCGTGCACACCGAAGACATCGCAAGGATCATCGACCCGCAACAGGCGTTTGAGCATGGTAACGCCCCACAAGCCCGCCAGACCAGCTACCACGCCGATAATCAACGCACCGCCAACCCCAATGTAGCCACAGGCTGGCGTCACGCCGACCAGACCGGCAATCGCGCCAGAACACGCCCCCAGCAGTGAAGGCTTACCACGCAGCGCCCATTCACCGAAGATCCAGCCAAGAATTGCCGCCGCCGTTGCCACCACAGTATTCACAAATGCCAGTGCCGCGATTTCATTCGCCGTACCCGCTGACCCGGCGTTAAAACCAAACCAACCGATATAGAGAATGGCAGTCCCGGTGAAGACCATTGGCAGGTTGTGCGGTTTAAACGCCTCTTTGCCAAAGCCCACGCGTTTACCTATCAGATACGCGCCCACCAGACCGGCGATTGCGGCGTTAATGTGCACCACCGTGCCACCCGCGAAATCCAGCGCACCATGAGAAGCCAGCAAGCCGCCGCCCCACACCATATGTGCAATTGGAATGTAGGAGAGCGTCAGCCACACCACCACGAAAATCAGCACTGCTGAGAAGCGGATCCGTTCCGCCAGCGCCCCGACTATCAAGCCTACGGTAATGCAGGCAAACGATCCCTGAAACGCCACGTGGATATACTGATAAATGCTGCCCATCACCGCCGTCAGTTCGATGTTTTTCAGCATCAACCAGTTAATGTTGCCGAAGAAATTGTTGCCCTCACCAAACGCCAGCGAGTAACCGTAAACCACCCAGAGAATACAGACCAGTGCAAACGTCACGGTCACCTGCGTTAGCATCGACAGCACGTTTTTGCCGCGAATCAACCCGCCGTAAAACAGGGCAATCCCCGGAACAGTCATAAACAGTACCAGCGCAGTACAAATCATCATAAACGCATTGTCGGCTTTATCGGCTACCGCAGGTGCAGCCATTACCAGTCCCGGCAGCATCGCCAGTGAAGCAAGCCCAGTTTTTATCGTCGCTATCTTCATGTTTCGTTCCTGTTGCTGTGTGCCAGAGATTACAGCGCCGCTTCGTCGGCTTCGCCGGTGCGAATACGAATGACGCGTTGCAATTCAGCGACGAAGATTTTGCCATCGCCAATTTTTCCGGTGTAAGCCGCCTTACTGACGATATCGATCACTTCATCGAGTTGATCATCAGCAATCGCCACATCAATTTTTACTTTTGGCAGGAAGTTGACGCTGTATTCCGCGCCCCTGTACAGCTCAGCATGGCCCTTCTGACGCCCGAAACCTTTCACTTCGGTGACGGTCAGGCCCTGAATACCAATGGAAGATAACGCTTCACGAACGTCTTCCAGCTTGAATGGTTTGATTATCACGGTCACCAGCTTCATAGATCCTCTCCGGTCAGAATTCGGTAATGGTTCTGCTACACGAAGAAGGGATTGCAAGCGGTGTGCCAGAAATGAAAAACGAGAAAGAGAGCAGGAAGTTAAGAAGATTGAAAATAAAAACGCACTATGACAGTGCACAGTGCGTTACATTTTTGCACCACCGATGAAATTTTGCGCTAATCAGGCGCTCAGGGATTCATCTTCACGCACGCTGGCTGCCAGCTCTTCGCCCGCAAGTTGCAGTTGATACATCTGCCAGTAGCGCCCCTGGGCGGCCAGCAGTTGCTGGTGAGTGCCCTGTTCCACAGCCTGACCACGATGAAGCACCAGAATGGTATCAGCATCAACAATGGTCGATAAGCGGTGAGCAATCACCACAAGCGTAGTGTGTTCACGCACCGCCGCCAGAGCGTGCTGAATCGCCTGTTCAGTACCGGAGTCAATGCTGGCGGTTGCCTCATCAAGGATCAGGATTTGCGGCGTCTCCACCAGCACGCGTGCCAGTGCCAGCAGTTGCTTTTGCCCGACTGAGAGATTATTCCCCTGCTCGCCCAGCGGCGTATAAATACCATCACTCATGCTGCGCGCGAGTTCCGCCAGTTGTACCGTTTCCAGCGCCTGCCAGACGCGCTCTTCGGAGATATCACGTCCCAGCGTCACGTTGGCGAGGAAGGTATCCGCCAGCACTACCGGATCTTGCTGCACCATCGCCACGCCCTGACGCAGCGCGCTATGACTGAGCGAACTTAACGGACGTCCATCAAGCCGAATCACACCTTCTGTTAGTGGGTAATAGCCCATCAGCAAACTTGCCAGGGTACTTTTGCCGCTACCGGTATGCCCCACCAACGCCACAAAGCTGCGCGAAGGAACGGCAAGATTAATATTTTTCAGCACCAGATTATCATCGCGATAAGCAAACGACACGTTTTCGACTTCAATGGTGCCGCTCTGTAACGGGCGATCATCATTGCCATATTGCTGGCGCGGTCCGTCCATCAGTTCAAACACACGCTCGCCAGCAACAACAGCCTGTTGCAGCATCGCCTGCTGCGTGGTCAGTTCGATTAAGGGTTCGTTAAGTCGCCCCAAATAGCTGATAAACGCATATAGCACACCCACTTCAATGGTGCCGCTGGCGGAGAAGCCAAACAGCATCAACAAGCCACAAAGAATGAGCGATGAAAACAGACTCAGCAGGGGACGCAGTAAAAAGCCGTCCAGCCGTAGCGTTTGCATTCGCGCCATATAGTGTGAACGGCTGGCTTCGCCCATACGTTCGCCAAATCGCGCCTGCTGGCGGAACTGCTGGATGACGCTCATGCCGTTAATAACTTCGTTAAAGCCGTCGTTGATATCAGCCAGATAGGCGCGTACTCGGCGGACAATCGGCGTACTGTAACGCTGGTATATCACCATCACCACCAACACAACAGGGAATATCATTATCGCTACCAGCGCCATTCGCCAGTCGAGACTGAACATCGCTACCAGCATCGCCCCTACCAGGGCGGCACTACGCAAAACAGTCGCGACCACGGTAACGTAGAGATCGCGGATAACTTCAGTATCATTGGTAACGCGGGAAATCACCTGCCCGACCGGCTGAGTATCAAACTCACTCAACGGTTGGCGCAGTGCAGCATCCATCACATCGGTACGTAACTGTTGTACAACGCCTACTGCCGCCCGGTTAAACAACAGCGACTGCGCGTAATGTAGCCCGGCGGCAAACAGTTGCAGTACGACATATGCCGCCGCCAGCCCGACAACCATTTTCAGCGGCAGATTATTTTTCGCCACCATATTGTCGATAAAGTAACTGACGAGCAGCGGGCAGCTCACTTCTGCCGCCGCTGCCACCCACATCATCAACACTGCGATACCCAGCGGTTTACGCCATGGTGAACCGTAAGCTAACAGGCGCTTCAGAGTCGGCCAGAGTTGGTTAAAACTACGCATCAACAGCTTCCTCATGATTTTCCGGAGCATCGTTGAGCGCCGCTTCCAGTTGTTGATAGCGATACATATCGCGATACCAGCCGCTTTGTTGCGCCAGCACATCATGATCGCCGCGCTGGGCAATATGCCCATGCTGCATCACAATAATTTCACTCGCTTCGGTCAGGGCAGAAAGGCGATGGGCGCTGATAATCACCGTTCTCCCCTGCCCCCACTGGCGCAGGTTATGGAGAATCTGGTATTCCGTACGACCATCTACCGCCGATAGAGCATCGTCAAGAATGAGGATTTCCGCATTCACCAGCAATGCCCTGGCAATGGAGATTCGCTGTTTTTGCCCACCGGAAAGCATCACGCCGCGTTCGCCCACTTCTGTGTCGTAACCTTGCGGCAGACGCAAAATATCGTCATGCACGCTGGCTAACCGCGCTACGTGTTCAATCTCTTGCTGGGTGGCATTTGGGCAACCCAGCGCGATGTTATTAGCAACCGTGTCAGAAAAAAGGAACGGTGTCTGGCTAACTACCGCCAGGCGGCTACGCCAGCTGTCGAGTTGCAACTGCGTCAAAGGAATATCATGAAAACGGATATCACCCTCGGTGACATCAAAATGACGTTGAATTAATGACAGCACAGTACTTTTGCCGGAGCCGGTCGGCCCGCAAATTCCCAGCATCTGACCCGGTTTCAGCGCAAAACTGACATTCTCGAGCGCAGGGTGATGAGTTTGAGGATACGTAAACTGACGAATATTCACATCCAGTTCACCACGACCTTCTGGCACCTTATCTTTACCATCAATAACGACTGGCGCTTCGGCCAGCATGGTACGAATTCGGCTATACGCCGCGCTGCCGCGCTCCACAATGTTAAACATCCACGCCAGCGCCAGCATCGGCCAAATCATCAAACCAAGGTACATCATAAAACTGGTGAGCTGGCCCAACGTTAAGCTGCCCTGCACGACCATCCAACTACCACCGCCAATCGCCAGTAAATTCGCCATGCCAATCGCGATATAAATGGTCGGGTCGAAACGAGCATCAATGCGCGCTACTCGCATGTTTTTCTTACCGGTATCTTCGGCATCTGCGGCGAACAGCGCAGACTGGCGATCCTCCAGACCAAAGGATTTAATCATGCGAATACTGGTCAGACTCTCCTGGGTACGATCGTTAAGGCTGGAAAAGGCGGCTTGTGCCAGCTTAAAGCGTTCATGCAAGGCATCGCCGTTGCGTTTAATCATGATTGCCATCACTGGCATCGGCAACAGCGCTATTAAAGTTAACTGCCAGCTAATCTGCGTTGACATCATTATCAGCACTGCGCAACCCATCACCAGCGAATCCACCAGCGTTAGCACCCCTTCACCGGCGGCAAATACCACACGATCGACGTCATTTGTCGCACGGGCCATAAGGTCGCCCGTACGATGACGCAGATAAAACTCTGGATGCTGGCGGCTTAGCTGGCGGTAATAGTCTTCACGCAGTTCAACAGCCAGTTGATAAGACGCGCCGAACAGCAGTACGCGCCAGACGTAACGCAGGAGATAAACCACCACTGCAATCAACACCATGGTGGCGATCCACATCAGGATCTGCCCGGTAGTAAAGTGTTTTTCTGTCACGCCATCGACAACAATACCAACGACTTTTGGCGGGATCAGTTGCAGAATCGCAATAATGACAAGCAAGGCAACAGCCCCGAGATAGCGGCGCCATTCCCGGCGGAAATACCAGCTTAGTTGAGCAAATAATCGCACGCGTTATGTCCTGACCTGATCCTGGATAATTATTCGATAGGTAACGAGGTAGTGTACTTAATCTGTTCCATCGCGAAGCTGGAAGTGACGTCCGAAAGCCCCGGCACACTGTTAACCAGACGCTTATAAAACTCATCGTAGCGCTTCATATCAGCAACCTGGACCCGCATCAGATAATCGTATTCACCGGCCATGCGCCAGAAACCGAGAACTTCCGGCATTTCCGTGACGACCGTAACAAAGCGACAATACCATTCACTGCTGTGATGTTGCGTTTTAATCAGCACAAAAGCAGTCAGACCCAGGCCAATTTTTTCCGGATCCAGCAACGCGACTTTGCCGATAAGAATACCGTCATCTTCCAACCGTTTCAGACGCTTCCAGCAAGGCGTGGTTGTCAGATTAACGGCTTCTGCCAGTGCCTGCAAAGAAAGGGTGCAATCCTGCTGTAATAAGGCCAGCAGCTTACGGTCAATTTTATCTAACATAGCCAATCCACAGAGAATTATTTTCTCTTTTGATTCTATTTTAAAGGCCAAATAGCGACAATTTATTCCGTGCGATTTCACAGAGAATGCACAAAATGACAAATTCGGGGCAAAAAAAACCGGGCAGTTGCCCGGTGCTGGAAGGGATCTCGTTATTCGGGGGAATAAGGTAGATGTGGATTATCCAGCCAGTGCGTCAAAAAGTGAGAGACAGCCTGATTACGGCAGTGTCCAATCACCGGTAAATGAGGGAGTTCCGCACGCAATTGCGGCATCGCATTACCCATAATGAAGCCCTTACCGACGCTGCCTAACATTTCGCGATCATTCATCGCGTCACCAAAGGCCATACAGTCACGCAGCGAAAAACCTAAATGTTGGGTCAGCACCGTCAACGCAGCGCCTTTATTGCAGCCCATCGGCAGCACTTCCAGGCAATCAGTCGCGGAAAAACACAAATGTGCATGCTCACCTAAAGCTTCGTGTAGTTGGATCTGCAAGCGTGCAAGATCGTCGTGATCGCCACAGAAACAGATCTTGGTGACTCGATCGAGTGGCATTTTTTTGACATCGATTATCTGATAACGAAAACCGCTATAGACAAATGCCTGCAACAGCGCAGGGATCTCTTTCCCGGTAAACCAACCATCGTCATTGAAGATATGCATGCTGGCTCGGGTATCCCATTGCTGATACAACACCAGCTCCGCCACATCCGCAGGTAAATCATCACGATGTAAAAGTTCGCCTTCCAGAGAGTGCACACGCGTGCCGTTGCCGGTAATTAAATACGCATCCAGCGATAGCGCCCCGAGAATATGCTGCATCTCCAACACATGACGACCCGTAGCAAATGTAAGGGTAATATCGCGTTCACGCAGGCGCGCCAGAGTAGAGAGCGTTTTCTCACCTAAATGATGGTCAGGCATCAATAAAGTGCCGTCCATATCAAATGCTGCCAGACGAGCCATTTCTTTCTCCACTCTGTGACACGGTTAATGGTGATTGAGTATCACTTGATATATACGGAAGTAATAGTGAATAGATAAAAAATATTGTTCCGGGTTTATATGCGACTGCTTAATCGTCTTAACCAGTATCAACGTTTGTGGCAACCTTCCGCCGGAGCACCACAATCCGTTACCGTCAGCGAACTGGCGGAACGTTGCTTTTGCAGCGAACGCCATGTACGCACATTGTTACGTCAGGCGCAGGATGCGGGATGGCTGGAGTGGCAGGCACAATCCGGGCGCGGAAAACGCGGGCAACTGCGCTTTCTGGTGACGCCGGAATCCTTGCGCAATACGATGATGGAACAGGCGCTGGAAAGTGGAAAACAACAGGATGTGCTGGAACTCGCGCAGCTGGCGCCTGGCGAACTGCGTACCATGTTACAACCGTTTATGGGCGGGCAATGGCAAAACGATACCCCGACATTGCGTATTCCTTATTATCGCCCGCTCGAACCACTGCAACCGGGTTTTTTAGCCGGACGTGCCGAACAGCATCTCGCCGGGCAAATTTTTTCCGGCCTGAGCCGTTTCGACAATAACTCCCAACGCCCAATTGGCGATTTAGCGCATCACTGGGAAACGTCTGCTGACGGGTTACGCTGGGATTTTTATCTTCGCTCAACCCTACACTGGCATAACGGTGATGCAGTAAAAGCAACACAGCTACATCAACGCTTGCTGATGCTGCTACAGTTGCCTGCCCTGAGGCAGTTATTTATTAGCGTGCAGCGTATTGAAGTCACCCACCCGCAGTGTCTGACCTTCTTTTTAAATCGCCCCGATTACTGGCTGGCACACCGACTGGCGAGCTATTGCTGCCATCTGGCGCATCCGCAATTACCACTGGTAGGAACCGGACCTTTCCGCTTAACACAATTCACACCGGAACTGGTGCGACTCGAAAGCCATGATTATTACCATTTACGTCATCCGCTACTAAAAGCGGTTGAGTACTGGATAACCCCGCCGCTTTTTGAAAAAGATTTGGGTACGAGTTGTCGGCATCCCGTCCAAATCACCATCGGCAAACCAGAGGAATTGCCACGGGTCAGTCAGGTCAGTAGCGGCATCAGTTTAGGTTTTTGCTATTTAACGTTGCGCAAAAGCCCCCGACTGACTCTCTGGCAGGCACGAAAAGTGATCACCATTATTCATCAATCCGGTTTACTACAAACGTTAGAAGTCGGAGAAAACCTGATCACCGCCAGTCATGCATTGCTGCCAGGCTGGACTATTCCGCAATGGCAAGTACCGGATGAGGTCAAACTACCGGAAACTTTGACGCTGGTTTATCACCTGCCGGTGGAACTTCATGCCATGGCAGAACAGCTACGAACGACGCTGGCAGCAGAAGGTTGCGAGCTAAAGATTATTTTTCATAACGCGAAAAACTGGGATGGAGCCACGCCACTGGAGCAAGCAGACCTCATGATGGGCGACAGATTAATTGGCGAAGCGCCGGAATATACCCTTGAACAGTGGCTGCGCTGCGATCCGCTGTGGTCACATGTTTTTACTGCCAGTACATACGCACATCTGCAATCGACACTGGATGCCGTGCAAATAATGCCTGATGAAGAAAACCGATTTAATGCCCTGAAAATGGTGTTTAGCCAGTTAATGGCTGACGCAACGCTGACACCACTGTTCAACTATCACTATCGCATTAGTGCGCCGCCAGGCGTGAACGGTGTGCGACTGACACCGCGCGGCTGGTTTGAATTTACCGAGGCCTGGCTACCCGCACCGTCGCAATGAAGAGCTGGCCCGGGTTAACCGCAGGCGTTACCATAACGTTTTATCGATTTAGCAGGATGATTTATGAAACGTGCTGTCGTTGTATTCAGTGGGGGCCAGGACTCTACAACCTGTCTGGTGCAGGCATTGCAACAATATGATGAAGTCCATTGCGTGACGTTTGATTACGGTCAGCGCCATCGCGCAGAGATCGACGTTGCGCGCGATCTGGCGCTGAAACTGGGCGCACGCGCGCATAAGGTGCTGGATGTCACCCTGCTTAACGAGCTGGCAGTCAGCAGTCTGACGCGTGACAGCATTCCAGTGCCAGATTATGAACCTGAAGCCGATGGCATCCCGAATACGTTTGTTCCAGGGCGTAATATTTTGTTCCTGACGCTCGCGGCGATTTACGCATATCAGGTGAAAGCCGAAGCGGTGATCACCGGCGTCTGCGAAACAGATTTCTCCGGCTACCCGGATTGCCGCGATGAGTTTGTGAAAGCACTAAACCATGCCGTCAGTTTGGGCATGGCGAAAGAGATTCGTTTTGAAACGCCGCTGATGTGGATTGATAAAGCAGAAACCTGGGCGCTGGCGGATTATTACGGCAAGCTGGATTTAGTGCGTAACGAAACACTGACCTGCTATAACGGCATTAAAGGCGACGGTTGCGGTCAATGTGCGGCGTGTAATCTGCGCAGTAATGGGTTGAATCATTATCTGTCCGATAAACCAGCGGTGATGGCGGCGATGAAGCAAAAGACCGGGTTGAAGTAATTATTCGGGGTGTTGCCGGATGCGGCATAAGCATCCGGCACAACAAAACGTTTACTTAACCATCTGCTCCAACTTTTCGCGCAGCTCCCCTTCCAGAGCTAAAGCCTTCTGCGTTTTAAGATCAATACAAACAAACGTGATAAGCGCATCCGCCACCACCTGCCCTTCCGGCTCCAGAGTAATAACCTGGCTTAAGATGCCGCTTTTACCGTTTAATTGCTGTAACTGGCTCGTAATGGTTAACAGGTCGCTTAATACCGCCGGGCGGCGATAGTTGATATTGATATTCACCACCACGAAAGCGATGTTATGGGCGGTCATCCATTGAAAACTGTCGCTGTTTTCCAGTCCATCCCAGCGGGCTTCTTCGAGAAACTCAAGGTAGCGGGCGTTGTTTACGTGCTGGTAGACGTCGAGATGATATCCACGAACTTTGATTTGTGTTTGCATAGCGCAATAACCTTACGTTGTTGTTATAAGTACAGAGGCCATAACTGGTATGACCTCTTCAGTCTGGCAAAAAATTGCCACTATGCAAATTAATTACAGGGTTAATACCGCCAGATTACGTTCCACCAGCGAATTGCCCATCCCCGGCACCTGCTTTAGATCCTCCACCGTTTTAAACGGGCCATACTCTTCGCGATAACTGACAATCGCCTGCGCTTTCTTCAGGCCAACGCCATTCATCGCGCGGGCTAGCTCTTCCGCGCTGGCATTATTAATGCTGACTCTGGTGCCTTCTTCATCACTGGCTTTCGCCGGTACTGCCGCTTTGCTTTGTGCTGCAGGTGCTTCCGCTTTGGTTTCGACCGCCGCCGGTTTCGCTGCAGGAGCTGCCGCCAGCGCACAGTGAGACATTCCAGCACAGGCCAGGGACAGGGTAATGAGCAGTGCTTTGATTCCGTGTTTCATACTGTTTTCTCCTTGTTTGTTAACAGTGGAATCACCTTAACGGCAGTCAAAACAGTAAACAAATGGCAATGTTCAGAAATGGAAAAGGCCGCGAAAGCGACCTTTTCTTGTTACAGCTGCAAAGCATTTTTTTGCGAGGCGGCTTCAGGATTATTGCTGTTCCAGCGCATCGCCAATTTTGATTTTCGCCTCTTTGCGCAGGTTACTCATCAGAGCTTCAAAGACGATTTGTGCGTTGTTTTGGGTAATACCCTGCACCATCGCTTTTTTCTGCTCTTCCGGCATTGAACCTTGTTTCACTTCGTCCAGCGCCAGCAGAACGACATTGCCCTGCATATCGGTCGCCATACCGTAGATCGGTTTGTCTTTCGCTGGCAGAGGCAGAGCAAATGCCGCCTGGCTAATCGGGTCACGGCCAGAACGGCTTAAGGTTTTCGGCTCACCAAATTTCACACCGGCAGCTTGCATAGCTTCCGCACCTTTGCCCGCTTTCAGATCAACCAGCAGTTTTTCAGCATCCACTTTCGCTTGCTGTTCAGCTTTGTTGTGCTGAACCATCGCTTTAACCTGTTCCTGAACATCTGCCAGCGGTTTAACCGCTTCCGGTTTATGCTCACTGATACGCAGAACGAATGCACGATCGCCGTCTACGGTGATGATGTCAGAGTTGATGCCCGGTGCGCCATTTTCACCAATCAGACCGCCGTTAAAGATAGCGTCCGCCACCGGTTTGAAGTTTAACTCTTCCGGCAGCTTATCTTTGCTGAACCAGCCAGTCTGAGTAGCTTTAACGCCCGCTGCCTGCTCTGCACCTGCCAGAGATTCAGTGTCGTTGCTTGCTGCATCGCTTATTTTCTGTTGCAACGCGTAGTATGCATCCAGCGCTTTTTCGTGTTTCACTTTCGCTGCGATTTCGTCACGCACTTCGTCTAACGACTTCACTTTTGCTGGCTGAATGTCATCCAGACGGACGATCAGGAAACCTACCGAGGATTTGATCACACCAGAAAGCTGGCCTTTTTCTTTCAGACCGGCATTTTTCAGTTCGTCTGGGGTGGTGGAGTCTTCTAACCAACCCATATCACCGCCGTTACGGGCAGAGATAATATCAGCAGATTTTTCTTTTGCTAACGCGGCAAAATCACCGCCTTTGTTCAGCGCATCAAGTACAGCTTTCGCTTCATCTTCAGTTTTGGTCTGGATGATGCTGTAGCGCGTGCGCTGCGGCTGGGTGAATTGATCCTGATGCTGATCGTAGTAGCTCTGGATATCCGCATCGCTAACCGGTTGCTGCATCGTGGCAGCATCCAGCTTGATGTAGCTCACGCGGAACTGTTCCGGAGTCATGAAATTGTTTTTGTTTTGCTCGTAGTAGCTGGCGATTTCTGGTTCGGTCACAGCTTGTTTAGCCGCCAGCGCATTAACGTCGATAGTCGCTTCACGCACTACACGTTGTTGAGCGACCAGCGCGGCCAGTTCGTCAGTTTCACCTTTCAGCATAAAATCGGTGCCAGCAACGCCATTAATCAGCTGTTGGGTGGTTAGCTGGTTACGCAGCGCCTGCGCGTACTGATCGGCACTCATTCCCATTCGGTTGAGGATATCGTTGTAGCGGCTGTTATCGAACTTGCCGTCAACCTGGAAAGCCGGGGTCGCGAAAATAGCCTGCTTGACCTGCTCATCGCTGATACCCAGTTTCAGTTCGCGAGCGTACTGATCCAGTAGAGCCTCGTCGATAAGACGATTCAGCACCTGTTGACGCAGGGTTTTCATATAGCCTTCGTTCGCCGCCAGCTCGGAGTATTGATCGCCCAGCTGTTGCTGCATGCGATTACGCTCGCTGTTGAAGGCGTTCTCGAACTGCCCACGGCTGATTTCCTGGTCATTCACTTTTGCGGCGTAGTTATTGCCTCCGCCAATCAGGTAACCACTCACGCCGGTCAATATGAACGACACGATAATGATACCGAAAATAATCTTGAGCACGAGACTGTTTGCAGCCGTGCGTAAGCTGTCCATCATGGTGTAACAACACTCCGCTGTAGATGACTGTATACCTCACGCAACTTATCGCTGCGCGCAAAGGCCTATTGTGACAAGAAACGGGGGCAATTGTCAGCCCACAATGCGCAGAAAGTCACGGAATACAAATAAAAAAGGCACATCAGTAGATGCGCCCTTGAACTTCGTCACATCCCCAATGGGGACAACACTTAGTTTACCGCGTCTTTCAGTGCTTTACCTGCACGGAAGCTCGGTACTTTAGCTGCAGCGATGGTGATCTCTTTACCGGTCTGCGGGTTGCGACCAGTACGGGCAGCACGCTCTTTAACGGCAAAAGTACCAAAACCTACCAGTGCTACATCATCCCCTTCTTTCAGGGATTCAGTTACGGAAGCAATAATAGCATCTAACGCACGGCCAGCCGCAGCTTTAGAGATATCAGCCCCTGCAGCAATCTTGTCAATCAATTGAGATTTATTCACTCTTCTCTTCCTCTTTATAATTTATCTCGCACTTGAATCCTTCAAGGTGCGAACGCGCAGCAGTTATATCAGGCCAGCCATCCCCTTACAACACCCCTTAATAAGGGCAAGCCTAATCCGCCCTCTAACTTAACGAGACAAAAAAAGGCTGGCAAGTCCGAATTTACCTGCCAGCCCTTTTTTTATTAGTGCATTTTGCGCGAGGTCACTATTTTGCGGTTACAACCTGCATGCCAGACGGTTCATTTTGCAACGCGAGAGTCAGAACTTCCTCAATACGTTTCACCGGATGAATGTCCAGATCGGCTATCACGTTGTCTGGAATCTCTTCCAGATCGCGTTTATTTTCGTACGGAATTAACACAGTTTTAATTCCACCACGATGCGCCGCCAGCAGTTTTTCTTTCAAACCGCCGATTGGTAACACTTGGCCACGCAAGGTTATCTCGCCCGTCATCGCCACATCGGCGCGAACCGGGTTACCGGTCAGGCAAGAAACCAGCGCAGTGCACATGGCAATACCAGCGCTCGGACCATCTTTCGGCGTCGCACCTTCCGGTACGTGCACGTGGATGTCGCGTTTTTCGTAAAAATCTGGATTGATCCCCAATTTTTCCGCACGCGCACGAACCACCGTTAACGCCGCCTGAATGGACTCTTGCATCACTTCGCCCAGCGAACCGGTATAAGTGAGTTTACCTTTGCCTGGTACACACGCAGTTTCGATGGTCAGCAAGTCGCCGCCGACTTCTGTCCACGCCAGACCCGTTACCTGACCGACGCGGTTTTCGTTATCCGCGCGACCATAGTCGAAACGTTGTACGCCGAGGTAGTCATGCAGGTTATCGCCGTTAATTTCGATATGTTTTAATGACTTATCGAGAAGTAACTGCTTAACCGCTTTACGGCACAGTTTGGAGATTTCACGCTCCAGACCACGCACGCCTGCCTCACGGGTGTAGTAACGAATAATGCCGATAATGGCGCTATCGTCGACGGTCAGCTCACCTTTTTTCAGCGCATTACGTTCAATCTGCTTCGGCAGCAGGTGACGTTTGGCGATGTTCAGTTTTTCATCTTCGGTATAACCGGAGAGGCGAATCACTTCCATACGATCCAGCAGCGGTGCCGGAATGTTCATGGAGTTCGACGTCGCGACAAACATCACGTCACTCAGGTCGTAATCCACTTCCAGGTAATGGTCGCTGAACGCCACGTTCTGCTCTGGATCCAACACTTCAAGCAGTGCGGAGGCCGGATCGCCACGCATGTCAGAAGACATTTTGTCGATCTCATCGAGCAGGAACAGCGGGTTTTTCACGCCCACTTTCGCCATTTTCTGGATCAATTTACCCGGCATAGAACCGATGTAAGTACGGCGGTGACCGCGGATTTCCGCTTCATCACGCACGCCACCCAGTGCCATACGAACATATTTACGTCCTGTGGCTTTGGCGATGGACTGACCCAGGGACGTTTTACCTACCCCCGGCGGCCCTACCAGGCAGAGGATCGGCCCCTTGATTTTGTTTACACGGCTTTGAACCGCGAGGTACTCAAGGATACGATCTTTCACGCGCTCCAGACCATAATGATCGGTATCGAGGATTTCTTGCGCCTGACGCAGGTCTTTTTTGACCTTGCTACGCGCATTCCACGGCACCTGTACCATCCAGTCGATATAACCACGCACCACGGTTGCTTCTGCCGACATCGGAGACATCATTTTCAGCTTCTGCAGTTCTGCTTCCGCTTTTTCTTTTGCCTCTTTCGGCATTTTCGCCGCGTCGATTTTACGCTTCAGGGCTTCGTTTTCGTCCGGCGCGTCGTCCATTTCGCCGAGTTCTTTCTGAATGGCTTTCATCTGCTCGTTCAGATAGTACTCACGCTGGGATTTCTCCATCTGTTTTTTCACGCGGTTACGAATACGTTTCTCAACCTGCAGCAGATCGATTTCCGATTCCATCATCGCCATCAGATATTCCAGACGCTCGTTAACGTCGGACATCTCAAGAACAGACTGTTTGTCAGCCAGTTTCAGCGGCATATGCGCGGCAATGGTATCTGCCAGACGCGCAGGATCGTCGATGCTGTTAAGCGACGTCAGCACTTCTGGTGGGATTTTCTTATTCAGCTTGATGTAGCCTTCGAACTGGCTGATTGCAGTACGCACCAGCACTTCCTGTTCCCGCTCCTCAATGGTCGGCGATTCCAGATACTCCGCCTTCGCAGAAAAGTGTTCGCCATTGTCAGAGAGCGCAGAAATACGCGCGCGCTGTAACCCCTCGACCAGCACTTTGACGGTGCCGTCAGGCAGCTTCAGCATCTGCAATATAGAGGCCACGGTCCCGACGGTGAAAAGATCGTTTACACCCGGCTCATCCGTTGAAGCTTCTTTCTGCGCGACCAGCATAATTTTTTTATCATGGTCCATCGCCGCTTCCAGACAACGGATAGATTTTTCCCGCCCGACAAATAAGGGGATGACCATGTGCGGATAAACCACCACATCGCGCAGCGGCAATACGGGGATTTCAATGCGTTCAGAACGCTCAGGATTCATAGAGCTCTCTCTTAGTTTAATTTCCGCCAGGTAATCAGATGACACGACTGTGCTTCACGCCATCTATTAACATGTACGTCAGTATATGGGGATGTTTCCCCCACATTCAACGTCGAGAATAGAGGAAAAATGAAAGGGGAGATAAAATCCCCCCTTTTTGGTTAACTGACTGTATGCGAATGGTTAATTATTCACCAGATGCCTGTTGCGCTTCCGGCTTACCATAAATCAGCAGCGGTTTGCTCTGGCCATCAATTACCGATTCGTCGATAACCACTTTTTCGACATCTTCCATGGACGGCAGATCGTACATGGTATCGAGCAGTGCGGCTTCTACGATGGAACGCAGGCCACGGGCACCGGTTTTACGCGCCATCGCTTTCTTAGCGATAGCATCCAGCGCCTCGTCACGGAATTCCAGATCCACGCCTTCCAGATTAAACAGCGCCTGATACTGCTTGGTCAGGGCGTTTTTCGGCTCTTTAAGGATCTGAATCAGGGCTTCTTCGCTCAGTTCATTCAGCGTTGCTACAACTGGCAGACGACCGATGAACTCAGGGATCAGACCAAATTTGATCAGATCTTCCGGTTCTACCTGCGCCAGCAGTTCGCCTTCACTTGCTTTGTCGGACTTCGCTTTTACCGTCGCGCCAAAACCAATGCCAGAGCCGGTTTCTACACGATGGGAAATCACTTTATCCAGACCAGCAAACGCACCACCACAGATAAACAGTATCTTAGAGGTATCTACCTGCAAGAACTCCTGCTGCGGATGCTTACGCCCGCCCTGCGGTGGAACGGCAGCAACTGTACCTTCGATCAGTTTCAACAGTGCCTGCTGTACGCCTTCACCGGAAACGTCACGGGTAATAGACGGGTTGTCAGACTTACGTGAAATCTTGTCAATTTCATCGATGTAGACAATACCGCGCTGCGCTTTCTGTACATCGTAGTCGCACTTCTGCAACAGCTTCTGAATGATGTTTTCAACGTCTTCGCCCACATAACCGGCTTCGGTCAGTGTAGTCGCATCGGCCATAGTGAACGGAACATCCAGCAGGCGTGCCAGCGTTTCAGCCAGCAGCGTTTTACCGGAACCGGTCGGACCGATCAGTAGAATGTTACTTTTACCCAACTCGACGCCATTGCTGGTATCGCCATTGCGCAGACGTTTGTAGTGGTTGTATACCGCGACCGCCAGCACTTTTTTCGCCTGTTCCTGACCGATTACGTAATCGTCCAGATGGTTGCGAATTTCATGCGGCGTCGGTAGCGCACTGCGTTCACGATGCGGTGCAACTTCTTTAATCTCTTCGCGAATGATGTCGTTACATAAATCAACACATTCGTCGCAGATATACACGGATGGTCCGGCAATCAGCTTGCGCACTTCATGCTGGCTTTTGCCGCAAAAAGAGCAGTACAACAGTTTGCCTGAGCCATCTTTGCGTTTATCTGTCATGGGTCAAAACCTCTTCTTTGTTCTTTGTGCCGCACACGACGACGCAAATGCCATTCTCAGGCGCAAGTCGCTTATAGCGTTGTGCCGCCCTGGATAAGTATAGCGGCACAGTTGCGCCTCTGGCATCAATTACGATGGGTCAGAATCGAATCGACCAGACCGTATTCCACCGCTTCAGGGGCGGAAAGGAAGCGATCGCGCTCGGTATCTCGTTCAATCTGTTCCAATGATTGACCCGTATGGAGCGCCATAAGTTCATTCATGCGCCCTTTAACTTTCAAAATTTCACGGGCATGAATTTCGATATCGGTCGCCTGGCCCTGATAGCCGCCCAGCGGCTGGTGAATCATCACGCGCGAGTTCGGCAGGCAGAAACGTTTACCTTTTGCCCCTGCGGTCAGCAGGAATGCGCCCATCGAGGCCGCCTGGCCCATACAGATGGTGCTGACATCAGGCTTGATAAACTGCATGGTGTCATAGATAGACATCCCGGCAGTGATCACTCCGCCTGGGGAGTTAATGTACAGATAGATATCTTTTTCTGGGTTTTCCGCTTCCAGGAACAGCATCTGCGCCACAATCAGGTTAGCCATGTGGTCTTCAACCTGGCCAGTCAGAAAAATGACGCGTTCCTTAAGTAGACGAGAATAGATATCAAAAGAGCGCTCACCGCGTGAGGTCTGTTCAATGACCATCGGCACCAGCGCCATATGGGGTGCAAAGTTATCTCGTTCGCCGCTGTATGACATTTCCGTCTCCTGGATAAAATTGAAAAAACCTGCTGTACCGATTGTAACCTTATGGACGGATTATCAGCTAGTCCCTGTGTTATGGGTACGGCATCACCATATTTCAAGCATAACAATCTTTTGTTGTTACGCTAACACCGAAAGAGCGTTTTCGCACGGTTCCATGCAAAATTCATGACAAAAAAAAAGCCCACCACCTGGCGGTGACGGGCCTTTGTGCGAATTTAGCGCGTTATGCTGCGTAAATTACGCCTGCTGGTTCATCAGCTCATTGAAAGTGGTTTCTTTTTCAGTCACTTTCGCTTTCGCCAGTACAGCTTCTACAGCCTGTTCTTCCAGAGCAACATTGCGCATGTTGTCCATCAGTTCTTTGTTTTTGCTGTAGAACTCGATAACTTCTTTCGGATCTTCGTACGCAGAAGCCATCTCTTCGATCAGACCTTTCACACGCTCTTCGTCAGCTTTCAGCTCGTTGGTGCGGATAACTTCGCCCAGCAGCAGGCCAACAACTACGCGGCGTTTAGCCTGTTCTTCGAACAGTTCACGCGGCAGTTCCAGCGCTTGTTTCTCGTTGCCACCGAAACGCTGTGCAGCCTGACGACGCAGAACGTCGATTTCGCTGTCGATCAGCGCAGCCGGTACGTCGATGTCGTTAGCTTTTACCAGACCTTCGATCGCCTGAGACTTAACGCGGTTACGGATGGCGCTCTTCAGCTCGCGCTCCATGTTTTTACGCACTTCAGCGCGCAGACCTTCTACGGAACCATCCTCAACGCCGAAACGTTTGATGAATTCTGCAGTCAGTTCCGGCAGTTCACGCTCTTCAACTTTCTTCAGGTTGATAGCGAATTTCGCTGCTTTACCCTTCAGGTTTTCTGCGTGGTATTCTTCCGGGAAGGTCACGTCGATGGTGAACTCTTCGCCAGCTTTATGGCCTTTGATACCGTCTTCAAAGCCCGGGATCATGCGACCCTGGCCCATCGCCAGTACGAAATCAGACGCTTTACCGCCTTCGAACTCTTCGCCGTCAACTGAACCGGTGAAGTCGATGGTTACGCGGTCTTCTGCTTCAACAGCGCCGTCTTTTTCTTTCCAGGTAGCCTGCTGTTTACGCAGAGTATCCAGCATGCCGTCAACGTCAGCGTCGGTCACTTCCACGATCGGTTTTTCAACTTCGATCGCTTCCAGGCCCTGCAGTTCAACTTCCGGATACACTTCAAACTCTACAGAGTAGGTGAAGTCTTCACCCAGCTTGTATTCGCCCGGAACATAGGTCGGTGCGCCAGCCGGATTGATTTTTTCTTTAATGATGGCGTCAATGAAGTTACGGCTCATCAGGTCGCCCAGAACGTCCTGGCGTACAGACGCGCCATAACGCTGAGCAACGATATTCATTGGCACTTTGCCTTTACGGAAGCCGTCAATACGTACTTTTTTCGCAACGTTGACCAGCTCGCTTTTAACAGCGGTTTCGATGCTGTCAGCAGCGATAGTAATCGTTACACGGCGGCCAAGGCCTTGAGTGGTTTCAACTGAAACTTGCATCTTGTTACCTCAAAAAATCACAGTGCTCGGTCAACTCTTACCCCGCAAGCACAGGTTGTTGGCTTCGCGGTACCGGGATGTTCTTATAATCAATCACATTCCCTGTTACCAGAATCATCCCGAAAGCATTCAAATAGGACGCGGCATTATAGCGGCATCACTTTTATGAGTCGAGAACGGTTATTGCGCGCTACCGCGTATTTTTTCACAATTCCCGGGGAATTTTCGTCTGAATGCTGGGCAAAAAGCACAAAATCCAGACAAAACAAAACGGCCCGCAGGCCGTTTTTCATAAAATCTTTAGCAACATACTGGAAAAGCGCTGACGGTTGCAAATGCGTTTTTACGCGATGCTTCCTGCTCCACGACAGGGAGGAGAGGCAAAAATGGTATCCTGCAACCCTTCCCATTCCTTAATAGTGTAAGTATGCAGAGCCAGCGCATGAACGGTAGTAGAGAGTTCCTCCGCTAAAGTACTGTAAATCATTCGATGACGATTCAGAAAACGTTCACCCGTAAAACGATCGCTGACCAGCACAACTTTAAAATGGCTTTCAGAGCCGGCTGGGACATTGTGACGATAGCTTTCATCCACAACTTCGAGGAATACGGGTTGGAACGCCGTCCTTAATTTTTCTTCTATCCGCTCACGTATCATCATGAAATATCTCCTCCGACAACGCTGAGATGTCACCCATCCCTTTAAATACTAGCCGCTTTTACCGTTACCATTACAGCTTAGCAACAAATATTTAGCTTTCGTCCCAGTTTTTCAGTCAACCGTATGAAGTTTACTGATTTAAAGATTAATTCGCAGGCTGCGCACGAGTGATTCTTTTACTCACGGTGATTATTTCGTCAACACGATGAATTTACATGCCTTACCCACTTCCCCTCGTCGTTGGCAATGTTATGATGGCGAGAATTTTTTACCAAACACGCTTACCAGTCTCTGAGAGCCAGAACATGTTCAAAAAAATCCTCTTCCCATTAGTTGCTCTGTTTATGCTTGCAGGATGCGCAACACCACCAACGACGATTGACGTTTCCCCAACGATGACGCTGCCGCAGCAGGATCCAAGCCTGATGGGCGTCACCGTTAGCATTAATGGTGCCGATCAACGTACCGATCAGGCGCTGGCGAAAGTGACCCGCGATAATCAGATTGTCACCCTGACCGCCTCTCGCGATTTGCGTTTCCTGCTGCAAGAAGTGCTGGAAAAACAAATGACCGCGCGTGGTTACATGGTCGGCCCAAATGGTCCGGTTAATCTGCAAATCATCGTTAGCCAACTGTATGCTGACGTGTCCCAGGGTAACGTGCGTTACAATATCGCCACTAAAGCAGATATCGCCATCATCGCCACCGCGCAGAATGGCAACAAGATGACCAAAAACTATCGTGCCAGCTACAACGTTGAAGGCGCTTTTCAGGCTTCCAACAAAAATATCGCCGATGCGGTTAACAGTGTGCTGACCGACACCATTGCTGACATGTCTCAGGACACCAGCATTCACGAATTCATCAAGCAGAACGCGCGTTAATTTCTGCCCTCTGGCCCGGTGCAAGCCGGGCCTGTAGACGCCCATGTCCAGTCAATATTTACGTATTTTCCAACAGCCGCGTTCAGCCATTTTGCTGATCCTGGGTTTTGCTTCTGGGCTACCGCTAGCCCTGACATCCGGCACGTTACAGGCGTGGATGACCGTTGAGAATATCGATCTTAAAACCATCGGTTTCTTCTCTCTGGTAGGCCAGGCTTATGTATTTAAATTTCTCTGGTCCCCGCTGATGGACCGCTACACCCCACCGTTCCTCGGACGTCGGCGCGGTTGGCTGCTCGCGACACAAACTCTATTGTTGCTGTCCATTGCGGCGATGGGTTTTCTCGAACCTGGCACCCAATTACGCTGGATGGCAGCTCTGGCGGTGGTGATCGCTTTTTGCTCCGCCTCCCAGGATATCGTCTTTGATGCCTGGAAAACGGATGTGCTGCCAGCGGAAGAACGCGGCGCAGGTGCGGCAATCAGCGTGCTGGGGTATCGCCTGGGGATGCTGGTATCCGGCGGCCTGGCTTTATGGCTAGCGGATAAATGGCTGGGCTGGCAAGGCATGTACTGGTTGATGGCAGCGCTGTTGATCCCCTGTATTATCGCGACACTGCTTGCACCAGAACCCACCGACACCATTCCTGTACCCAAAACGCTGGAACGGGCCGTTGTAGCACCATTGCGTGATTTCTTTGGCCGCAATAACGCATGGCTGATTCTGCTTTTAATCGTACTGTACAAACTGGGCGATGCTTTCGCCATGAGCCTGACAACCACGTTTTTGATTCGCGGCGTCGGATTTGATGCCGGCGAAGTGGGTGTAGTTAACAAAACGCTCGGTCTACTGGCGACCATCATCGGCGCATTGTTCGGCGGAATTTTGATGCAGCGCCTGTCATTGTTCCGTGCGCTCATGATTTTCGGCCTTTTACAAGGTGCGTCCAACGCCGGTTACTGGCTACTTTCCGTGACTGATAAGCATCTCTACAGCATGGGCGCGGCTGTCTTTTTCGAAAATCTGTGTGGCGGGATGGGAACATCAGCATTTGTGGCGCTATTAATGACCCTGTGTAATAAGTCATTTTCCGCTACCCAGTTCGCCCTGCTCTCGGCGCTTTCTGCTGTAGGACGGGTTTATGTAGGGCCAGTAGCAGGTTGGTTTGTTGAAGCTCACGGCTGGCCGACGTTCTATCTGTTCTCTGTTGCCGCCGCCATACCTGGACTTATTTTGCTGCTGGTTTGCCGTCGCACGCTGGAGTACACATGGGTCAATAACGACTTTATCCCTCGTACCGGGTATCCGGCAGGTTATGCCTTTGCCATGTCGACGCTGGCAACGGGCATCAGTCTGTTAGCCGTGTGGTTACTGCTATTGACGATGGACGCGCTGGATTTGACCCACTTCTCTTTCCTGCCTGCTCTGCTGGAAGTCGGCGTTTTAGTCGCCCTGGGCGGAGTCGTGCTTGGTGGTTTGCTGGATTATCTGGCACTACGAAAAACACATCTGACGTAATCTGTGAATATTATTTAGCTGTAGTAATCACCCGGCGTAATTATTACGGCTAAATAAACATCAGCATCGCTTAATAATATTTGTTCTTTTGTGCGGCTTAGATTTCTAAAATTATTGACGGCATTTATAGATTCTATTTTTCTTACACGATTCAGCTAATGACACTTTATTTCCCCTCACCTGAGTTGTCACTTCAATGATAATTGTTTGTTAAATAATTGTTTTATTTTGAGATTGGTTATACCAATTGCCCTGCTACCCCCCTTCCGCGCGCCCCTTTCGTTATAACGCCCTTTTGCAACAGCTTCTTAAAACCAACTTGATATGTTTTGCAACATATGTGACCTGGCAGCCAAATCCAAGTAACAGGAATTTAATCATGTTTACAGTAATGTAACCTTCCCGTAAAATGCCCACACACTTTAAACGCCACCAGATCCCGTGGAATTGAGGTCGTTAAATGAGACTCAGGAAATACAATAAAAGTTTGGGATGGTTGTCATTATTTGCAGGCACTGTATTGCTCAGTGGTTGTAATTCTGCGCTGTTAGATCCCAAAGGACAGATTGGTCTGGAGCAACGTTCACTGATACTGACGGCATTTGGCCTGATGTTGATTGTCGTTATTCCCGCAATCTTGATGGCTGTTGGTTTCGCCTGGAAGTACCGTGCGAGCAATAAAGATGCTAAGTACAGCCCGAACTGGTCACACTCCAATAAAGTGGAAGCTGTGGTCTGGACGGTACCTATCTTAATCATCATCTTCCTTGCGGTACTGACCTGGAAAACTACTCACGCTCTTGAGCCTAGCAAGCCGCTGGCACATGACGAGAAGCCCATTACCATCGAAGTGGTTTCCATGGACTGGAAATGGTTCTTCATCTACCCGGAACAGGGAATTGCTACCGTGAATGAAATCGCTTTCCCGGCGAACACTCCGGTGTACTTCAAAGTGACCTCCAACTCCGTGATGAACTCCTTCTTCATTCCGCGTCTGGGTAGCCAGATTTATGCCATGGCCGGTATGCAGACTCGCCTGCATCTGATCGCCAACGAACCCGGTACTTATGACGGTATCTCCGCCAGCTACAGCGGTCCGGGCTTCTCAGGCATGAAGTTCAAAGCTATCGCAACGCCGGATCGCGCCGAATTCGACCAGTGGGTCGCAAAAGCGAAACAGTCGCCGAACAGCATGTCTGACATGGCAGCGTTCGAAAAACTGGCCGCGCCTAGCGAATACAACCAGGTGGAATATTTCTCCAACGTGAAACCAGACTTGTTTGCCGATGTGATTAATAAGTTTATGGCTCACGGTAAGAGCATGGACATGACCCAGCCAGAAGGTGAGCACAGCGCACACGAAGGTATGGAAGGCATGGACATGAGCCACGCGGAATCCGCCCATTAAAGGGGTTGAGGAAGAATAAAGATGTTCGGAAAATTATCACTTGATGCAGTCCCGTACCATGAACCTATCGTCATGGTTACGATCGCTGGCATTATTTTGGGAGGTCTGGCGCTCGTTGGCCTGATCACTTACTTCGGTAAGTGGACCTACCTGTGGAAAGAGTGGCTGACCTCCGTCGACCATAAACGCCTCGGTATCATGTATATCATCGTGGCGATTGTGATGTTGCTGCGTGGTTTTGCTGACGCCATTATGATGCGTAGCCAACAGGCCCTTGCCTCGGCGGGTGAAGCGGGCTTCCTGCCACCTCACCACTACGATCAGATCTTCACCGCGCACGGCGTGATTATGATCTTCTTCGTGGCGATGCCTTTCGTTATCGGTCTGATGAACCTGGTGGTTCCGCTGCAGATCGGCGCGCGTGACGTTGCGTTCCCGTTCCTCAACAACTTAAGCTTCTGGTTTACCGTTGTTGGTGTGATTCTGGTTAACGTTTCTCTCGGCGTGGGCGAATTTGCGCAGACCGGCTGGCTGGCCTATCCACCACTATCGGGAATAGAGTACAGTCCGGGAGTCGGTGTCGATTACTGGATATGGAGTCTCCAGCTATCCGGTATAGGTACGACGCTAACCGGTATCAACTTCTTCGTTACCATTCTGAAGATGCGTGCACCGGGCATGACCATGTTTAAGATGCCGGTATTTACCTGGGCATCACTGTGCGCAAACATTCTGATTATTGCTTCCTTCCCAATTCTGACGGTTACCGTCGCGTTGTTGACCCTGGATCGCTATCTGGGCACCCATTTCTTTACCAACGATATGGGTGGCAACATGATGATGTACATCAACCTGATTTGGGCCTGGGGCCATCCGGAAGTTTACATCCTGATCCTGCCTGTTTTCGGTGTGTTCTCCGAAATTGCGGCAACCTTCTCGCGTAAACGCCTGTTTGGTTATACCTCGCTGGTATGGGCAACCGTCTGTATCACCGTGCTGTCGTTCATCGTCTGGCTGCACCACTTCTTTACGATGGGTGCGGGCGCGAACGTAAACGCCTTCTTTGGTATCACCACCATGATTATCGCCATCCCGACCGGGGTGAAGATCTTCAACTGGCTGTTCACCATGTATCAGGGCCGTATCGTGTTCCATTCTGCGATGCTGTGGACCATCGGCTTTATCGTCACCTTCTCGGTGGGCGGTATGACGGGTGTGCTGCTGGCAGTACCGGGCGCGGACTTCGTTCTGCATAACAGCCTGTTCCTGATTGCGCACTTCCATAACGTTATCATCGGCGGCGTGGTCTTCGGCTGCTTCGCAGGGATGACCTACTGGTGGCCTAAAGCGTTCGGTT
The DNA here is from genome assembly GCF_005781105.1 of Escherichia sp. E2586. Classification (NCBI taxonomy): domain Bacteria; kingdom Pseudomonadati; phylum Pseudomonadota; class Gammaproteobacteria; order Enterobacterales; family Enterobacteriaceae; genus Escherichia; species Escherichia sp. E2586. Next base: position 259,806 of record NZ_VATN01000002.1, read on the forward strand.
TCAAACTGAACGAAACCTGGGGTAAACGCGCGTTCTGGTTCTGGATCATCGGCTTCTTCGTTGCCTTTATGCCGCTGTATGCGCTGGGCTTCATGGGTATGACTCGTCGTTTGAGCCAGCAGATTGACCCGCAGTTCCACACCATGCTGATGATTGCAGCCAGCGGTGCAGTACTGATTGCGCTGGGTATTCTCTGCCTCGTGATTCAGATGTACGTTTCTATTCGTGACCGCGACCAGAACCGTGACCTGACTGGCGACCCGTGGGGTGGCCGTACGCTGGAGTGGGCAACCTCTTCCCCGCCTCCGTTCTATAACTTTGCCATTGTGCCGCACGTTCACGAGCGTGATGCATTCTGGGAAATGAAAGAGAAAGGCGAAGCGTACAAAAAGCCTGACCACTATGAAGAAATTCATATGCCGAAAAACAGCGGCGCCGGTATCGTCATTGCGGCTTTCTCCACCATCTTCGGTTTCGCCATGATCTGGCATATCTGGTGGCTGGCGATTGTTGGCTTCGCAGGCATGATCATCACCTGGATCGTGAAAAGCTTCGACGAGGACGTGGATTACTACGTGCCGGTGGCAGAAATCGAAAAACTGGAAAACCAGCATTTCGATGAGATTACTAAGGCAGGGCTGAAAAATGGCAACTGATACTTTGACGCACGCGACTGCCCACGCGCACGAACACGGGCACCACGATGCAGGCGGAACCAAAATCTTCGGATTTTGGATCTACCTGATGAGCGACTGCATTCTGTTCTCTATTTTGTTTGCTACCTATGCCGTTCTGGTGAACGGCACCGCAGGCGGCCCGACAGGTAAGGACATTTTCGAACTGCCGTTCGTTCTGGTTGAAACTTTCTTGCTGTTGTTCAGCTCCATCACCTACGGCATGGCGGCTATCGCCATGTACAAAAACAACAAAAGCCAGGTTATCTCCTGGCTGGCGTTGACCTGGTTGTTTGGTGCCGGATTTATCGGGATGGAACTCTATGAATTCCATCACCTGATTGTTAACGGCATGGGCCCGGATCGCAGCGGCTTCCTGTCAGCGTTCTTTGCGCTGGTTGGTACCCACGGTCTGCACGTCACTTCCGGCCTTATCTGGATGGCGGTGCTGATGGTGCAAATCGCCCGTCGCGGCCTGACCAGCACTAACCGTACCCGCATCATGTGCCTGAGTTTGTTCTGGCACTTCCTGGATGTGGTTTGGATCTGTGTGTTCACTGTTGTTTATCTGATGGGGGCGATGTAATGAGTCATTCTAACGAACATAGCGGCGCATCCCATGGCAGCGTAAAAACCTACATGACAGGCTTTATCCTGTCGGTAATCCTGACGGTGATTCCGTTCTGGATGGTAATGACAGGAGCTGCCTCTCCGGCCGTAATTCTGGGAACAATCCTGGCAATGGCAGTGGTACAGGTTCTGGTGCATCTGGTGTGCTTCCTGCACATGAATACCAAATCAGATGAAGGCTGGAACATGACGGCGTTTGTCTTCACCGTGCTAATCATCGCTATCCTGGTTGTAGGCTCCATCTGGATTATGTGGAACCTCAACTACAACATGATGATGCACTAAGAGCGGCGGTTATGATGTTTAAGCAATACCTGCAAGTAACGAAACCAGGCATCATCTTTGGCAACCTGATCTCGGTGATTGGGGGATTCCTGTTGGCCTCAAAGGGCAGCATTGATTATCCCCTGTTTATCTACACGCTGGTTGGGGTGTCACTGGTTGTGGCGTCGGGTTGTGTGTTTAACAACTACATCGACAGGGATATCGACAGAAAGATGGAAAGGACGAAGAATCGGGTGCTGGTTAAAGGCCTGATCTCTCCTGCTGTCTCGCTGGTGTACGCCACCTTGCTGGGTATTGCTGGCTTTATGCTGCTGTGGTTTGGCGCGAATCCGCTGGCCTGCTGGCTGGGGGTGATGGGCTTCGTGGTTTATGTCGGCGTTTATAGCCTGTACATGAAACGCCACTCAGTCTACGGCACGTTGATTGGTTCGCTCTCCGGCGCTGCGCCGCCGGTGATTGGCTACTGTGCGGTAACCGGCGAGTTCGATAGCGGCGCAGCGATCCTGCTGGCTATCTTCAGCCTATGGCAGATGCCTCACTCCTATGCCATCGCCATTTTCCGCTTTAAGGATTATCAGGCGGCGAACATTCCGGTACTGCCGGTGGTAAAAGGCATTTCGGTAGCGAAGAACCACATTACGCTGTATATCATCGCCTTTGCCGTTGCCACGCTGATGCTCTCTCTTGGCGGTTACGCTGGGTATAAATATCTGGTGGTCGCCGCAGCGGTTAGCGTCTGGTGGTTAGGCATGGCCCTACGCGGTTATAAAGTCGCTGATGACAGAATCTGGGCGCGTAAGCTGTTCGGCTTCTCTATCATCGCCATCACCGCCCTCTCGGTAATGATGTCCGTTGATTTTATGGTGCCGGACTCGCATACGCTGCTGGCTGCTGTTTGGTAAATCTTATCGTCATCAAAAAACCCGCTTACTCTGGCGGGTTTTTTATTGCCCCCACTTTTAGCAGATCCACTTCTTTACCCTTTATCGTTGCCGTTGCGGCAATAATGCGAGTCTTCACCTGTGAACACATTTTCGACTCAAAATCGGATCTATAAAGAAGGAGCAATGAATTGCTGCTAAACGAACCGATTATGTAATCAGTAAAGTTAATATTCAGCCGGTTTAAGCCGAAAGGCTTGAAACCAACCGTTTGGATAATTTCCTTACCAGACGGACTCTTAATGTTGTACGTAACACGAAGATTGGCCACTTCGCCTAATTTATTGGTTTCGGCAAAGAGGCTGTCCATACAGGAAAAGCTCTCATCTAAAAAATTATCCCGCATTCCAGAATGGGTAATCGTGATCACTGGTAACGTATCGTCAACCGTTTTTCTGTCAATCATGTCTTTTCGACAAGTAGCCAGAAAGTCTTCCGGGCCACCATAAATATGGACACCTTTATCAAGATATTCCTTCGCTTTCTTACAATCTACCTCAACATACTGACCATTGGCGTACATCATGCCCAATCTGGACCATGCTAAATTTATACCGTGTTGCGCGGCCTGATTAAATAACGCATACGCTTTGGCATAATCCACCCGCACCTGCTCACCGTCGTAGTAGATATCCCCCAGCGCTAACGGAGCTTCTCTGTCACCTTGTTTAGCGGCTAACTCGAACCATTTAATGGCTTCCTGAACGTTGGGTTTCGTATCGTAGCGGGGCTGATGATATTCCCAGCCTAACAGGCTTTGCGCGTCGACATCCCCCGACTCAGCCATTTTATGTAGTGTACTTATAACATCGGGGGCAGGCTTTTTACTGTATATGCTGTCATACAATTCATGCGCTTTCTCGCTTGCCACCACGCCTGGTGGAACTATCAGCATTAAAGAAAATAATATTCTTTTAGGCAACATAAAATATCCATTATTTATCTTGCACCTGAATATGCTCTTCTTTTAACAAGTCGCGTTGTTTCCCATTCAGTATCGTCGTCGCAGATTTAACAGAATAAGTTAAATCATGAAAATCGCATAAATTACGATTATAAACTGGGATATCTATATAGGTCTGTCTTATATGAGTGGAGTTATTATACATATCCACGCCAAGTGTATTTAGACTAAAAGGCGGTACGACAACGGTATATTCTTCACTGATACCTTCACTTCCCTTTAGCTCAAGCGTCAACTGCAAATTAGTTATACCACTGATTTTATCAGCATTAATTTTAATACTGACATCGCATATTTTTGGTTTTTCATTTGCGTTAAAACCATAGGTCCCGTAATGTTTTAACGTGAGATAAGGTAAAATATCACCCTGTGTTTCTCGGATTTTCTGATCTTGATTACAACGGTTTAAATATTCATCCTTACTGAATTTCAATGAATATTTCCCCGCACCTTTTTCGTAATAATCCCAGGCCTTATCACAATCAAGCCATTCACCTAATCCGTTGTAATACATCCAACTTAACCACAATGCGGCTTTTTTTGCCCCTTGCTGTTCAGCCTTGTTAAAAAGCACGCTCGCTTTAGAATAATCAACTTCGCCGGTCAACCCAGAATAGTATATATTCCCCAGGGCTACTAATGCTTTTTCGTCATTCTTATTTGCAGCTAATTCGTACCATTTTTTGGCTTCGACAGCATCAATCTTTAAACCAGCACTGCCATTTTCGTAGGCATCGCCCATGGTATACTGCGCCATCGGATAACCTTTTTCTGCCGCAGTGCGAAACCATTGCAGTGCTTTCTTTTTGGTGTCTAAAGAACGTCTATCATCAGAAGGTGAAAAATCATCGAGATAAAGATTTCCGACAATATAATCCATTTTTGGGTCGTCTTCCTGCGCCCATAGAGTCGCCAGACGCAAAATTTCTGGTTTACTGAAACCAATTCGCCCCCAAAGAAGCAAATCATTCTCGGGTGCCTGACCGACATAACGACTGACAAATTCAATTAAACTCGCCCGTTTCGTTTTGTCTGTCTCGGCCCCGGATTTCAATTCATAGGCCTGATTGATTATTTTATTCATCAAATCAGGAGGAATATTAAGATCGTCAGTTTTCGACTTACTGGCATACATCTGTGCTCGTGTCACGTCCAGGGTTACGCCTTTACCATATTGAAAGAAATAACGTGCATTATAGCAACCGTATTCTCCCCCCTGGTTACAGGCTTTCTCATACCACTGAATCGCCTTTGGGATGTCAACAGATACTGTCACTCCGTGTTCATAAATAAATCCCAGTAGCACTAGCGCCTGCGTGTTATTGGAGTCAGCTAATTTTTGCAGTTCTTTTAACGCCATCCGATCTTTATTGACAATACGTTCATACAGTTGATTAATATCCGTTGAAGCATGACAAAAAGAAGCCAGAGACAAACCAAATGATAATAAAATAACTTTACCAGACCACATATATAACCCCTTATTATACCTAACCACCAAACATCCATTTCATGAATAAATACACTGCCATAACGGCCCAGGTAATAAGCAAGCATTTAAGCTGAAACAGCATAATCAGTGCCTCCTACACCTCTATTTATTGAGTTAAAATAACATCATCCTTTGATAAAAAGTTACATGCCACTCAATAAAGCCAAAAATAATGTCATTGCCTGGAGGATAAAATCATGTGAGCTTTTCATTTGTTATATTTAACGCACAAAGTATTAATGGCAAGAATACGAAAGAAGCTCATACCTGACGTAAAAACCACTCTCTTATGTAATATTTACTCATTAACACTCTGTTTACCCAACATGCGCTCCGCACTACACTATGTGGGCAATTTTTTAAGAGGTGGTAATGAACGATTATAAAATGACGCCAGGTGAGCGGCGCGCGACCTGGGGTTTAGGGACCGTATTTTCATTGCGCATGCTGGGCATGTTTATGGTACTGCCGGTTCTGACTACGTACGGTATGGCACTGCAAGGGGCCAGCGAAGCGTTAATCGGTATTGCCATTGGTATTTATGGTTTGACCCAGGCCGTTTTTCAGATTCCGTTTGGCCTGCTTTCCGACCGCATTGGTCGCAAACCATTAATTGTCGGCGGACTGGCAGTGTTTGCTGCCGGCAGCGTTATTGCTGCGCTCTCTGACTCCATCTGGGGAATCATTCTGGGTCGTGCGTTACAAGGCTCCGGCGCCATAGCCGCAGCCGTTATGGCGTTGCTTTCCGATCTCACTCGCGAACAAAACCGCACCAAAGCGATGGCGTTTATTGGCGTGAGCTTCGGCATTACCTTCGCCATTGCGATGGTGCTTGGCCCGATCATTACTCACAAACTTGGGCTGCACGCGCTGTTCTGGATGATCGCTATTCTGGCAACGATCGGCATTGCGTTGACCATTTGGGTTGTACCTAACAGCAGCACGCACGTACTCAACCGTGAATCCGGGATGGTGAAAGGCAGTTTCAGCAAAGTGCTGGCAGAACCGCGGCTGCTGAAACTCAACCTTGGCATTATGTGTCTGCACATGCTGCTGATGTCGACGTTTGTTGCCCTGCCAGGGCAACTGGCTGATGCGGGTTTCCCGGCGGCTGAACACTGGAAGGTCTATCTGGCAACGATGTTAATCGCCTTTGGCTCTGTCGTGCCTTTCATTATCTACGCTGAAGTTAAGCGCAAAATGAAGCAAGTCTTTGTCTTCTGCGTCGGGTTGATCGTGGTTGCGGAAATTGTGTTGTGGAACGCACAAACGCAGTTCTGGCAACTGGTGGTCGGCGTGCAGCTTTTCTTTGTGGCGTTTAATTTGATGGAAGCCCTTCTGCCTTCGCTTATCAGTAAAGAGTCGCCAGCTGGTTACAAAGGTACGGCGATGGGTGTTTACTCCACCAGCCAGTTTCTTGGCGTGGCGATTGGCGGTGCGCTGGGCGGCTGGATTGACGGCATGTTTGACGGTCAGGGCGTATTTCTCGCTGGCGCAATGCTGGCAGCAGTGTGGCTGGCAGTCGCCAGTACCATGAAAGAACCGCCGTATGTTAGCAGTTTGCGCATTGAAATCCCGGCGGACATTGCCGCAAACGAGGCGTTAAAAGTGCGTTTACTGGAAACCGCAGGCGTCAAAGAAGTGTTGATTGCAGAAGAAGAACATTCAGCTTATGTGAAAATCGACAGCAAAGTGACGAATCGCTTTGAGGTTGAACAGGCAATTCGTCAGGCATAAAAAACGAGGCGAATTGCCTGCTGCGCTACGCTTATCAGGCCTACAAAGCTTCTGAGTTACAAACCTTTGTAGGCCGAATCAGGCGTTCATGCCGCATCTGACATGAACAAAGCGCATGTTGTCGCGATTAATCGCGGAAGTTTTTGAACTGGAACGGCTGACGGAGATCGCCACCGCGTACCATCGCCATGACAGCCTGCAAATCATCACGAGATTTACCCGTTACGCGGATCTCATCGCCCTGAATTTGCGCCTGCACTTTCAGTTTGCTGTCTTTGATCATCTTGACGATTTTCTTCTGGGTCGCGCTCTCAATACCCTGTTTCAGTTTCGCTTCCACAAACCAGGTTTTACCGCTATGAACGATATTTTCCGGTACATCCAGCGAACTGCCTTCAATGCCGCGCTTCAGCAGCTTGGCACGCAGAATATCCAGCAACTGATTGACCTGGAAATCGGACTCGCTCAACACTTTGATGGTTTTGCTGGCGTCGTTCAGCTCAAATGAGGCTTCAACGTTACGGAAGTCAAAACGGGACTCCACTTCGCGGCTCGCGTTATCGACCGCGTTACGCGCTTCCTGAAGATCAACTTCAGAAACAATATCGAAAGATGGCATCTTTTCCTCTCCCTTCATTTTTGATGCGAAGCATAATACCTGCAAAGTTAAATAACCAACAGTCCTGCACCAGGACGTATCCCTTAATTGTGCATAGTCGCAACAGCATGCACAATTAAGGGATAGCCTTATTGAACACCCGGAGTGGTTGCGGGTGAGGAGGAACAATGAAAATTACCGTATTGGGATGCGGTGCCTTAGGGCAATTATGGCTTACAGCACTTTGCAAACAGGGTCACGAAGTTCAGGGCTGGCTGCGCGTACCGCAACCTTATTGTAGCGTGAATCTGGTTGAGACTGACGGTTCGATATTTAACGAGTCTCTGACCGCTAACGATCCCGATTTTCTAGCCACCAGCGACCTGTTACTGGTGACGCTGAAAGCCTGGCAGGTTTCCGATGCCGTCAAAAGCCTCGCGTCCACACTGCCTGTAACCACGCCAATACTGTTAATTCACAACGGCATGGGTACCATCGAAGAGTTGCAAAGCATTGAGCAGCCGTTACTGATGGGCACTACCACCCATGCGGCGCGCCGCGACGGAAATGTCATTATTCATGTGGCAAACGGTATCACGCATATTGGTCCGGCACGGCAACAGGACGGCGATTACAGTTATCTGGCGGATATTTTACAAACCGTATTACCTGACGTTGCCTGGCATAACAATATTCGCGCCGAGCTGTGGCGCAAGCTGGCAGTCAACTGTGTGATTAATCCACTAACCGCCATCTGGAATTGCCCGAACGGTGAATTACGTCATCATCCGCAAGAAATTATGCAGATATGCGAAGAAGTCGCGGCAGTGATTGAACGCGAAGGGCATCATACTTCAGCAGAAGATTTGCGTGATTACGTGATGCAGGTGATTGATGCCACAGCGGAAAATATCTCGTCGATGTTGCAGGATATCCACGCGCTGCGCCACACTGAAATCGACTATATCAATGGTTTTCTCTTACGTCGCGCCCGCGCGCATGGGATTGCCGTACCGGAAAACACCCGCCTGTTTGAAATGGTAAAAAGAAAGGAGAGTGAATATGAGCGCATCGGCACTGGTTTGCCTCGCCCCTGGTAGTGAAGAGACTGAAGCCGTCACCACTATCGATCTGCTGGTTCGCGGCGGTATCAAAGTCACCACTGCCAGCGTCGCCAGCGATGGTAACCTGGCGATTACCTGCTCGCGCGGCGTTAAGCTGCTGGCGGATGCGCCGCTGGTCGAAGTTGCCGATGGCGAATATGACGTGATCGTGCTGCCTGGTGGCATTAAAGGCGCGGAATGTTTTCGCGATAGCACCCTGCTGGTTGAAACCGTTAAACAGTTCCACCGTTCCGGGCGTATCGTCGCGGCTATTTGCGCCGCGCCAGCCACCGTGCTGGTGCCGCACGATATCTTCCCGATTGGCAATATGACCGGCTTCCCGACGCTGAAAGATAAAATTCCCGCCGAACAATGGCAGGACAAGCGCGTCGTCTGGGATGCACGAGTAAAATTGCTGACCAGCCAGGGGCCGGGTACAGCTATCGACTTTGGTCTGAAAATTATCGACCTGCTGGTTGGGCGCGAGAAAGCCCATGAAGTGGCATCACAACTGGTGATGGCGGCAGGAATTTATAATTATTACGAGTAGTGTCGGATGCGGCAAACGTCGCATCTGACCAGATGCGACGTAAAAACCACAAATTACGGGCGATATACCTTCACATTCTTAAAGCCCTGCTCGCGCAGATAGAGCGCCTGCAGGCGGCTCATCACCCCGCGCTCACACCACAGCAGCCAGGTTTTGTTCTGGTCGAGATCGCCAAATTTGGTGCTCAGTTTATAGAACGGCAGAGAAACTACGTCGATGCCTTCAACTTTCAGCGGCTTATCTTCCTGTTCATCGACAGAACGGATATCGAGGATCACGTCGTTCGGGCCGAAGCCATTGACGGTTTCCACTTCCACCACTTCCTGCTCGGTCTGCTGGGCGATTTCGCGGATATCAACGTTATTCGCTTCCTCAACCACTTTATCGAGAATGCTGAAGTCGAACTTATCTTCTTCCGCTTCAATCTTCGATTTAACCGCTTTCACCGTCGGGCTTTTGGAGATCACACCGCAATATTCCGGCATAGTGCGGGCAAAGTCTTCGGTGCCAATCTGGCGAGCCAGGTTGATGATGTGCTCTTTGTCGTAAGAGATCAGCGGACGCAGGATCAGCGTATCGGAGACGTTATCAATCAGGCGCAGGTTGGTCAGCGTCTGGCTGGACACCTGACCCAGTGCTTCGCCGGTGACCAGCGCCTGTACGCCGTAACGTTCAGCCACTTTAGACGCGGCACGCACCATCATACGTTTGAGGATAACGCCCATCTGACCGTCGTCGATTTTCTCGAGAATTTCCCCGACGACCGGTTCGAAATTAATGGCGACAAAACGCACGCGGTGGGAGCTGCCAAAGCGGTTCCACAGATAATGCGCCACCTGGCGAACGCCGATTTCATGCGCCGCGCCGCCGAGGTTAAAGAAGCAGTAATGCACACGGCAGCCGCGACGCATCAACATATAGCTGGATACACCGGAGTCGAAACCGCCGGAAATGAGCGACAGTACATCTTCCTGGGTGCCGATCGGGAAACCACCAATACCTTCGTAGCGGCCTTTGATCAGCAGCAGACGATCGTCTTCCACTTCCAGATGGACAGTCACTTCCGGATTGGTCAGCTTCACGCGCGCGGATTCAATATGCTGATTTAAACCGCCGCCGACGTAACGTTCCACATCAATCGAACTAAAATCATGCTTACCGCGGCGCTTCACGCGCACGCAGAAGGTTTTGCCTTCCAACTGATCGCGATACTGAACCAACGCTTTCTCGAAAATATCGTGCATGTCGGTAAACGGCACGTCTTCAACTTCGAGAATATGGTGGATACCCGGAATACGGGTCAGGGCGTCGCGAATAGCCAGACGCTGGTTTTCATCTTTTGCGCGAACTTCGATGTTATCCCAGTGGCGGACGACAGCGAGCGTCTCATCATAGTGCTTTAAAACGTTACGAATGTTCCCGGTAAGGATTTTTATAAAGCGCAAGCGCACAGATTGGCTTTTGATGGTGATTTCCGGGAACAATTTAATGATAAACTTCATGGCGGCAATGGTTCGTTGGCAAGTCTTAAGCGACTTGTATAGGGAAAAATACAGCAGCCCACACCTGCGGCTGCATCCAGGCGCGGAAGTATACCACTAACATCGCTTTGCTGCGCACATCACCTTACCATTGCGCGTTATTTGCTATTTGCCCTGAGTCCGTTACCATGACGGGGCGAAAAATATTGAGAGTCAGACATTCATTATGCCGAAGAAAAATGAGGCGCCCGCCAGCTTTGAAAAGGCGCTGAGCGAGCTGGAACAGATTGTAACCCGCCTGGAAAGTGGCGACCTGCCGCTGGAAGAGGCGCTGAACGAGTTCGAACGCGGCGTGCAGCTGGCACGTCAGGGGCAGGCCAAATTACAACAAGCCGAACAACGCGTACAAATTCTGCTGTCTGACAATGAAGACGCCTCTCTAACCCCTTTTACACCGGACAATGAGTAATGGACTTTCCGCAGCAACTCGAAGCCTGCGTTAAGCAGGCCAACCAGGCGCTGAGCCGTTTTATCGCCCCACTGCCCTTTCAGAACACTCCCGTGGTAGAAACCATGCAGTATGGCGCATTATTAGGTGGTAAGCGCCTGCGACCTTTCCTGGTTTATGCCACCGGTCAAATGCTCGGCGTAAGTCTGAATACTCTGGACGCACCCGCCGCCGCCGTAGAGTGTATCCACGCTTACTCATTAATTCATGATGATTTACCGGCAATGGATGATGACGATCTGCGTCGCGGCTTGCCGACCTGTCATGTGAAGTTTGGCGAAGCGAACGCGATTCTCGCTGGCGACGCTTTACAAACGCTGGCGTTCTCGATTTTAAGCGATGCCGATATGCCGGAAGTGTCGGACCGCGACAGGATTTCGATGATTTCTGAACTGGCGAGCGCCAGCGGTATTGCCGGAATGTGCGGTGGTCAGGCATTAGATTTAGACGCGGAAGGCAAACACGTACCTCTGGACGCACTCGAGCGTATTCATCGTCATAAAACCGGCGCATTGATTCGCGCCGCCGTTCGCCTTGGTGCATTAAGCGCCGGAGATAAAGGACGTCATGCTCTGCCAGTACTCGACAAGTACGCAGAGAGCATCGGCCTTGCCTTCCAGGTTCAGGATGACATCCTGGATGTGGTGGGAGATACTGCAACGTTGGGAAAACGCCAGGGTGCCGACCAGCAACTTGGTAAAAGTACCTACCCTGCACTTCTGGGTCTTGAGCAAGCCCGGAAGAAAGCCCGGGATCTGATCGACGATGCCCGTCAGTCGCTGAAACAACTGGCTGAACAGTCACTCGATACCTCGGCACTGGAAGCGCTAGCGGACTACATCATCCAGCGTAATAAATAAACAATAAGTATTAATAGGCCCCTGATGAGTTTTGATATTGCCAAATACCCGACCCTGGCACTGGTCGACTCCACCCAGGAGTTACGACTGTTGCCAAAAGAGAGTTTACCGAAACTCTGCGACGAACTGCGCCGCTATTTACTCGACAGCGTGAGCCGTTCCAGCGGGCACTTCGCCTCCGGGCTGGGCACGGTCGAACTGACCGTGGCGCTGCACTATGTCTACAACACCCCGTTTGACCAATTGATTTGGGATGTGGGGCATCAGGCTTATCCGCATAAAATTTTGACCGGACGCCGCGACAAAATCGGCACCATCCGTCAGAAAGGCGGCCTGCACCCGTTCCCGTGGCGCGGCGAAAGCGAATATGACGTTTTAAGCGTCGGGCATTCATCAACCTCCATCAGTGCCGGAATTGGTATTGCGGTTGCTGCCGAGAAAGAAGGCAAAAATCGCCGCACCGTCTGTGTCATTGGCGATGGCGCGATTACCGCTGGCATGGCGTTTGAAGCGATGAATCACGCGGGCGATATCCGTCCTGATATGCTGGTGGTCCTCAACGACAATGAAATGTCGATTTCCGAAAATGTTGGCGCGCTCAACAACCATCTGGCGCAGCTGCTTTCCGGTAAGCTTTACTCTTCGCTGCGCGAAGGCGGGAAAAAAGTTTTCTCTGGCGTGCCGCCAATTAAAGAGCTACTCAAACGTACCGAAGAACATATTAAAGGCATGGTAGTGCCTGGCACATTGTTTGAAGAGCTGGGCTTTAACTACATCGGCCCGGTTGACGGTCACGATGTGCTGGGGCTTATCACCACACTTAAGAACATGCGCGACCTGAAAGGCCCGCAGTTCCTGCATATCATGACCAAAAAAGGTCGTGGTTATGAACCGGCAGAGAAAGACCCAATCACTTTCCACGCCGTGCCTAAATTTGATCCCTCCAGCGGTTGTTTGCCGAAAAGTAGCGGCGGCCTGCCAAGCTATTCAAAAATCTTTGGCGACTGGCTGTGCGAAACCGCAGCGAAAGACAACAAGCTGATGGCGATTACTCCGGCGATGCGTGAAGGTTCCGGCATGGTCGAGTTTTCACGTAAATTCCCGGATCGCTACTTCGACGTGGCGATTGCCGAGCAACACGCAGTGACCTTTGCTGCGGGTCTGGCGATTGGAGGATACAAACCCATTGTCGCGATCTACTCCACCTTCCTGCAACGCGCCTATGATCAGGTGCTGCATGACGTGGCAATTCAAAAGCTTCCGGTCCTGTTCGCCATCGACCGTGCGGGCATTGTTGGTGCTGACGGTCAAACCCATCAGGGTGCTTTTGATCTCTCTTACCTGCGCTGCATACCGGAAATGGTCATTATGACCCCGAGCGATGAAAACGAATGTCGCCAGATGCTCTATACCGGCTATCACTATAACGATGGCCCGTCAGCGGTGCGCTACCCGCGCGGCAACGCGGTCGGCGTGGAGCTGACGCCACTGGAAAAACTGCCAATTGGCAAAGGCATTGTGAAGCGTCGTGGCGAGAAACTGGCGATCCTTAACTTTGGTACGCTGATGCCAGAAGCGGCGAAAGTCGCCGAATCGCTGAACGCTACGCTGGTCGATATGCGTTTTGTGAAGCCGCTTGATGAAGCGTTAATTCTGGAAATGGCCGCCAGCCATGAGGCGCTGGTTACCGTTGAAGAAAACGCCATTATGGGTGGTGCAGGCAGCGGCGTGAACGAAGTGCTAATGGCCCATCGTAAACCAGTACCCGTGCTGAACATTGGCCTGCCGGATTTCTTTATTCCGCAAGGAACTCAGGAAGAAATGCGCGCCGAACTCGGCCTCGATGCCGCCGGTATGGAAGCCAAAATCAAGGTCTGGCTGGCATAATCCCTACTCCACTCCTGCTATGCTTAAGAAATTATTCATGGCAGGAGTGGCAGCATGCAATACAACCCCTTAGGAAAAACCGACCTTCGCGTTTCCCGACTTTGCCTCGGCTGTATGACCTTTGGCGAGCCAGATCGCGGTAATCACGCATGGACACTGCCGGAAGAGAGCAGCCGTCCCATCATTAAACGCGCGCTGGAAGGCGGCATAAATTTCGTTGATACCGCCAATAGCTATTCCGATGGAAGCAGCGAAGAGATCGTCGGTCGCGCACTGCGGGATTTCGCCCGTCGTGAAGACGTGGTCGTTGCCACCAAAGTGTTCCATCGCGTTGGTGATTTACCGGAAGGATTATCCCGTGCGCAAATTTTGCGCTCTATCGACGACAGCCTGCGCCGTCTCGGCATGGATTATGTCGATATCCTGCAAATTCATCGCTGGGATTACAACACGCCGATCGAAGAGACGCTGGAAGCCCTGAACGACGTGGTAAAAGCCGGGAAAGCGCGTTATATCGGCGCGTCATCAATGCACGCCTCGCAGTTTGCTCAGGCGCTGGAACTGCAAAAACAGCACGGCTGGGCGCAGTTTGTCAGTATGCAGGATCACTACAATCTGATTTATCGCGAAGAAGAGCGTGAGATGCTGCCGCTGTGTTATCAGGAGGGCGTGGCGGTGATTCCGTGGAGCCCGCTGGCACGGGGACGTCTGACTCGTCCGTGGGGAGAAACCACTGCACGGCTGGTGTCTGATGAGGTGGGGAAAAATCTCTATAAAGAAAGCGATGAAAATGACGCACAGATCGCAGAGCGGTTAACGGGCGTCAGTGAAGAACTTGGTGCGACACGAGCACAAGTTGCGTTGGCCTGGTTGTTGAGTAAGCCGGGCATTGCCGCGCCGATTATCGGAACTTCGCGGGAAGAACAGCTGGATGAACTACTGAACGCGGTGGATATCACGTTGAAACCGGAACAGATTGCCGAACTGGAGACACCCTATAAACAGCATCCGATAGTGGGATTTAAATAGGTATGCAGGCCTGATAAGACGCAACAAGCGTCACATCAGGCTCTGGTGCAAAACTATGACAGAAGACCCAACGGCCAGTGATGACCGATAAAGTACAGGATGCCTGCGGAAATCACCCCGGCGACAATATCGTCGATCATGATCCCCATGCCGCCATGTACATTGCGATCAAACCAGCGGATCGGCCACGGTTTCCACATATCCAGAATACGGAAAATCACAAACCCGGCGGCGACCCACTGCCAGTCATTGGTCGGCAGCGCCATGAGCGTGATCCACATGCCGATAAATTCGTCCCAGACAATGCTGCCATGATCGTGCACGCCCATATCTTTCGCGGTCTGATGACAAAGATAAACGCCAATACAGATCCCCAGCATGACTACCAGCGAATAAAGCTGCCAGGGTAAAAAGGTCATCAGATACCAGAACGGAATCGCCGCCAGCGATCCCATCGTGCCAGGAACAATCGGGCTTAATCCACTTCCGAATCCGACAGCAAGCAAATGCCACGGATTACTCATCTTCAGGCGACTTTTCGCGACATCTTTATGGCGTGGCAAAATGGTCATATCCTTTCCAGTCTAACGTGACAGGTTCGCCGTCACGAATAAAACAAAGCCCTTCTATATCGGCGGTCATTTGCCCGATACAGGTAAATGGTACGCCCAGATGTCCCAAAGCGACATCCAACGCACCACGGTTCAGTTCCGGCACAGTGAAACACAACTCGTAATCTTCGCCACCAGAGAGCGCCCAGCGCAGCGCCTGTTCCGGTTCAACATGACGTGAAAGTGCGTCAGAGAATGGTAACAACGCCAGGTCAATGCGTGCGCCGCAGTCGCTGGCTTTCACGATATGCCCGAGATCGGAAATCAGACCGTCAGAGAGATCGATGGCTGAATTTGCCAGATCGCGCAATGCCTGTCCCTGTAAAATACGCGGCGACGGACGGAGGTGACGTTTGACCAAGTAGTCAGCATCTTTGCCATCCGCCACGTGGAGACGATTTTGCAAAATCGCCAGCCCGGCGGCGCTATCGCCCGGTGTACCGGTCACATAAATCCAGTCACCCGGTTTCGCCCCAGAGCGCGTTAAGGCTCGTCCCATCGGAACAAAGCCGTGGATACCCAACGTCATTGATAATGGCCCACGCGTGGTGTCGCCGCCAATGAGTTGCATATCGTAATAATTGAGGAGCTCAAACAAACTGTCGCTGAAGGACTCAAGCCACGATTCGTCTACGTCCGGTAAGGTTAATGCCAGCGTCAGCCAGGCCGGATCGGCGCCCATCGCTGCCAGATCGCTTAGGTTTACCGCCAGTGCTTTATATGCCAGATCCGCAGGATCGATATCAGGGAGGAAATGGTTGCCCGCCACCAGCGTATCGGTGCTGATCGCCAGGGTCTGTTTCTCGGGGATATTGAGAAGTGCGCAATCGTCGCCAATGCCAAGTTCGACATCAAGACGAGAGCTTCTTACACGGTCAAAATAACGGGCAATCAGGGAGAACTCGCCACATGCCATACGTTATGCCTCAGCAGGTAAAAAAGAAAAGGCCGGCGAGTGCGGAACTGTTTTCCGTTACTCTGCCGGCCTGGATATCACTTTTTGTTAGGGCGAATCACAGGTGCTGCTTTATCCAGTACGCCATTGACGAACTTATGGCTGTCTTCTGCGCCGAACGATTTCGCCAGTTCGATCGCTTCGTTAATGGCCACTTTGTACGGCACATCGCTACGTTTAGACAGCTCGTACAGCGCAATGCGCAGTACCGCTTTTTCTACCTGGCCCAGCTCTTCCAGCAGGCGAGACAGATATGGCTTCATCAGTCCGTCGAGGTATGCGGTGTTAGTCGCCACCCCGGCCAGCAGCTCACGGAAGTACAGGATGTCAACGTCTTTTACATCCTGTTCAGCCAGGAACTGGTATTCAACATCAGCGATGTCGTTCTGGGACAACTGCCAGGAGTAGAGCGCCTGGACGGCACACTCACGAGCGCGGCGACGAGCAGCAGGTTTCACGGATTTCCCCTTACTAATTTCAGGCCTTGATGGCTTTCAATACATTAATCATTTCAAGCGCGGTCAGTGCAGCTTCTGCACCTTTGTTACCAGCTTTGGTGCCAGCACGTTCGATCGCTTGTTCAATGCTTTCAGTGGTCAAAACCCCAAAAGCAACCGGAATTTCGCTGTCCTGGGCAACATGCGCCAGGCCGTTGCTTGCACCACCAGCGACATATTCAAAGTGGGCAGTGCCACCACGAATAACCGTCCCCAGCGCAATCACCGCGTCGTATTTACCGGTTTTAGCCAGTGCACCCGCCGCCAGCGGCAGCTCATAGGCACCAGGCACCCAAACAACGGTAATATTTTCATCTTTTACCTGACCGATACGTTTCAGTGCGTCAATTGCACCTTCCAGCAGGCTGTCATTGATAAAGTTGTTGAAACGCGCAATGGTGATGGCGACGCGAGCGTCCGGGGTAGCAACGTTAGCTTCAATAATGTTCATTTTCTTCCTTCGGGTTCGAGTATGGCCCCGCAGGGGGGCGGATTTTAGCATAATATTTCGTGCGCTGCTTCCCTTTCGAGCCGGGAGATCATGCACCCACTAAATGCAGGCAAACATCCGGGCCTACATGACGTATCTCTTTGAATTTAAATTGGGGCGCGTCGGCTAATTTCTCAAGCCCCGGCAGCGTACATAATCCGCGGGCGTCGCTGCCTAATAGTTTAGGTGCGATATAGACAATCAGCTCATCGACTAAACCCGCCTGTAGCAATGCGCCAGCGAGCGTTGGCCCCGCTTCCACCCAGATACTGTTAATCTGTTGCTTGCCGAGTTGCATCATCAGCACAACCAGATCCAGATGACCTTTATGCTCTGGAATCAGCAAAGTACGCACCGTTTCCGGCCATTCACGAGAATCTTCCTGCGTACGCGCGAACCAGGTTTCGCCCGGCTGCTGCACGATGCGGTGTTCCGGCGTCACGCGATTTTGGCTATCAATCACAATACGTACCGGCTGACGGAGATTTTGTTGCGGATAGAGCGCCTGAGTGTGTTCATCCAGTTCAGACCAACGCACAGTTAAGGCTGGATCGTCCGCCAGCACCGTGGCGCTGCTGGTTAAAATGGCATGACTTTGCGCGCGCAGTCGTTGTACATCGCGTCGAGCCTGAGGTGAAGTGATCCACTGGCTTTCACCGCTGGCCATCGCAGTGCGGCCATCTAGCGACGCGCCGAGTTTCAACTGTATATAAGGAAAGCCGGTGCGCATGCGCTTGAGGAAGCCTTTATTCAATTGCTCGGCTTCGCTCATCATCAGGCCGTGGCTGACGTCAATGCCAGCTTGTTGCAAACGGTAAAGTCCACGCCCTGCGACCTGTGGATTGGGGTCCTGCATCGCAGCCACAACGCGCGCCACGCCAGCAGCAATTAATGCGTCACAACACGGTGGCGTACGACCATGATGACTACAAGGTTCGAGTGTCACATACGCCGTTGCGCCTTTGGCTTTTTCACCTGCCATGCGCAACGCGTGTACCTCGGCATGCGGTTCGCCCGCGCGGTGATGGTAACCTTCACCGACAATTTCGCCATCTTTCACAATGACGCAACCGACATTCGGGTTAGGGTGAGTGGTGAAGCGCCCTCGTTGCGCCAGCTTTAGCGCCCGCGCCATGTATAACTCGTCCTGCACGGTTTAATCCTCCAGGCGCGCAATCTCTTCGCCAAATTCTTTGATATCTTCGAAACTGCGATAGACAGAGGCAAAACGGATATAGGCGACTTTATCGAGCTTTTTCAATTGCTCCATCACCAGATTGCCAATCATTTTGCTCGGCACTTCGCGCTCACCGGTGGCGCGGAGTTGCGATTTAATATGGTTGATCGCCATTTCGACGTCATCGGAACTCACCGGACGTTTTTCCAGCGCCCGCAGCATTCCGCTACGCAATTTTTCTTCATTAAACGGTTCGCGCACGTCGTTGCTTTTCACGACACGCGGCATAACCAGTTCCGCAACTTCAAAAGTAGTGAAACGTTCATTACACACCAGACACTGCCGACGGCGGCGTACGGAAGAGCCCTCGCTAACGAGACGAGAGTCAATTACCTTAGTGTCCACGGCGAAACAGAATGGGCAATGCATACGGCGTCCTGACCAGGTGGTTAATAGAAATCTATTTTACCCTGAACTGACGATACAACAAAGGCGCAACGCTTTTGAGATAAAGGATCGATGCTTTCACGGCTTTAAGCCTCTACCATTAGGCTAATTGTGACGAGAAAGGGACGACCTATGAACATTAAAGTATGTTTTCGACTATTCCTGCTGGGAAGCCTGTTCAGCCTGAGCGCCTGCGTACAGCAAAGCGAAGTACGCCAGATGAAACACAGCGTCAACACGTTGAATAAAGAGATGACTCAGCTCAACAAAGAAACTATCAAAATCACCCAGCAAAATACGCTGAACGCAAAATCCAGCAGTGGGGTTTACCTGTTGCCTGGTGCAAACACACCGGCACGGCTGGAAAGCCAAATTGGCACTTTACGTATGTCGCTGGTGAATATTACGCCAATTGCAGATGGCACCACTCTGACGCTGCGTATTCAGGGTGAGTCCAATGATCCCTTACCCGCTTTCAGCGGAACCGTTGAATATGGGCAAATTCAGGGAACAATCGACAACTTTCAGGAAATCAATGTGCAGAATCAATTGATTAACGCGCCGGCCAGCCTCCTCGCGCCCAGTGATGTTGACATTCCGTTACAGTTAAAGGGCATTTCTGTGGATCAGTTAGGCTTTGTACGCATCCACGACATTCAACCTGTTATGCAGTAAACGTTTTTCGGGGCGTTTTGTGCGTCCCGCAACATCCTCCCCCTTCATTTTGTTACTCTGCTTACATCACCCAGATTGATAGTAAAAGTTTGCAACAAGGGTGAAAGTCAGTACAATTCCCGCCCGAATATGTGTATTCGTGAACGCAATCGATTACGTAAATGATAGAACTGTGAAATACAACATATTTTTGTGAGCAATGATTTTTATAATAGGCTCCTCTGTATAGGAAATATTTAGAAACGCAATTTGCGCCTTTTTCACTCCCGTAAGGGATTTTCAAACAGTGGCATACATATGAAAAAAACATTACTGGCAGCCGGTGCGGTACTGGCGCTCTCTTCGTCTTTTACTGTCAACGCAGCTGAAAACGATAAACCGCAGTACCTTTCCGACTGGTGGCACCAGAGCGTTAACGTAGTTGGTAGCTATCACACTCGTTTCGGACCGCAGATCCGTAACGATACTTACCTGGAGTATGAAGCATTCGCTAAAAAAGACTGGTTCGATTTCTATGGTTACGCGGATGCGCCGGTATTCTTCGGCGGTAACTCCGATGCCAAAGGTATCTGGAACCACGGTTCTCCGCTGTTTATGGAAATCGAACCGCGTTTCTCCATCGATAAGCTGACCAATACTGACCTTAGCTTCGGTCCGTTCAAAGAGTGGTACTTCGCGAACAACTACATTTACGACATGGGCCGTAACAAAGATGGTCGCCAGAGCACCTGGTATATGGGTCTGGGTACTGACATCGACACTGGCCTGCCGATGAGCCTGTCCATGAACGTGTATGCGAAATACCAGTGGCAGAACTACGGCGCAGCGAACGAAAACGAGTGGGACGGTTACCGTTTCAAAATTAAATACTTTGTGCCGATTACCGATCTGTGGGGCGGTCAGCTGAGCTACATCGGCTTCACCAACTTCGACTGGGGTTCCGATCTGGGTGATGACAGCGGTAACGCAATCAACGGTATTAAGACGCGCAGCAATAACTCCATCGCTTCCAGCCATATTCTGGCGCTGAACTACGATCACTGGCACTACTCTGTCGTTGCACGTTACTGGCATGACGGTGGTCAGTGGAACGATGATGCAGAGCTGAACTTCGGTAACGGCAACTTCAACGTTCGCTCTACCGGCTGGGGTGGTTACCTGGTGGTAGGTTACAACTTCTGATTATGAAAATGCCGGGATTTATTCCCGGCATTTCAGATTGTCGACAACGTGCGCTTTGTTCATGCCGGATGCGGAGTAAACGCCTTATCTGGTCTACAAAAGCACGAAAATTCAATACATTGCTGAGATTACGTAGGCCTGACAAGCGTAGCGTATCAGGCAATTTTTCGTTTGTCACAAAGCTCAAATAGCGGATTTTATATCCGGCATTTTTTATTACTTCTTCTTATTCATCATCGCTTTTAAATCAGCAAACGGGTTGTATTTCGCTTCACCGACATCTTTCTGCGCATCTTCCCCTGCGATAACCGTCGTACCATACTGATCCGCTTCGGTATATTTCGAATGCTCATGATCATGGCAATAGAGACAAAGCAATTCCCAGTTACTACCATCTTCCGGATTATTGGTATGGTCGTGATCGATATGGTGCACAGTTAGCTCACGCAGGTTGGAATAGACAAACTCGCGGGAACAGCGACCGCAGACCCACGGATAGAGTTTTAATGCTTTTTCGCGATAGCCGCTTTCTAACCGCGCATAGTTTTTTGGGATGATAGCCATGAAAAGTTACCTGGATGAAATGTAGGGTTACGCGCAGTTTCCCAAGATGCGGGGATTTTCGCAATCTCCATACATCAAAAAAATCCCGATCTTCTGACCGGGATTTTCAACATCAACGGGAACTTGATTAAGGCAGAATTGACGGCTGGTCCGCCCCTTCTTTTTCCACTTTCTGTTGCAGCATATGCTCACGCTTCATACCCAGTTTCAGGGCCAGCGCAGATGCTACATAGATGGAAGACGCCGTACCGATGGTTACACCGATCAGCATGGTCAGCGAGAAGCCTTCCAGTACCGGACCACCAAAGAGATACAGCATCAGGATCACCATCAAGGTGGTACCGGATGTGATCAAAGTACGGTGCAGCGTCTGGGTCAAGGACACGTTAAAGATTTCGTAAGGCGTACCGCGACGGATTTTGCGGAAGTTTTCACGAATACGGTCCGATACCACAATACTGTCGTTAAGCGAGTAACCGATAACCGACATCAACGATGCCACAATGGTCAGGTCAATCTCGATATGGAATAACGACAAAATACCCAGTGTAATGATAACGTCGTGCGCCAGCGCGATTACTACCCCTGCCGCCAGTCGCCACTCAAAGCGGAAACCGACATATACAAGGATAGACAGCAGTGCCGCCATCAGCGCCATCGCACCGGTTTGCGCAAGGTCTGCCCCTACGCTCGGACCGACGAACTCAATACGCTTCACCGCCGCGTTCTGATTGGTAGCTTCGTTAATCACCTTCAGAACTTTGCTGCCCAGCACCTGACCACCGGTTTCGCCTTCAGCTGGCGGCATGCGGACCATGATGTCGTGGCTGCTACCGAAGTTTTGCAGCATCGGCTCTTCAAAGCCCGCTTTCTGCAATGCATCACGCATTACATCGATTTCAGCCGGTTTTTCAAGCGTAATTTCAATAACCGTACCACCGGTGAAATCCAGCCCCCAGTTAAAACCGCGCACGCCCATAATGACGATCGCGGCGATTAACAGCAGACCAGAGATGCCGAAAGCCCAGTAGTCCCAGCGCATAAAGTCATAGACTTTACGGCCGTGGTTTAGTTGTTCAACAGTATATTCCTGTGCCACATCGCACTCCTCAGATTGACAGCTTCTTGACGCGCTTGCCGCCATATAGCAGGTTTACGATGGCACGCGTACCGACAATCGCGGTAAACATCGACGTCGCCACACCGATACCGGTAGTAATCGCGAACCCTTTAATTGCCCCGGTACCCACTGCGTACAGGATGATGACTTTAATCAGCGTGGTGATGTTCGCATCGAAGATGGAACTGAACGCGCCACGATAACCTTCATCAATTGCCTGCTGAACAGTACGCCCGTTGCTTAACTCTTCTTTAATACGTTCGTTGATCAGTACGTTCGCATCGACCGCTACCGCAAGGGTTAAGACGATACCCGCGATCCCCGGCATACTCAGCGTCGCGCCAGGCAGCAGCGACATAATGCCGACAATCAAGATCAAGTTCGCAATCAGAGCACTGGTCGCAATCAGACCAAACTTCTTATAGAAGATGATCATGAACAGAATAGAAACCAGCAGACCGGCGAGACATGCCTCCAGCCCCTGTTCAATGTTCTGCATACCCAGGGTCGGACCAATGGTACGTTCTTCAACAATCTGAATCGGTGCAATCAACGCACCGGCACGCAGCAGCAGCGACAGCTGACGCGCTTCGTTCGGGTTGTTGATACCAGTGATACGGAAGCTGTTACCCAGACGAGACTGGATATTCGCGATGTTAATCACCTCTTCCTGTTTCACCAGAACCGCACGACCATTAGCATCTTTCTTACCGCTGTCTTTATACTCCACAAACAGGGTCGCCATCGGTTTGCCGATGTTGTCCTTAGTGAAGTTAGACATGATGTTACCACCTGCGCTGTCGAGCGAGATGTTAACCTGCGGCTGGTTGTATTCGTCCTGGCTGGAAGTGGAATCGGTGATATGGTCACCGGTCAGAATCACGCGTTTGTACAGCACAACCGGCTGACCTTCGCGGGTCTGTTTCACTTCAGAGTCGCCCGGTACGCGTCCAGATGCAGCAGCAGCCTGGTCAACGTTGGTATTCACCAGACGGAATTCCAGCGTCGCGGTAGCGCCAAGAATCTCTTTCGCGCGAGCGGTATCCTGAATACCAGGCAGCTCAACGACAATGCGGTCTGCCCCCTGACGTTGTACTACAGGCTCCGCCACACCAAGCTGGTTTACACGGTTACGCAGGATGTTAATGTTCTGCTGCACCGCATATTCACGCGCTTCACTGAGACGCGCATCGCTCATGACCGCACGCAGCTGGTTGCTACCCTGGCTGCTAATGACCAGATCGGGATGACGCTTGCTCAGATATGCAATGGCTTCATCACGGGCGTTGCCATCGCGGAAAGTGATGCTCAGACCGTAATTATTTTCTTTACGAACAGTGGTATACGGGATGCCTTTTTCACGCAGATCGCTGCGCAGGCTATCGATATTTTGTTCCTGGAGTTTGCCAAGCGCAGTGTCCATATCCACTTCCATCAGGAAGTGAACGCCGCCACGCAAGTCAAGACCGAGCTTCATCGGCTCAGCGTGAATAGCTGCCAGCCAGCGCGGCGTGGCCGGGGCAAGGTTAAGCGCCACGACATATTTGTCACCCAGAATGCCCATTAATGCTTCACGGGCGCGTAGCTGGGTGTCAGTGGAGTCGAAGCGCGCAAGAATAGCGCCCTCTTCCAGTGCCACAGACTTAGCAGTTATTTTTTCTTCTTGTAACGTTTTCTGGACCTGGATCAGCGTTTGCTCACTGGCGGCGACTCCGCGCGCGCCAGTGATCTGAACAGCCGGATCCTCACCAAACAGGTTGGGAAGCGCATACAGCAGACCGATGACAATCACCACGATCAGCATGACGTACTTCCACAAAGGATAACGGTTTAACACGGCAATTCCCTTAGGGAAAAATTTTAATTACAGCGCCTTCATGGTGCCTTTCGGCAGAACGGCGGCTACGAAGTCACGTTTAATAACTACTTCAGTGGTGTCATTCAGCGCGATAGCAATGTAGCCGTTTTCTGCTACTTTGGTTACGCGACCGACCAGGCCACCGTTCGTCAGCACTTCATCACCTTTCGCGATGGAGTCCATCAGCTTTTTGTGTTCTTTGGTGCGCTTCTGCTGTGGGCGCAGGATCATGAAATAGAAAATCAGACCGAATACCACCAGCATCAAAATCAAAGACATCGGGCTACCTTGTGCCGGAGCACCCGTTGCCGCTACCGCATCAGAAATAAAAAAGCTCATTAAATTTCCCTCATTATTAATATTAATCAACGTTCAAAGGTGGTACTTCTCGCCCCTGACGCTGGTAAAAATCAGCTACGAAGCTCTCTAATTTACCCTCTTCAATAGCCTTGCGTAAACCCGCCATCAAACGCTGGTAGTAACGAAGGTTATGAATGGTGTTGAGTCGCGCGCCTAATATTTCGTTGCAACGGTCGAGATGATGCAAGTAGGCACGTGAATAATTGCGACAGGTGTAGCAATCACACTCAGGATCGAGCGGGCCAGTGTCGCTCTTATACTTCGCATTGCGGATTTTCACCACGCCATCGGTCACGAACAGATGACCGTTACGCGCATTACGTGTTGGCATTACGCAGTCAAACATATCTATACCGCGGCGCACGCCTTCAACCAGGTCTTCCGGTTTACCAACGCCCATCAGGTAACGTGGTTTGTCTGCCGGAATTTGCGGGCACACATGCTCCAGGATACGGTGCATATCTGCTTTCGGCTCACCCACTGCCAGACCGCCGACAGCGTAGCCATCAAAACCGATATCTACCAGACCTTTAACAGAGATATCACGTAAATCTTCGTAAACGCTGCCCTGAATGATACCAAAGAGCGCATTTTTGTTGCCGAGGCTGTCAAAACGCTCGCGGCTACGCTTCGCCCAACGCAGCGACATCTCCATAGAGCGCTTCGCGTAATCCCAGTCAGCAGGATACGGCGTACACTCGTCAAAAATCATGACGATGTCTGAGCCAAGATCGTATTGAATCTCCATCGATTTTTCGGGATCGAGGAAAATCGGGTCGCCGTTGATGGGGTTACGGAAGTGCACGCCCTGTTCGGTGATTTTACGGATATCGCCAAGACTGAAGACCTGGAAGCCGCCGGAGTCGGTAAGGATCGGGCCTTTCCACTGCATGAAATCGTGCAGATCGCCATGCAGTTTCATGATTTCCTGACCCGGGCGCAGCCACAGGTGGAAGGTGTTACCCAGAATAATTTGCGCGCCAGTGGCTTCAACTTCTTCCGGCGTCATCCCTTTTACGGTGCCGTAGGTGCCAACAGGCATAAAACAAGGCGTTTCCACTACGCCACGATCGAAGACCAGGCGGCCACGGCGTGCGCGACCGTCGGTGGTGTCCAGTTCAAATTTCATTTTTTCTCCACTACGTCAGAAAAACAGTCCAACGTTTAAACCAGCGCCGCGGAATTACTCCCCGACGCGCTCATTAATTGCCTGCGGATTGTACGTGATAAACATCGCATCACCGTAACTAAAAAAGCGATATTTCTCTTCTACCGCCGCTTTATAGGCGTTCATGGTGTGTTGATAACCGGCAAATGCGGAAACCAGCATAATCAGCGTTGACTCTGGCAGATGGAAGTTAGTCACCAGCGCATCGACTACTTTGTACTGGAAGCCGGGATAGATAAAGATTTGTGTATCATCGAAAAACGGTTCAATCAGATCGTTTTTCGCCGCCTGGGCCGCGCTCTCAAGCGAGCGAACAGAGGTGGTGCCAACCGCAATCACCCGGTTACCACGCGCTTTCGCAGCCAGCACTGCGTCAACCACATCCTGCGGCACTTCTGCATATTCCGAGTGCATGATGTGGTCTTCAATGGTGTCGACGCGTACCGGCTGGAAGGTACCCGCCCCCACATGCAGGGTCACGAATGCCATCTCTACGCCTTTGGCGCGTAATTTTTCCAGCAGCGGTTCGTCAAAGTGCAGTCCGGCGGTCGGTGCTGCTACCGCGCCTGGTTTTTCGCTATAAACCGTTTGATAAAGTTCGCGGTCTGCATCTTCGTCCGGACGGTCGATGTACGGCGGCAGTGGCATATGGCCGATGCTGTTGAGAATATCCAGCACCGAGCGCTCATCGTTAAATTCGACTTCAAACAGCGCGCCGTGACGAGCGGTCATTGTTGCTTTGATGCTTTCATCATC
This sequence comes from Escherichia sp. E2586, assembly GCF_005781105.1. Classification (NCBI taxonomy): domain Bacteria; kingdom Pseudomonadati; phylum Pseudomonadota; class Gammaproteobacteria; order Enterobacterales; family Enterobacteriaceae; genus Escherichia; species Escherichia sp. E2586. The sequence goes on from NZ_VATN01000002.1 coordinate 286,405, forward strand.
GCCCAGCAGTAGCTCCGCGCCCGGTTTTGGCGCTTTCGAGGCGCGAATATGCGCGAGAATGCGTTTGTCGTCGAGCATCCGCTCAACCAGCACTTCAATTTTACCGCCGCTAGCTTTTCGCCCAAACAGACGCGCCGGGATCACGCGGGTATTGTTAAAAACCAGAAGATCGCCGGGGTTGAGCTTGTCGAGTAAATCGGTGAAAGTACCGTGCGTCAGCGCGCCCGTCGGCCCGTCCAGCGACAGTAAACGACAGCTACTGCGTTCAGGCATGGGATAGTGGGCAATCAGGGATTCGGGCAATTCAAAGGAGAAATCGGTAACGCGCATGACACTGACTCAGACTAAAATAAGAGGCGGGTAGTCTAGTGCCGGGGCGCTCTCCCTGCAACCTTTACCCCCCTTTGGATAGAATATAATCGATGAATTTTTTAGCTCACCTGCATTTAGCCCATCTCGCTGAAAGCTCGCTTTCCGGCAATTTACTGGCTGATTTTGTTCGCGGAAATCCTGACGAAAGTTTTCCGCCCGACGTGGTTGCAGGTATTCATATGCATCGGCGTATCGATGTGTTAACCGACAATCTGCCGGAAGTCCGCGAAGCGCGGGAGTGGTTTCGCAACGAAACTCGCCGCGTTGCGCCTATTACGCTGGATGTAATGTGGGATCACTTTCTTTCCCGCCACTGGTCGCAGCTGTCGCCGGACTTTCCGCTACAGGAATTTGTCTGTTATGCCCGCGAACAAGTGATGACGATTTTGCCGGACTCACCGCCGCGCTTTATCAATCTGAATAATTACTTATGGTCAGAGCAATGGCTGGTGCGCTATCGCGATATGGATTTCATCCAGAGCGTGTTAAACGGCATGGCAAGCCGTCGCCCACGTCTGGATGCTCTGCGTGACTCCTGGTACGATTTAGACACCCATTACGACGCCCTTGAAACCCGCTTCTGGCAATTTTATCCGCGGATGATGGAGCAGGCGTCACGCAAAGCGTTGTAGGGTATTAATTCATCCACACCGTGGCTGATATCGCGGGCAACGTCAGGATCTCATCGACCCGTTGTCCGTTCCCTTCTTTGCATTGCCATTGCGCGACATTAAGCAACGGCGATGCGGGTAGCACCACTTCACACGCTTCACCACGGTTGATTGCCACTAGCACACGCTGCTGATTGAGCACACGCACAAACACCACCACGTTATCTTCCGCATACAACACCTGACAGCCGCCACGACGCAATGCCAGGCTCTTCTTACGCAGCGCAATCATTCGCTGGTACAGCGCGAATAGCTCCGTATCTTGTTTTTCCGGGTCCCAGGGAAACGGTTTACGACAAAATGGATCGTTATTGCCGTCCAGCCCCACTTCATCGCCATAATAAATACACGGCACGCCAGGCCAGGTGAACAGCCAGACGACCGCCAGTGGCAGACGCGCAACATCCCGTCCGAGTAACGTTTTAAATCGCGCGGTATCGTGACTATCGAGCTGGTTAAACATACGCAGTTGCTGTTGATGAGAAAGCCCGGCACGGTAATTGTCCATCCAGGTTATACAGATTTGAGCGTCAATCTGCTGCGGATCGTAAGAGACATCGGTATTAGCGAGAAAGCCCCACAGCGGAAAAGTAAAGCCCCGATAGTTCATCGATGCATCTTCCACATCGGCCTGTAACCATTGCCGCGCATCGCCAAAATATTCACCGACAATGTACGCTTCTGGCTGGGTTTCTTTCGCCGCCTCAGTGATGCCAGCGACATGCTGCAAATTATTGCGCGCCCCGCCTGCTTCCCCCAGCATATGCACCACATCCAGCCGCCAGCCGTCCATATTCCACGGCGCTTTCAGCCAGTGACGGACAATGCTGTCTTCACCGCGATAAATTTCATTCACCAGACTTTCCGACTGATAATCCAGTTTTGGCAGGCTGGCATAGCCCAGCCAATCGAGCGCCGTGCCGTCATCGCGAAACGAGTACCAGTCGCGCCAGGGCGATTCGGGGTTATGGCAAGCGCCGCCCGTCCCGCGATTGTGCCTGTCAAACCAGGCATGAGAATCGCCACTGTGGTTAAACACGCCGTCCAGCATCAGGCGCATTCCTTGCTGCTGCGTGTTGTGTCTCAAACGCAGCAACGCCCCGTCGCCGCCAAACTGCGGATCGACGTGGCGATAATCTTCGGTATCGTATTTGTGCACGCTGGGTGCTCTAAACACCGGATTAAGATACAGCGCCGTCACGCCGAGTTTTTTCAGGTACGGCAGTTTTTCGCTTATCCCGTCCAGATCGCCGCCATAGAACGTTGATCCGCCCGCCTGTGCCGTGACCGGTTCATCCCAGTCACGTAATATGATTTTCCGCCCGGCGGCGTGATGATAATAGACATGATCCTGATCGGCATTACGAGGCAGACTCCGGGCAAAACGATCCGGGAAGATCTGATAAAAAATCTGATCCGCCGCCCATTGTGGCCCGATATCTGGCACATCGACGGCAAACTGTTCCAGCCGTGCTGGTGGTATTGGGCTGAAACCTTGCGGCGTAAACCAACGCTGGCGATCGTGCCACAGCAATTTGAAACTGTAGCGCCGCCGTGGTTGCCCGGTGGCGAGAGAGAGCGCTCCCCGCCACGCCGTCACGCCTGGCTGCGGCTGGCTGCGCTGTTTATGCATCGGTATTGATGTTTCTTCGTTATCGTTTTCCATGCGCAACATAATGCGCTGTGGCGGCTCTTCGCCCGTCAGCCACAGTGTAATGAGCAGTTGATCTTTGCTTTGTTTAACAAATGGGGGCACCGGCAGGTGCCATGCATTTAACATCATAATTCCCCTGTGATGAAAATGTGTTCACCTTGCCATAGCCTAATGCAGGATCACTCATCATCTGAAGGATATTTGGGGGAGGAGAACGGGGGCGGATAATTTTCGGAATAGCCGGATCAGGTTTTGCTCCTGATCCGGCGACAAAAGGCAGGAATTAGTGGTTTTCTGCCAACTGGCGATCGTGGCGGCGTTTAAACATCCAGCCAATCAACAGCACCACAATCCACGCAAAACCAACGTACAGAGAGATACGCGTTTCAGGGTGATAACCAATCAGTCCGATGATAAAGAGCAGGAAAACCAGCCCAGTGATGGTCGTTGCCACCCCGCCAGGAACTTTAAATTTCAGCGCTTTAACTTCTTCTGGCGGCAGGCGGCGACGGAAGGCAATCTGCGACAGCAGGATCATAATCCACACCCACACGGTAGCGAAGGTCGCCAGCGAGGCAATCACCAGGAAGACGTTTTCCGGCATGATGTAGTTCAGATACACCGCAAACAGCAGCGCGGTAGTCATGACCAGCACCGTGACCCACGGAATACCGCGACGCGACGTTTTGCTGAAAATTTTCGGCGCACTGCCCTGCTCTGCCATGCCGTGCAACATACGGCCTACGCCAAACACGTCGCTGTTAATTGCCGACAAAGAGGCTGTCAGCACAACGAAGTTAAGAATGCTGGCGGCAAAGGTAATCCCCAAATGCTGGAACGTCAGCACGAACGGGCTACCAGCAGTACCAACCTGATTCCACGGATAGATAGACATAATGACGAACAGCGTACCAACATAGAACACCAGAATACGCATCGGCACTGAGTTAATCGCGCGCGGAATAGACTTCTCCGGCTCTTTCGCTTCACCGGCGGTAATACCAATAATTTCAATACCACCGTAGGCAAACATCACCATTTGCAACGACATCACCATGCCAAGCCAGCCGTTACTGAAGAAGCCGCCGTTGCTCCACAGGTTATGGATACCGGTCGGTTGCCCGCCGTTGCCAATCCCCCAAATGATGATACCGAAACCAGCAACGATCATGATGATAATGGTGGCGACTTTAAAGAACGAGAACCAGAACTCCAGCTCACCAAAGACTTTCACGCTCATCAGGTTAATGGCGCAGATAATCAGCACCACGCTCAACACCCATATCCAGTGCGGCACCGTCGGGAACCAGACGCCCATATAGATACCGAAAGCGGTCACATCGGCGATGGCGACAATAAGGATTTCAAAGCAGTAGGTCCAGCCGGTGATATAACCTGCCAGCGGGCCAAGGTTTTCTTGCGCATAACGCGAGAAAGAGCTGGCGGCCGGGTTATGTACCGACATTTCTCCCAGCGCACGCATAATGATATATGCCGCGACACCACCGATAATATAGGCCAACAACACGCTCGGTCCGGCCATTTTGATGGCGTCCGCCGAACCGTAAAACAACCCGGTGCCAATTGCTGAACCCAGTGCCATAAAGCGTATGTGTCGGGTACTTAGCCCACGCTTTAGCTTGTTCTTACTTTCCATCAATTCCTAACCCATCAACACAATAAAAAAACCACGGGGCATCGCAGCCCCGTGGTTAAAACAAATTTACAGTGATTTAGTGGGCGCTGGAGGTCACCTGACGACCTGCTGCGCGATCCCAGATAATGGCCAGAACCACCATCACCACCGTTGGCATTAACCACGCCAGACCTTGTTCGGCCAGCGGTAAACGCTGCGCCCAGGACGGTAAAATATCGCTGAATGCAGATGCTTTGATCCCGTCGAGAATACCAAAAAGCAGGCTGATAAACATCGGCGGAGCAATCACGCGGGACGAATTATGCCACCATGAGCGTGTAAAACTTAATACAACCAGTGCGATACACGGCGGATAAATGGCAGTCAGCACCGGTACAGAGATCTGAATCAGCTGGCTTAAGCCCAGATTAGAGACCACCATCGAGAAGCCGCCGAGGATAAACACCAGCGTACGGTATGAGAGCGGGATGTATTGAGCGAAGAATTCCGCACAAGCGCAGGTCAGGCCAACCGCCGTTACCAGACAAGCGATGAAGATTAACGCCGCCAGCAGGAAGCTACCGCCGCCGCCAAAGGTGTGCTGAACGTAAGCATGCAGAATAGCGGCACCGTTCGCGGATTGATCAACCAGCGACGCGCTGTCTGAACCCAGACGGAACAGCGCCAGGTACAGCAGAGTCAGACCAACACCCGCCATCAGGCCAGCCCAGACGGTATAACGGGTCAGCAGACGCGCTTCAGTAACGCCGCGAGAACGCGCCGCGTTAACAATAACGATACCAAACACCATCGCGCCCAGCGTATCCATGGTCAGATAGCCGTTAACGAAGCCGTTAGAAAACGCAGCGTTTTGATAAGCCTCAGTTGCCGTGCTGATAGAACCCGCAGGCCAGACAATCGCAGCAACAGACAGGATGACCAGCGCGATAATTTTCAGCGGCGCAAGGAAGTTGCCCACGGTATCCAGCAGCTTGCCCGGATAGAGCGAAACCAGAATAACGATAGCGAAATAGACCAGGCTGTAGATAAACAGCGGCAGTGCGGAGTCACCCGTCAGCGGCGCAATGCCCACTTCAAAGGAGACTGTTGCCGTACGCGGTGTTGCAAACAGCGGCCCTACCGCCAGGTAGCAGACTGTTGCCAACAGCACGCCTGCGACTTTACCGATTGGTGTGCTCAGACTGTCAACGCCGCCGCCAACTTTCGCCAGCGCCACTACCGTTAATACCGGCAGACCAACGGCAGTAATGAGGAAGCCGAATGCCGCAGTCCAGACGTGTTCGCCTGCCTGCAAGCCGACCATAGGAGGGAAAATAATGTTACCTGCGCCAACGAACAACGCAAATGTCATAAAGCCCAGAGCGATGATATCGCGCGATCTTAACTGATGGGTCATAAATCATACTGCCTGTGGATGTGGTGTTGTAACGTTAAATTTTGTGCCAATCCCTGGGGATGATACAGCGGTATATTTAAACAATTTTAGCGGGAAATACTCCCAACCAGGCGCGGCGAAGAATAGTTTTTCGATTTACCGCGTGAATGCAGTCAGTATGACAGCACCTGAAGCGCAATTTAAACGCTTATAACGTTTTAAAGCAAGGAGGGATCTAAAAACCAGAGGGATATAACGATAAGAAATCACAAACCAGTATAAAACACTATTTCCGTGAAAAAGATATGGCTTATCATGCGAACAAAAAATCACCATACATTGTAAAATTCAGCGCCCGTTTTTTGACTGCAAAGAAAAAAAGCCAGCATCGGCTGGCTTATGGCAACAAAAAATGACAAAGGCGGATTAATCGCTATTTTTGGCAATTAAACGTTCCGGCAGAACAAAACTGAAACGCGTACCTTTGCCCACCGTACTTTCAATACTGAGCCGGCTTTCATGATGATTTACCGCATGCTTCACGATCGCTAACCCCAACCCGCTACCGCCAGTTTGTCGGGAACGCGCTTTATCAACGCGATAAAAACGCTCGGTCAGGCGCGGAATATGCTCCGGTGCGATGCCCGGTCCATTATCTTCAACACTAAATTCGGCACCGTGCGGCACTCGCTGCCAGCGTACGGTGATATGCGTACCTTCCGGCGTATGATTCACGGCGTTATAGACCAGATTCGAAATCGCACTGCGTAACTGGTCTTCGCTGCCAGACACTTTGAGGCCGTTATCAATCTCAAAGGTAAATGTCTGTTTTTGCTGGCTCAGCGTCTGAGCTTCACGCTCAACGACGCGCAGCATCATCGGCACATCAACCTTCTCATTCAGCAACTGCGTCGGCGCGGCTTCAATTTTCGACAAGGTCAGTAACTGCTTCACCAGCCCTTCCATCCGCTGAGTCTGCTCACGCATGGTGTGCAACGCTTTTTCGCGTACCGCGCCTTCCAGCGGCTGCTCATCCATCATCTCCAGGTAACCCTGTAACACGGTCAATGGCGTGCGTAACTCATGGCTTACGTTGGCAAAAAAGTTGCGTCGCGCCCCTTCCAGTTGATGCATTTGCGTGACATCTCGCGCCACCATCAGCAACTGTTTATGGGTATAAGGCATGACACGAATTTCCAGATGCCGCCCGGTGTTGAGCACCAGATTGAGCGGGCGAGAAAAATCACGCGTTTTCAGATATTGCGTAAACTCCGGATAACGCAGCAGGTTAAGGATGTTCTGCCCGTTATCTTCCGGCCAGCGCAGACCAAGAATTTGTTGCGCCAGACCGTTACACCAGAAAATACCGCCCTCTTCCGTGGTCAGCACCACCGCATCGGGTAGCGACTCCGCGCCGCTACGAAAGCGTTTGATAAGATTACCCAGCTCGCGGCGGCGTTTTTTATTACGCAGTTGCATCTGGTGTAAACCGTACAGCAGCGGTTCCCAGCTACCACGCCCCGGTGGCGGGGTCATACTGCGATCCACCCACAGCCACCATGAAAGGCGCAATAAATTCCAGAAATGCCAGATAAGCAGTCCTGTTACCGATGCCAGCAAAAACCAGGGCAGGTAACCAAAAAATGCACCCAGGATGAAAGCCGGGAGGCAGCAAAGTAGCAGCTCCAGCACCAGCCTTTTCCACGACAGCCGTTCCAGCACGTAAGATACTCCAGTTAAGAAATCATAAGCCCTGCTCTGCGTCCGATGAGCAAGGCGTTAAAAGCGGGTTGAAAAACGATATCCTGTACCGCGCACGGTCTGCACCATGCGGTCATGCCCGCCGGGTTCCAGTGCTTTACGCAGGCGGCGAATGTGGACATCGACCGTGCGGTCTTCTACATATACGTTGGTTCCCCAGACGTGGTTTAACAGTTGCTCGCGACTGTACACGCGCTCGGGATGCGTCATAAAAAAGTGCAGCAGTTTAAATTCAGTCGGCCCCATCTCCAGCGGTTCTTCGCCCGCCATCACCCGGTGAGATGTCGGGTCGAGACTTAGCCCCTGCATCTCAATCACCTCTTCCACCGCCATCGGCGATATACGGCGCATTACCGCTTTGATTCGCGCCACCAGCTCCTTCGGCGAAAACGGCTTGGTGATATAGTCATCCGCACCGGTTTCAAGGCCGCGCACGCGATCTTCTTCTTCCCCTCTGGCGGTCAACATCACAACCGGAATATCACGGGTCATCGACTCACGCTTGAGATGTTTGATGAACTGGATACCGGAGCCGCCGGGTAACATCCAGTCGAGGAGAATTAAATCCGGCCAGGGTTCATTCAGTTGGTTCACAGCACTGTCATAATCTTCCGCTTCGACCGGCTGGAAGCCATTTTGCTCGAGCACGAAGCAGACCATTTCGCGAATTGGAGCTTCATCTTCTACGACCAGAATACGTCTCGCCATGATTTGCCCTGTTGTAATAAATAGATTGCGATCATTAATGCGACGTCATTATGCGTCAGATTTATGACAGATTTATGAAAAGCTCGTCGCACATATCTTCAGGTTATTGATTTCCGTGGCGCAGAAAAAAGCAAATGGCACATCTGTTTGGGTATAATCGCGCCCATGCTTTTTCGCCAGGGAACCGTTATGCGCATCCTTCACACTTCAGACTGGCATCTCGGCCAGAACTTCTACAGTAAAAGCCGCGAAGCTGAGCATCAGGCTTTTCTTGACTGGCTGCTGGAGACAGCACAAACCCATCAGGTGGATGCGATTATTGTTGCCGGTGATGTTTTCGATACCGGCTCACCGCCCAGTTACGCCCGCACGTTATACAACCGTTTTGTTGTCAATTTACAGCAAACTGGCTGTCATCTGGTGGTACTGGCGGGAAACCATGATTCGGTCGCCACGCTGAATGAATCGCGCGATATCATGGCGTTCCTCAATACTACCGTGGTCGCCAGCGCCGGACATGCGCCGCAAATCTTGCCTCGTCGCGACGGGACGCCAGGCGCAGTGCTGTGCCCCATTCCTTTTTTACGCCCGCGTGACATTATTACCAGCCAGGCGGGACTTAACGGTATTGAAAAACAGCAGCATTTGCTGGCAGCTATTACTGATTATTATCAACAACACTATGCCGATGCCTGCAAGCTGCGCGGCGATCAGCCTCTGCCCATCATCGCCACGGGACATTTAACGACCGTGGGCGCCAGTAAAAGTGACGCCGTGCGTGACATCTATATTGGCACGCTGGACGCGTTTCCGGCACAAAACTTTCCGCCAGCCGACTACATCGCGCTCGGGCATATTCACCGCGCGCAGATTATTGGCGGCATGGAACATGTTCGCTATTGCGGCTCCCCCATTCCACTGAGTTTTGATGAATGCGGTAAGAGTAAATATGTCCATCTGGTGACATTTTCAAACGGCAAATTAGAGAGCGTGGAAAATCTGAACGTACCGGTAACGCAACCCATGGCGGTGCTGAAAGGCGATCTGGCGTCGATTACCGAACAGCTGGAACAGTGGCGCGATGTATCACAAGAGCCACCTGTCTGGCTGGATATCGAAATCACTACCGATGAGTATCTGCATGATATTCAGCGCAAAATCCAGGCATTAACCGAATCATTACCTGTCGAAGTATTGCTGGTACGCCGGAGTCGTGAACAGCGCGAGCGTGTGTTAGCCAGCCAACAGCGTGAAACCCTCAGCGAACTCAGCGTCGAAGAGGTGTTCAATCGCCGTCTGGCACAGGAAGAACTGGATGAATCGCAGCAGCAACGTCTACAGAATCTTTTCGCCACGACGTTGCAGACCCTCGCCGGAGAACACGAAGCATGAAAATTCTCAGCCTGCGCCTGAAAAACCTGAACTCATTAAAAGGCGAATGGAAGATTGATTTCACCCGCGAGCCGTTCGCCAGCAACGGGCTGTTTGCCATTACCGGCCCAACAGGTGCGGGAAAAACGACCCTACTCGATGCCATTTGCCTGGCGCTGTATCACGAAACCCCGCGCCTCTCTAACGTTTCGCAATCACAAAATGATCTCATGACCCGCGATACCGCCGAATGTCTGGCGGAAGTGGAATTTGAAGTGAAAGGTGAAGCGTATCGCGCGTTCTGGAGCCAGAATCGGGCGCGTAACCAGCCGGACGGTAATTTGCAGGTGCCACGCGTAGAGCTGGCGCGCTGCGCAGACGGCAAAATTCTCGCCGACAAAGTGAAAGATAAGCTGGAACTGACGGCGACGTTAACCGGGCTTGATTACGGGCGCTTCACCCGTTCGATGCTGCTTTCACAAGGGCAATTTGCTGCCTTCCTGAATGCCAAACCAAAAGAACGCGCGGAATTGCTCGAGGAGTTAACCGGCACCGAAATCTACGGGCAAATCTCGGCGATGGTTTTTGAACAGCATAAATCGGCCCGTACTGAGCTGGAGAAACTGCAAGCGCAGGCCAGCGGCGTTGCATTATTAGCGCCAGAACAGCTGCAATCGCTTACAGATAGTTTGCAGGTACTCACTGACGAAGAGAAACGGTTACTCACTGCGCAGCAGCAAGAACAACAATCACTTAACTGGTTAACGCGTAAGGACGAGTTGCAGCAGGAAGCCAGTCGCCGTCAGCAGGCACTGCAACAGGCGTTAGCCGAGGAAGAAAAAGCACAACCGCAACTGGCGGCCCTCAGTCTGGCGCAACCGGCACGAAATCTTCGTCCGCACTGGGAACGCATCGCAGAACACAGCGCGGCGCTGGCGCATACTCGCCAGCAGATTGAAGAAGTAAATACTCGCTTACAGAGCACAATGGCGCTTCGCGCGAGCATTCGCTACCACGCGGCGAAGCAGTCAGCAGAATTACAGCAGCAGCAACAAAGCCTGAATGCCTGGTTACAGGAACACGATCGCTTCCGTCAGTGGAACAACGAACTGGCAGGTTGGCGTGCGCAGTTCTCCCAACAAACCAGCGATCGCGAGCATCTGCGGCAATGGCAGCAACAGTTAACCCATTCTGAGCAAAAACTTAATGCGCTTGCGGCGATCACGTTGACGTTAACCGCCGATGAAGTTGCTAGCGCCCAGGCGCAATATGCTGAGCAACGCCCACTGCGTCAACGCCTGGTTGCGCTGCATGGGCAGATTGTTCCCCAACAAAAACGTCTGGCGCAGTTACAGGTCGCTATCCAGTATGTCACTCTGGAACAGACGCAACGTAACGCCGCACTTAACGAAATGCGCCAGCGTTATAAAGAAAAAACGCAACAACTTGCCGATGTGAAAACCATTTGCGAGCAGGAAGCGCGCATCAAAACGCTGGAAGCTCAACGTGCACAGTTACAGGCGGGTCAGCCCTGCCCACTTTGTGGTTCCACCAGCCACCCGGCGGTCGAGGCGTATCAGGCGCTGGAGCCTGGCGTTAATCAGGCCCGGCTATTAACGCTGGAAAACGAAGTGAAAAAGCTCGGCGAAGAAGGCGCGGCGCTGCGCGGGCAACTGGATGCATTAACGAAGCAGCTTCAGCGTGATGAAAACGAAGCGCAAAGCCTCCGGCAAGATGAGCAAGCACTTACTCAACAATGGCAAGCCGTCACGGCCAGCCTCAATATCACCTTGCAGCCACAGGACGATATTCAACCGTGGCTAGATGCACAAGATGAGCACGAACGCCAGCTGCGGTTACTCAGCCAACGGTATGAATTACAAGGTCAGATTGCCGCGCATAATCAGCAAATTATCCAGTATCAACAGCAAATTGAACAACGCCAGCAGCAACTCTTAACAGCATTGGCGGGTTATGCACTGACATTGCCACAGGAAGATGAAGAAGAGAGCTGGTTGGCGACACGTCAGCAAGAAGCGCAGAGCTGGCAGCAACGCCAGAACGAATTAACCGCGCTGCAAAACCGTATTCAGCAGCTGACGCCGATTCTGGAAACGTTGCCGCAAAATGATGAACTCCCGCACAGCGAAGAAACTGTGGCGCTGGAAAACTGGCGGCAAGTTCACGAACAATGCCTCGCGTTGCAAAGCCAGCAGCAAACGTTGCAGCAACAGGAGGTTCTGGCAGCACAAAGTCTGCAAAAAGTTCAGGCGCAGTTTGACACCGCGCTACAGGACAGCATTTTTGACGATCAGCAGGCATTTCTTGCGGCGTTAATGGATGAGCAGACGCTAACTCAGCTGGAACAGCTGAAACAGAATCTGGAAAACCAGCGTCGTCAGGCACAAGCGCTGGCCACTCAGACAGCTGAAACACTGGCACAGCATCAGCAACACCGACCTGGCGGACTGGATCTCACGGTGACGGTGGAACAGATTCAGCAAGAGTTAGCGCAAACTCACCAAAAGTTGCGTGAAAACACCACTCGCCAGGGGGAAATTCGCCAGCAGCTGAAGCAGGATGCAGACAACCGTCAGCAACAACAAACCTTAATGCAGCAAATTGCACAGACGACGCAGCAGGTTGAGGACTGGGGATATCTTAATTCGCTGATTGGCTCCAAAGAGGGCGATAAATTCCGTAAATTCGCTCAGGGGCTGACGCTGGACAATCTGGTCCATCTGGCTAACCAGCAACTTACCCGGCTGCACGGTCGCTACCTGTTACAGCGTAAAGCCAGCGAGGCGCTGGAGGTCGAAGTTGTCGATACCTGGCAGGCAGATGCGGTACGCGATACCCGTACGCTTTCCGGCGGCGAAAGTTTCCTCGTGAGCCTGGCTCTGGCGCTGGCGCTTTCGGATCTGGTCAGCCATAAAACGCGTATTGACTCGCTGTTCCTCGATGAAGGTTTCGGCACGCTGGATAGCGAAACGCTGGATACCGCCCTTGACGCACTGGATGCCCTGAACGCCAGTGGTAAAACCATCGGGGTGATTAGCCACGTTGAAGCGATGAAAGAGCGTATTCCGGTGCAGATTAAAGTGAAGAAGATCAACGGACTGGGCTACAGTAAACTGGAAAGCGCGTTTGCGGTGAAATAACTATTCAGCAGGATAATGAATACAGAGGGGCGAATTATCTCTTGGCCCGGCTGGTCGTTATCCTGCAAGCTATCACTTTATTGGCTACGGTGATTCGTAGCTGCTCTGTTGGTTGTGATGGTGGTATGAAAAAAGTTATTTTATCTTTGGCACTCGGCACATTTGGCCTGGGGATGGCTGAATTTGGCATTATGGGGGTGCTCACGGAGCTGGCGCATAATGTGGGAATTTCGATTCCAGCCGCCGGGCATATGATTTCGTATTATGCGCTGGGGGTGGTGGTCGGTGCGCCGATAATCGCGCTTTTTTCCAGTCGCTACTCACTCAAACATATCTTGTTGTTTCTGGTGGCGTTGTGCGTCATTGGCAACGCCATGTTTACTCTCTCTTCGTCTTACCTGATGCTCGCCATTGGCCGCCTGGTTTCCGGTTTTCCGCATGGCGCATTTTTTGGCGTCGGGGCGATCGTGTTATCGAAAATTATCCAACCCGGCAAAGTCACCGCCGCCGTGGCGGGTATGGTTTCCGGGATGACGGTCGCCAATCTGCTGGGCATTCCGCTGGGGACGTATTTAAGTCAGGAATTTAGCTGGCGCTACACCTTTTTATTGATCGCTGTTTTTAATATTGCGGTGATGGCATCGGTCTATTTTTGGGTACCGGATATTCGCGACGAGGTGAAAGGAAAGCTGCGCGAACAATTTCACTTTTTGCGCAGCCCGGCCCCGTGGTTAATTTTTGCCGCCACGATGTTTGGCAACGCAGGTGTGTTTGCCTGGTTTAGTTACGTTAAACCTTACATGATGTTTATTTCCGGTTTTTCGGAAACGGCGATGACCTTCATTATGATGCTGGTCGGACTGGGGATGGTGCTGGGGAATATGCTAAGTGGCCGGATTTCCGGACGTTACTCGCCGCTACGCATTGCGGCAGTGACTGACTTTATTATTGTACTGGCACTGTTGATGCTCTTTTTCTTCGGCGGCATGAAAACAACGTCGCTTATTTTTGCTTTTATTTGTTGCGCGGGATTATTTGCCCTTTCAGCACCGCTGCAAATATTGTTACTGCAAAATGCCAAAGGTGGGGAGTTATTAGGTGCCGCGGGTGGGCAAATAGCGTTTAACCTCGGTAGCGCCGTGGGTGCTTATTGCGGCGGGATGATGCTGACGCTGGGGCTGGCGTATAATTACGTGGCGTTGCCTGCCGCCTTGCTCTCGTTTGCTGCGATGTCCTCATTGCTGCTGTATGGTCGCTATAAGCGCCAGCAAGTAGCGGAGAGTCCGGTGCTGGCGAAACCACTGGGGTAGGTTGCAGTCACAGTGCACGTTACTTGTTGCCGGATGCGGCGCGAGCGCCTTATCCGGCCTACGGCTGCTTATTTTGTACGCCTGATAAGACGCGACAAGCGTCGCATCAGGCATGATGCACCAATTGCCTGTTTTTTTTTACTCTTGTGGCCATAACCATGCGGCGCCGCGTACGCCGCTCGAATCACCATGTTTCGCCTTACGTACCGGCGTTTCACATTCTCCACCGAAGACAAATTGTTTAATCAGCGGTGGAACTGTTTGATATAAACGGTCAACATTGCTCATCCCTCCGCCCAGGACAATCACATCCGGGTCGAGAATATTCACCACATGCGCCAGCGACTTCGCCAGTCGTAGCTCATAGCGACGCAATGCCAACTCGGCAACCGGATCGCTTTCTTCAACGAGACGAATAATTTCACTGCCTTTCAGTGCATGTCCGCTTAAACGACGATAATCTGTGGCAAATCCGGTACCCGAAATAAAGGTTTCAATACAGCCTTGTTTACCGCAATAACAAGGGACTTCCTCGCGATAACGCAGTTCGTCTTCGTCCATCCACGGTAGCGGATTGTGTCCCCACTCGCCTGCCGTGCCATTGCCGCCGATATGCGCCCGCCCATTGAATGCCACGCCCGCGCCGCATCCCGTGCCGATAATCACAGCAAATACCGTCTGCGCTCCCGCTGCCGCGCCATCTACCGCTTCCGAAACCGCCAGACAGTTGGCGTCATTTGCCAGCCGCACTTCCCGCTGCAACCGCGCGCTTAAGTCTTTATCGAATGGCTGACCGTTAAGCCAGGTTGAATTGGCATTTTTCACCACTCCGGTATAGGGTGAAATCGAGCCTGGGATCCCCATCCCCACTGTTCCACGCTGCCCTGTCGCCTGCTCTGCCATCTCTACCAACGCGGCGATCGTTTCTATGGTCTGGCGGTAATCATCACGCGGCGTGGGCAGACGATGACGGTACAACTGCTCCCCTGCATCGCCCAGTGCAATCACTTCAGTTTTGGTGCCGCCTAAATCGATACCTATACGCACGGTACTCTCCTTATTTTTTTCAATATCAATAGCGTAGAGACGGACAACCGGATTGGCAATGCAAGGCTGCCGACAATTCGTTATCATGCCCGCTAAATTTAACGACAAGGCCGTGGAAATTATCATGCTGTGGTTCAAAAATTTAATGGTTTACCGTCTTAGCCGCGAGATTTCGCTGCGTGCAGAAGAGATGGAAAAACAGCTAGCCTCGATGGCATTTACCCCATGCGGCAGCCAGGATATGGCGAAGATGGGCTGGGTTCCTCCGATGGGATCACACAGCGATGCGTTAACGCACGTTGCCAATGGTCAAATTGTTATCTGCGCGCGCAAAGAAGAAAAAATCCTCCCGTCTCCGGTGATTAAACAGGCGCTGGAAGCGAAAATCGCCAAACTGGAAGCGGAACAGGCGCGTAAGCTGAAGAAAACCGAAAAAGATTCGCTGAAAGATGAAGTGTTGCACTCTCTGCTGCCTCGCGCCTTCAGCCGTTTCAGCCAAACCATGATGTGGATCGACACGGTGAACGGTTTGATCATAGTGGACTGCGCCAGCGCCAAAAAAGCGGAAGATACGCTGGCACTGCTGCGTAAAAGCCTGGGGTCGTTACCGGTTGTGCCATTGAGCATGGAAAACCCGATTGAACTGACGCTGACCGAATGGGTACGCTCCGGCAGCGCGGCACAGGGCTTCCAGCTGCTTGATGAAGCCGAGCTGAAATCGCTGCTGGAAGATGGCGGCGTGATCCGCGCGAAGAAACAAGATCTGACCAGCGAAGAGATCACCAATCACATTGAAGCCGGAAAAGTGGTGACTAAACTGGCGCTCGACTGGCAGCAACGCGTTCAGTTTGTGATGTGCGACGATGGTTCGCTCAAGCGCCTGAAGTTCTGCGACGAGCTGCGCGATCAAAACGAAGATATCGACCGCGAAGATTTTGCCCAACGCTTTGACGCCGATTTCATCCTGATGACCGGCGAACTGGCAGCGTTAATTCAAAACCTGATCGAAGGATTGGGCGGCGAAGCGCAACGTTAATAGCTGGTTTGCCTTCAATGCCGGATGCGACGCCTCGGTGCGTCTTATCCGGCGTACGAAGCCATGCCAGGCATTAATCTAATCATTCGCTACGTCGGATGATGATTTTTAACGCTGCAATATTGTGTGTTTTACGCCGTAACTGATCTAACCGCCTCGTCCCGATTCGCCTGTCGGCAGCACGCAGAATATTCACTAACCCCCACTTATCACTGGCAAACTGTTTCGTTAACAGCTCCGCTTTCGGTGTATCAATATATTCACGCAATAAATTAGAAATTGAACAAATATCCGTCAGGTAAGGATACCAGCAAGTTTCGCCGTGAAAATTTCGCACCCCATGATTACCCGCGACAAAATCTTTTGGATAATCCCAGATAACATCTTGATCCAGAGTGATCCAGTAACGCGGCAAATCGGTGCTTCCACCATTTTGGCTGCGCATTGGATAACGGGTACAGTGAATTTGCAGATTGATGGTCGGCGTCAGTAAATCATAGATTTCCCGCTGTAATTTACTCCAGGGCCGTGACCTCATTTTAATTCCTCAAGCTTATTGCGCGCTTCACTACGAATTTTCCGTGTCGATCCGGTTTTAACTAATTCACGTAATTGTTGTGGATCAGGATGATCGGCAAATAACAGTAAAGACGGATCCTCTTTTAACCACGCCGTTTTCACCTTAGCAGGCAGTTGCGGGTTGGCAATCGCTCCCTGACGATCCTGCGGTGTAACCAATGCTGTGAATGCGGAAGTCGGCGTATGCGCATTAATCAACGCCGTTTTACGTAATTGTTCATGCCGACTTTGCAGTAATGCCAGCCAAAACTCATCATCAGGCTTATCTGTCAGCTTATCCAGCTCGATTAAAATAACGCTATCATCATCATTCCAGCGACGTAATCCTCTATCACACTGCCTACGATTACTATTTGTCATGTCTGTAACAGACAGCGCCCAGTCAGAATTAAAGCGATATTGCTTATCAAGACGGGCAATAATCTCTGAGGGTAAATCATTTTTATCAAATAACTGATTGCGCATCCGGTAACGATATTCAGCCGGTAAATCAGGTAGCAAATCGATGGCGTCATTGAGCATTGCTTCATCTACTATGCCATTATCAATCAGTTCCAGTTGTATATCATACGCCTGCTCCTGATCCTCTTGCCGTTTGCTCATCATTAATTGCAATGTGCGCTGCCACAATTTTTTCTTGTATTCCAACGGCAGCAGTTTATCGTGTGCTAATTCATTCCAGACAGCGGGGTTATCATGATGTGTCAGGAGATAGTTAATCACTTCAGTTGACGTCAGATAACGCGCACCTTCACGTAAATATTGTATATCTTCTTTTGCCAGCGACAGTTGGCGCGCTTCAGGTAAAGCAATAAATAATGCCATAACGATATTTTTATGGTCTTTATTATCGAGATACATTTGATCTGCAATACGTTCAATATCGGGAATACTCATGTTTGCAGAAAGCCGCGTAACTTTTAGTTCCACAAGGGCATGAGCTACGGCTTCACGGACCTTAAGTGATTGATCGTTACTCAGCGCCACGGCTTGTCGTGTAGTCAAATCGGCACCAGCAATTCGTTCGCGTAGTTCATCATCATCGCTATTTATCAGTTCATCCACCACAGATGTTGGCGCCAGCCACGCGTAATCGTACTGGCTGACTAACGTCTTACGCACAATCGGAAACGGACTCTGACTTAATAGGGCAATGAGTTCCGGAGAAAGATTATCCTGTCTGGCCTGCTCGAGTTGGACGCTCTCGACAGGCGTCGACATTAATTTTTCATTCACTACTGGTGAAATATCGCTGTTTTTAATCAGTCCTTTCGCCACTGCCTGGTCTTTAATAAACGGCGCGGTGAGTAAATGCATTTGCCTGGCGGGCCAACGCTGCGCCATATATTCTCGTGTCTGGTCATCAGGATGCTGTAGCAATTGCAGCATAACATCAGTTGGTAGACTCTCCATGCGAGTCAGAAAACGCGCCACCAGCGGATCTTCATGCTTAACGTTGCCAGCCGCAAATTTTTCGACCTTGCCCTGTTCAATCCACTGCAATTTTTCACTTAACCCCGATACAGGTTTATCGCGAAACAACGGCAATCCCTGGACAATACTGGCCGCTACACTGTCATAATCAGGATAGGCATTTAAAACATTGTCGGTTTCAATTTCAGTAATCTCATAGAGATCGGGCTCAAACAGCGAATACGCTTTTCGAATATTCGCATCCCAGTCATAATTTTCATTACTGGTATCTTCGTTGATATAAAACTCAGCGTTATTAACCTCAAATTGCGTCGCCTTGTCTGAAACAATAATTCCGCGAGCCGTAATACCTTTCATTACTTCAAAGTTATGATCATTATAATCAGCATAGACTAAACCTTTCGCTTGCATCTCACCTTTGACGTATGCGAAATCATGATTAATAAAGTTGTCGACAATCACATTGCCCAACACAATGAGTTGACCATCACCTGCCGAATAATCATCATAATCACCATTAATGGTTAAATTCCCCTTGACCACCAGGGTATGCTTATTACTAAAATTGCTGGGTATTGATAAATCTCCATTATGATAATACCAACGAATGTTATTTTTAAGCATATAAGAGGCTTCCATACTATCATCGGTTTCCTCTTTAACTCCATTACGTTCTTCTGCGGTCAAGATATGGAAATCTGACTTAATAAGATCATCGCTCGTGATCCACTTTGCAGCGTAAACATTTTCGGTGGCAATAAATACAACCATACAGATGATCAATATTTTTATTTTATTCATAATCTTCACTGATATTAATATCAACCTTGATAGATTATGAATATATCGAAAATAGAAAAATTAGCAGCAATGGAGATTTTATTATTCGTGAAATAAGGAATATTTCAGAAAAATGCCCTCCCATTCAGACGGGAAGGCGCGATATTACAGATAGCGGCACAAATAGGAGGTCGGTTCGGCAACTTGCAGATGGAACTCGCTGTGGCCGGGAACATTAAATACTTCACCAGCTTCATACACGCGCCAGTCGGTAGCGCCAGGCAGCAAAACATTCAGCGCCCCGCTGACCACCGTCATCTCTTCGGGTTCCGCAGTACTGAACATGTATTCACCTTCAACCATCACACCGACGCTGGCGCGGCCAGTATCGCTGCTGGTAAAGCCGATCGATTTCACTTTTCCGGAAAAGTATTCGTTACTTTGAAGCATAAACTGGCCCTGTCAGGTGGTTTAACATCTTCTTCACTATAGGGGCCAAAGGTGCTAACTGTCACGTAAAATTACACCAGCAATTCCGCCGCCAGCCTGGCAATCAATACGTTAGAGAGCAAAACAGGTACATCGAGCTTTTTTTGCAGTAAATCGCGATGACGCTGATTAAATCCTAAACAATCCAGCATGATGACATCTGCGCCATTCACCAGCAATTCTTTCCCGGCATCAACGATTTTCTGTTCAGAATCATGAATGGGATTTCCCAGCGAGAATAGTGGTGTTCTCTGCAAAATTTGCCATTTTTGCGCCTGAACGGCCAAAAGCTCTTCTACTGGAACAATAACACCGACCTGGTGACCTTCAACAATGGAGGAAACCAAGGGTGGGAGAATGCGCAAAGGCTCGAGGAAGATCGTATTTCGCGCTGTCATATTGCTAATGTTGGCCGTACTCATTAGCAAAATAACGTCATAATCCTGATTATCGAGTACCTCAATCACGCTTTGTAGATCACGCTCCACTTTACGGCGTGAAACGTGGGCCAGCTGGTTGTCATTTAATAATGTAAGAATAGTTTCTTCGCCTGCTTCTGGCGCATACTCCGCCATCACCTCTTCGCGGCTTAATTTCCCCAGCAGGCTATGATGGGAAATATTATTTTCGTCAATGTACTCCGTCAGAAGCGGCAAAACTTCATGCATTGGTACAATGCCGATGGTCAGAATCGCCAACGACGCGCTCATTGTCTTCCACCTTTCTTTTTCGTCGTTAATTACCGGGCAAATACTAAGCACCACAGCGGGCGCTTGCCGATGCTACAAATGCAAAAAAGCGTAGCAGCAGACGCGCACGGCATAATGTAAAGATTCCCAATAGTCCCAGTAATGGATTGTTATTGTTTAATATTCTAATTATTTGAAAAACATGAATTGTGAAAAGTGTGATGCAGGTCCGTTGCAATAGCACTCAGAGTCCCTTCCGAGCAGTTTGATGCGGTCACTCTTTATCAGGATCCTCATAGCGTTTTTTAGCATCCATCGCCTCCTGGGCCGTAGGATGTTCGCTGATCAAAGAGTCTGGTTTGGGATGATCGGCTCGCAGCTGATACCAGGTCACAGTCTGTCCTTGCTGGCCTTTTTCTACCGTAACAATTCTGGCTTCTCGGGGATAAGGCGGTTTCGTTGGCATTGTTCTTCCTTATTTCACGGGATGAACATTAAGTATAGGTGCCAGGACAATGACAGTTTGCCGTTTGTGCCAAAGCGGTTCGAATTTCAGAGATCACCTGACTGGGTTCGTTGTTAGCATCGACGATAATATGCGCAACTTCACGATATAATGCATCGCGTTCTTCCAGCACTTCCTGAACTTCTTCACTTAACGGTTTTCCTGTGAGTGTTGGCCGTAAATCCTCTTCTGGCGCTGCTTGCAGACGATTTACCAGCACTGACACCGGCGCGCACAAGTAAACCACAATCCCGTTATTACGCATGTAGTGGCGATTAAATTCCGTAAGAATAATACCGCCGCCCGTCGCGATAACGGTGGATGGTGCAGTTACTGCTTCCAGAGCGGCGCTCTCCCTGGCGCGAAATCCTGCCCACTCTTCCCTTTCGACGATCTCTGCTACCGTCATATTGAGTTGTGATTGCAACCATTGGTCGGTATCAACAAACCGACAGTTGAGCGAATCGGCAAGGGCCATTCCGACCGTTGTTTTACCACAGCCCCGAGGCCCGATCAGAAAAAGAGGTTGTGTCATCGTGGGTTTTCCCCAAAAGGTCGCAATGCGGCGAAAGCCGGTTTCGTAAGAATAACGATCATACCATCAAACTAGTACAATTTCGATTGTAAAGAAATAATTCCACTTAAGGAGCGAACTTCAATACATTCCTTACTATATCAAGAAATGAGCGAGAAAGAAGTGTAAATAATATATTACATTTACGAACGGTTACGTTGAACTTCCAGCCACCATTTTTCAAGTTCAGCCGCAAATGCCTGGCGGTCACGTTGCGAAAGGCTATCTGGTCCTCCGGTCTGGATCCCGCTGGCTCGTAGGGTATCCATAAAATCGCGCATCGTCAGACGTTCACGAATAGTCGCAGGTGTGTACCGTTCGCCACGCGGATTAAGTGCTGCCGCGCCTTTCTCGATGGCTTCAGCAGCCAAAGGAATATCTGCGGTTATTACCAAATCGCCCGCCTCACACTGACGTACAATTTCATTATCAGCCACGTCAAAACCTGCCGCGACGCGCAGCGTGCGAATAAACCGCGATGGCGGCACGCGTAAACTCTGATTTGCCACCAACACCAGCGGCATCTGCATACGTTCTGCCGCGCGATACAGAATCTCTTTAATTACATTGGGACACGCATCGGCGTCCACCCATATTGTCATAAGGCTATCCTCTGTTGGGTAATCCTCTATTGTGTCGCGCTTTTGCCTTCCGGCATAGTTCTGTTTATGCTTCTGACCAGGCGCTTTTCAAAATAATGAATTCACGGCAGGAGTGTGCAATGGAAAAGAAAATCGGTTTTATTGGCTGCGGCAATATGGGAAAAGCCATTCTCGGCGGTCTGATTGCCAGCGGTCAGGTCCTTCCAGGGCAAATCTGGGTGTATACCCCCTCCCCGGATAAAGTTGCCGCCTTACATGAACAGTTTGGTATCAACGCCGCAGAATCGGCACAGGAAGTGGCGCAAATCACCGATATCGTCTTTGCTGCCGTCAAACCGGGCATCATGATTAAAGTCCTTAGCGAAATCACTTCCAGCCTGAATAAAGACTCTCTGGTGGTTTCTATCGCCGCAGGCGTTACGCTCGACCAACTTGCCCGGGCGCTGGGTCACGACCGGAAAATTATTCGCGCCATGCCGAACACCCCCGCGTTGGTCAATGCCGGGATGACATCCGTAACGCCAAACGCGTTGGTCACTCCCGAAGATACTGCCGATGTGCTGAATATTTTCCGCTGCTTTGGCGAGGCGGAAGTCATTGCTGAGCCGATGATCCACCCAGTGGTTGGCGTGAGCGGTTCTTCGCCAGCCTATGTCTTTATGTTTATCGAAGCGATGGCCGACGCCGCCGTGCTGGGCGGGATGCCACGCGCGCAAGCATACAAGTTTGCCGCCCAGGCGGTAATGGGTTCCGCGAAAATGGTGCTGGAAACCGGCGAACATCCGGGCGCCTTGAAAGATATGGTCTGCTCACCAGGAGGCACAACCATTGAAGCGGTACGCGTTCTGGAAGAGAAAGGATTCCGTTCCGCGGTGATCGAAGCGATGACGAAGTGTATGGAAAAATCAGAAAAACTCAGCAAGTCCTGATGACTCTCGCTGGACGTCAGGCCGCCACTTCAGTACGGTTACGTCCGGCTCTCTTTGCTTTGTAGAGCGCCATATCAGCCGATTTCAGCCACTCACGGTAGTGACTCATTTGCGGATTCAGCGGCGCGATACCGACGCTTATCCGTAATATCACCTGCGGCGTATTTGGCAGGCGTAATGCATTTAATCCTTCATGCACACGTAACATGGCGGTAATGGCGTTTTCGGCTGGCGTACCTGACATAATTACCGCAAATTCATCACCACCAAAACGACCAATCACATCGCTGCCACGCAGGGTAATTTGTAACTGTCGGGTAAGGGCAACGATTGCTTCATCACCGACATCGTGACCCCATGTATCGTTGATACTCTTAAAATGGTCGATATCAATAATCAATAGCGTCGCATCGCGATTGTGTCGGCGACAGTTATCAAACTCATTACGTAGCATGATTTCCCAGTGGCGCCGGTTGTAAACGCCCGTCATGCCGTCGCGGGTACTCATGACCTGCAATCGTCGTTTATGTTCAGCCAGTTTGGTCGCTGTCTGGTAGCTGACCCAGCCAAACAGCAGAGGATAAATGACGATAATGGGAAGGGAGAGCCACCATTCCAGCGGCGCACTCTTGAGCGACACCGTGATCCCCGTGAGTTCGAGTGTGACAAGGCAGGAAACGACCATCAACACCAAACCGGCGACAAACAGACGGGGGCCCCCTGCCCCCATCAAATTCAGGCACATAATCATCAGCATTGCGATCGAAGGCAGCACGTTTACGCCCATCACGCCTACCCACATACCGGCTAACACTGCATCAGTTTTTAAGTTGTATATTTCCCGGCCAAGCGGATCAACGGCCCTGCTCGCCAACTGCCAGGCTAAATGCGGCCAGACAAATGCCCAGCCAACCAACACCAGCCACCACCAGCCTGACAGCGGGTGCGAAACCAACGTCGAGGCGATTGGTAAGAACATCCCAGCCAGTCCTACCGCTCGCGGTAGTCTGACGCGACGGGCGAAGCGCAGCCCGGATCGCTGATGTTCGTTTTGAGGAGCTAATGGTGGTATCTCCCCGTGTGCCGCCGCTTTTTTGAAAAAATTTTCATCATTCATTATTTTTGGGAACATTCAGAAACAATTTTCCCAAATTATAGAGATGGGGCGAAAGGCGGGAGTATGATATTTCGGGTGAGCCATTTTCTTAACTCACCCGTTAGCACTATAGGTTTTACGCGGCTTTCTTGAGGCAAGTACTCATAAACTTATTACGATCATCACCTTTCAGAGATTGCTGCGTCGCCTGACTATTACATTCGCGCATCTTCTGCTGCTGCGGCGTCAAACTCTTTTCACCGGGCGCAGATTTGCTGTTCTTCAGGCAATCACTCATGTATGTCTTACGGGCATCCCCTTTCAACGCCTGCGCTGTCGCCTGTTGATTACAGGAGGTCATACGCTGTTGTTGTGGGGTTAACGTTCTCTCGGCAGCGCCGACAGTGGTTAAAAAAACCAGGCCGAATAGCAGGGTAACCAGTAATGTTATTTTCATAGCACCATCCCTCTTCACATTTTAACCAGGAGCGTTTGCGCCCTTGATCTGCTTTTAAGTCTGGTTGCTAACAGCAAAAAAACCACCCGACAGCCAAAATTAGCCGCCGGGTTCGGTGTTATTTCAGCCCCAGTGCAGCTTTCATGGTGTAGAAGAGATCGGTCTGATCGGTCAAACCAACCACATTCGCAGCGTGCGGACCATATGCAGCAATACGCAACTGGCTACCGGTATGCTCTTGTGAATCCTCTTCGGAGTTCCCGTAACTCATCACCATCACTGCGCCATCTTTGGTGTTTAACGCCTGAGTCAGACCCGGCGCTTTGGTATCTGGCGCGACAATCTGGCTGGCGTGGGCGTGGTCAGCGGTGACCACCACCAGTGTGTTGCCATCCTTTTTGGCAAATTCCAGCGCCCGCTGTACGGCTTCATCGAGATCGACCGTCTCGCCAATTTGGCCACAAGGATTCGCGGCGTGATCCTGTTTATCGATCGACGCACCTTCAACTTGCAGGAAGAATCCTTTCTCATTTTTGCTCAGTAGTTCAATGGCTTTATCGGTCATCTGCGCCAGCGTAGGCACACTGTCATTGCGTTGCGGATTCGGGGTACAGGTGACTGCGGGCTTATCGATATTACCGTGGTACGTTGCTTTCGGTCCTTGCCAGCGCACTGGCATATTGCCGTCAGCAAACAGTCCAAGCAGGGGTTTTTGCTGGTTCGCTTCCGTCACCGCATTCAGCGATGCGGTATCGCTGACTAACTGATAACCACGCGCCTGCGCCTGTTCACGCAGCGTTTTTCCCTGCCATTCACCGGCGGTAGCCGTTTCAGCAAAGGTTTTTGCACCGCCGCCAAGCGTAACATCTGCACGGGCGTTAAGCAGTTGTTCAGTAATCGATCCTTTTCCACCTTTTTCCAGCGCGTTGCTCGGGCATTTTTCGCTGGTAACGCTCGGACCATAGCATTTGCGCGAGGTCACATGTGCCACTAGCGCGGCGGGAGTGGCATCCTGTATTTCAGCCGTTGAAACGTTGCCGGTCGCCAGCCCTGCGGCTTTTGCCAATTCCAGAATCGTTGGATGATCTTTTTCATGAATATCGACACCCAGCGCGCCGTTATACGTTTTGACGCCAGTTGACCAGGCCGTTGCTGACGCTGCGGAGTCGGTCACGTAGTCTGGTTTTCCGGTTTTTTTATCCAGCGCATAATGGGTGTATTGTCCGGTAAGCGGCAAGGCATCGATCCCTTTAAAAAAACCGCCCGCGCCTTCAGCATAATTGCGTGCGGCAGTGATTTCCGAATCCCCCATCCCATCACCAATCAATAAAATAATATTTTTCGCGGGTTTATCGCTAAGAGAATCGCGTAAGGCAGCGGTCTGATCGCTCGTTAATCGGCGAGCGCCGCCAGGCGCGGTAATATCCCCCTGTGCCGCCCGGTTTTCCAGAATTGGCATCTCTGGGGTCCGGGCTTTAGTAACAGGGGTAAACAGTAACGGCAAGAGAGCCAGTGCAATAGTGCTTTGTTTCACTTTATTTTCTCCATGTACAAATACATTAAAAAATAAAAACAAAGCGACTATAAGTCTCTGGCATGACAGCATTATGACAACTGTTGGAGGGCTTAACTTTTTACTGACGAGGATGCCTCAATAACTTCTTTACGTAATCGCGCAGCAGCTCCGTATCGTCATCAGGAATGCTGGCATCGGGCTTTACCGAGTATAGCGCCCCTTCAACCTGATCAATCAACCGCTGTTGGTCATTTTGCGCCATATTGCGAAGCATCGCAGTAACGATAATCTCTAGTGCTTCGACCTGCGCGCACAATTCTTTCGACTCCTCTTCCTTTTGGGCAAGCTTAAATAACAACTCAGCAATGAGATTTTTCATATCTGTATTTCCTTATCCAAAGTATGGAGAAGTTAACATTATGTTTCACAACTGCATAGAGTCTTGATGTAGTATTTTTATGACAGAGGAAATAATTTTAGCAAATATTTTTTTCACATTTATCAGCGAAACGTTTCTCTATTTTTAAATAATTCCACACATAAAATATAGGTATACAATTATTAATGTTTTTTATAATAAAAAGTTATGGAATATATCCTCTTGGTTAACTTATTATTACGTATAATAACCATCCAGGCAGCAATTCACACCAGGAATAAATTAGTTTCCCGTTCATCATTTTTGTGATCTTACGCACATAATTTAGTCAGCGATGAATCTTACCCCGCAAGCTGCACGGTTTATCAGCAGAAGATTGCAACAAACTGTCAGAAGGCCGCGAATCCCCCGTTTTGTCGTGGTAATGTATGCTCTTTGTGTTCTACGGGATAGGTTTTTAAGATGGAAAAACTGCGGGTAGGAATCGTTTTTGGTGGAAAGTCAGCAGAACATGAAGTGTCTCTGCAATCGGCAAAAAACATTGTCGATGCCATTGATAAAAGTCGCTTTGACGTTGTGCTGCTGGGCATTGATAAACAAGGGCAATGGCACGTCAGCGATGCCAGCAATTATTTGCTGAACGCAGACGATCCTGCCCATATTGCGCTGCGCCCTTCGGCCACCAGTCTCGCGCAGGTGCCGGGTAAACATGAACAGCAACTTATTGATGCGCAGAACGGCCAGCCGTTGCCGACGGTGGATGTCATTTTCCCAATTGTCCACGGTACGTTGGGTGAAGATGGTTCCTTGCAGGGAATGCTGCGGGTCGCCAATCTACCGTTTGTCGGTTCCGATGTTCTGGCTTCTGCTGCATGCATGGATAAAGACGTCACCAAACGTCTGCTGCGTGACGCTGGATTGAACATCGCGCCATTTATTACCCTGACGCGCGCCAATCGCCACAAAATCAGCTTCGCCGAAGTGAAGTCTAAACTTGGGTTGCCGCTGTTTGTAAAACCAGCTAATCAGGGTTCCTCTGTTGGCGTCAGCAAAGTGACCAGCGAAGAGCAGTATGCCCTTGCTGTCGATCTGGCGTTCGAATTCGATCACAAAGTGATCGTTGAGCAAGGGATCAAAGGTCGTGAGATCGAATGTGCGGTTCTGGGTAATGACAATCCGCAAGCCAGTACCTGTGGCGAGATCGTACTGACCAGCGATTTCTACGCCTACGACACCAAGTACATTGACGAAGATGGCGCGAAAGTGGTGGTTCCTGCGGACATTGCGCCGGAAATCAACGATAAGATTCGGGCGATTGCCGTTCAGGCTTACCAGGCGTTGGGATGTGCTGGCATGGCGCGTGTAGACGTCTTTTTAACGCCGGAAAACGAGGTGGTGATCAACGAGATCAACACGCTGCCAGGGTTCACTAACATCAGTATGTATCCGAAGCTGTGGCAAGCCAGTGGCCTGGGCTACACCGACCTGATCACACGTTTGATTGAGCTGGCGCTGGAGCGTCACGCAGCGGATAACGCACTGAAAACCACCATGTAATATTCAAACGCCCGGTAATATTTTTATTGGGCGTTTAATACTAATTGCAAACGTAAGATTGCCTGACAGGCCAACCAGATTTTCGTAAGCGGATAAGGCGTTCACGCCGCATCCGGCGCAATTTGTCAGCATTCCCGACCGCCCAATCCACTGTTATTGGGCGTTTTCAGTATCGTCATCGCGACGGCGAATAATCAGTCCCGCCAGCCAGAAGCTAATCACCCACGTCACCAGCCCCACCGCGTAGGTCTGCCAGCCTTTTGCTTCAAACCCCAGCAACCCCACCACGCCATTAAGAATGAATATAAGGCCAATGGCGAACGCATAGTAATGCCAGTCGCGGCGGATTTTTACAGGCAGATTCATGGCAGCTCCGTTAACGAAAAACAACATCCTTGCATATTCTGCAACATCCGTCTGTGGTGTAGACAGCATTTCCAGAACCGTTAAGAAATTTAACTTAAGGTTGCAATTTTGTGAGTCATGACGAAGATTCTCGCTTCGGGAATATTCCCAACATCAATTTACCATGATTCTGATATTGACAATCCCAATGACCTGTCAGACTTGCCATAAGCCGCTGGTATCACACCAGAAGAGAAGCAGATGACTTCCGGAGGTTTTTATGGCTGATTTCACCCTGTCAAAATCGCTGTTTAGCGGAAAATATCGCGATGCCTCTTCAACGCCTGGCAACATTGCCTATGCATTGTTTGTGCTGTTTTGCTTTTGGGCTGGGGCGCAATTGCTGAATTTGTTGGTGCATGCGCCAGGTGTCTATGAGCGTTTAATGCAGGTCCAGGAGACAGGCCGCCCACGAGTGGAAATTGGTCTGGGAGTCGGCACCATTTTCGGGCTGATCCCGTTTTTGGTTGGCTGCTTCATCTTTGCGGTGGTTGCGGTGTGGCTGCACTGGCGACATCGCCGCCAGTAAGATTTATTTTGCCGGATGCGACGTAAACATCTGGCCTACGATTACCTATTGGTCACGGCTTCATACAGCGCGCTCGTCTTTCATCGACGCGCTTCGCAAACCATGCGGTGGTAAGGTTACGGGTGATTTTCGGGCTTTCCAGTTGAATACCGGGCAACATTTCACGCGGTAGCGATTTACCCGTTTTCGCTTCGGCGAGTTGATAAACCTTCTTATACAACGCCGTCTCTTCAAAAGAGAAACTATCCCCTTTCTCGAGCTGACGACGAATTTCGCTGTCGCTCATTCCCAGTTTGCCCGCCAGCTTACGCGTCGCCAGTTCTGTTTTACCCGGCTCTTTACTGTCATAACGAATCAAATCACCATCCAGCGCCAACTTCACGCCGCTGGCTTTGCTGACCGCATTCTGAAACGCGGCATTACGACTGGCGTACCAACCGGCATTAAAATCGGCGAAACGGAAAATCGGCGCGCTATAGCTGGCAGGATAATTAAGTAAATGGTAAGTCCCGAACCATAATCCGCCGCGACGACTGAAGACCTCCTGACGTACCGTACCGTCCATTTTCCACGGATACCCCCTGGTATGCTGTTCGGCAAAAGCAATGCTGACCTGCATCGGCCCACCGGTGCGCACCGGGTTAAGCGAACCAAACAGCGTCTGCCCCATCGGCACCATGCTGATCAGATCGTCAAAAATTGCACTCAGCTGCTTTTCCGTGCGCACGGAATCTAACCGTTCGCTGTAGCTTTTGCCGTTCGGCGATTTGATTTTTAGCGCGGTATGAACCAGAAAAGCAGGAATGTGCATTCGTTCGGCGCGGCGGTCAATCTCTTGCCAGGCGATTTTACTTAATCCAGGAACGACCGGATCCGCCTGATAATTTGACTCCTGTTGCGCCACCGCCAGCACCGAGCAGACATTTTCCAGTGTCGGTGCCAGCCCCTGGCTTTCAAAAGTGGTGGCAAGATCTTTCGCCCAGGCATCGCGGTCTTTTACGCTGGCGGGTAACTTCTGCCGCACCACGCTCGCCACATCTATCGCTTTTTCGCCCTTTTTCAACGGCTGTGGCGCCTGACTGCTACACCCCGCTAAAACCAGAACCGCCAACAACGAAAGCGAAGACAGATGGTTGACTCGCGACATTACCTCTCCTTTTTAACTCAATGTATGGGTTACTTCCTGAATTTTGTCATTATCCAGTTCATGTTCAAAGCTGCGCAGACGTTTGTAGATCGACATCAACTCGACCAGCGTGGTCCATGAGTTAATCAGATACTGGAAAGCGCCGCGAACCTGACCAAAAACGTTGGTGATTTGGGTCATCAGGCCGAGCGTAATCGTACCGGCAACAATCGACGGAAACAGCAAGAACAAACCGAAAACGTTATCGACCTGCAGGTAGAGAATGCGGGCGATGTTGAAATACATATAGTGAAAATAGAGGCGGAAATAGTTCTTCCGTACCGCGCTGAACAACTCGCGCACCGTTGGCGGTGTCGCACGCGTGGCGTCGTCTTCACCATAGACCAGCTCTTTACGGTAAGCTGCTTCTACTCGCTGGTTTTTAAACTCAAGTCCCGGCAGTTTGATCCCTACAACCGCCAGTAATCCGGTCCCCATCAGCGACCAGATAATCGCGGCAATCACCAAACCATACGGAATGTGCCCCACAATCGGCAACTCTGGCACGTGCGCGGAGAGCGTCACCAACACCGGCAAGAAGGCGATCAGCGTCATGATGGCGTTAATAAAGCTGACGCCCATATTCTCAAGCGTTGAAGCAAAACGCATGGTGTCTTCCTGCACACGCTGCGCGGCCCCTTCGATATGGCGCAGTTGCTGCCAGTTCGCCATGTAGTATTCGTTCATCGCCGTACGCCAGCGGAACACATAGTGGCTGACAAAGAAATTGTTCAACACACTGATAACCACCGCGATCAGCGCTATCCCCAGAAAGACGCCCACCTCGCGATAAAACTGTTCGATGGTCACTTTATGCGGCGAACTGAGCGCGGTTTGAATCAGGTCATAAAACGGTGCATACCAGGCGTTAACTGCAACCCCAACTTCCACCAGAAACCAGGTCACGAAGATAATTAGCGCAGTGCCGAGTATTGACCAGTATTGCCAACGATGTGGGCTGTAGATAAACCAGAACAGCGCGAAAAGTCCTACGCAAACAATGTAATAAGCGTAAAAAACCAGGAAGTCTAACGACCAGAAACGGGCAGCGCTAATCGGTATCTGCCCAGAAGCCCCGGTGATGTGGGCAACCCAGTCACCGCCTCCCGCTTGCCAGAAGATGACGGCAATCAATGCCCAAACAAAGGCCGAGAGAAAAAAGGCTCCCGGTTTTGGGAAAAAAGACTTAAACATATGCTCTCCTGCTAGCTTCTTATCGTTTTAGCAACTGCTGTGTATTAACCGCATGGCCGCTTCAAAGAATCAGCCAAATGAAACCGCCCATTGTGACCAACCGCGGGGCGCTTAGTTCGTCCTCCTGACCGGAAGAATTGTTTCGACGGATTTCACAAACAAAGGATTGTTTACATAAGCGCATTAACACGAACAGGATCACAAATGCAGACATTGGTGAGCAGGAAAAAGATCGTGTTTACGCGCCGTTACGTTTTTAACACTATTATTGCACTAATTTGCGCTTTGCAATCCATCAACGAGTAGTATAAATACGCTCAGTTACCTTCATTTAATTTATGGACACCACCGTTGAAACGTAGTCTGCTTTTTTCTGCCGTGCTGTGTGCGGCGTCATTGACCTCTGTCCACGCGGCGCAACCTATCGCCGAACCTGAATTCGCCTCTGATATTGTTGATCGCTATGCCGATCATATTTTTTACGGCAGCGGTGCCACCGGGATGGCGCTGGTCGTTATCGACGGTAATCAGCGTGTCTTTCGCAGTTATGGCGAAACTCGCCCTGGTAATAACGTTCGCCCGCAGTTGGATTCCGTAGTACGTATTGCTTCGCTCACCAAGTTGATGACCAGTGAGATGCTGGTGAAATTGCTGGACCAGGGGACAGTGAAGTTAAACGATCCACTGAGTAAATATGCCCCGCCAGGCGCACGCGTGCCAACTTATAACGGAGCCCCCATCACATTGGTGAATCTGGCAACCCACACCAGCGCCCTGCCCCGTGAACAGCCCGGTGGCGCGGCAAATCGTCCGGTGTTTGTCTGGCCGACGCGAGAGCAACGCTGGAAATACCTTTCTACAGCAAAACTAAAAGCCGCGCCAGGCAGCCAGGCCGCGTACTCCAACCTTGCGTTCGACCTGCTGGCGGATGCGCTGGCGAATGCTTCCGGCAAGCCTTATACCCAGTTGTTTGAAGAGCAAATTACCCGTCCGCTGGGGATGAAAGACACCACCTACACACCATCGCCGGACCAGTGCCGCCGTTTGATGGTTGCCGAGCGCGGTGCCAGTCCGTGTAACAATACGCTGGCGGCCATTGGCAGCGGCGGCGTTTATTCCACACCTGGCGATATGATGCGCTGGATGCAGCAATATTTGTCTTCTGATTTTTATCAGCGCAGTCACCAGGCGGATCGCATGCAGACGCTGATTTATCAGCGTGCACAGTTTACGAAAGTGATTGGCATGGATGTGCCAGGCAGAGCGGATGCTCTCGGTTTAGGCTGGGTGTATATGGCACCGAAGGATGGACGTCCGGGTATTATTCAGAAGACCGGTGGTGGCGGTGGCTTCATTACCTATATGGCGATGATCCCGCAAAAAAATATCGGTGCGTTTGTGGTCGTGACCCGCTCACCATTAACACGGTTTAAAAATATGAGCGATGGCATCAATGATTTGGTGACCGAACTTAGCGGGAATAAACCGATGGTCATTCCCGCTTCCTGATTAATACTCTGAAGGCAAACGGTTGATTGCGACCAGTTTGCCTTTATTCATTTCGATATAACCGCCCCTGCGTAAAGCCGCAAGAACTTCTGCCACAACGGAACGTGATATGCGTGTACGTTGATGGATATAATTCATTACACCAATGCGTGATCGCAATTCATCATTCCAATCAATCATTGATAATAACGTCGCACGGATTTGCTCGTAGGAATTATGCCCAATGAGCTGAACGTCGCGTAATTCCAGGATTTTATTTTGCCAGGCTAACCAGTAAAAAGCGTCACGCCAGAGTTGATTTTGTTCAATAAGAGTAATGGTTTGTTTGGCTGGTAGATGATATCCCGTACAGTTTCCTTCTGATATTAATTTGTATGGTATATCGTTTTTCATTAAACCATCAGTCAGTCCCATAATATAAGGGGCTTGCGTAATACCGATAAGTACGTTTTCTTCTCTACGGAGAGAGATAACACCTTCTAAAATAACGAATGTATCTTCGCTGTTTACATCACTGGAGAATATGACTTGTTTTTCATTATTAAACTCGAAGCGCGTGCCGTATCTGGACAAACATTTATCGAGCTTACCAAATTCCTGAAGAGGTTTAACTACAGATAACATTTGCGCGTCCTTTGCAGTAATGCCCGTCAAATCCTTGACGGGCATTATTTAGATTAAATTACCAGTATTTCTTCAGAGTGAAGAATATTACCAGGTATATTTAACACCCACGTTCGCGGACCAATCTTGATCTACGTCACCACCACCGAGGTAGTTAGCATCGGTATAGGCGCTGAAGTTCTTGGTGAAGCTGAACTGAGCCCCCAGACCAACACGTACCGCAGACCCTTCAGTACCGTTATCGATGGAATCGCCGTTCACATCGTTATCGTTGTTAGAGTCGTCGTAGACGTAAGCCAGTTTGAAGTACGGAGTCAGAGCCTGGTCTTCGCTGTAAGTGAAGGTATAACCTGCATCTACACCCAGTTCATAACGCATGCTGTCGTAAGACTGACCGTCAACTTTCATGTCGTTGCTCAGCTGGTAGTCATCACCAGACTGGAACAGACCAGAAATGCTGCCGTAAGGAGTTACGTAACCAGCATCACCCAGTTTGAAGTCGTAACCGGCTTTCAAACCGAAGCCCCACGCGTCAGAGTTGGTGCTACCGTCAACGTAAGTACCGTTGCTCATGGTTGCAGACAGATCGTTGTTGAAGTGAGAGTAGCTCAAGCTACCATCAACAAAGATGTTGTTCGCGAAGCGAGCAGAAGAGTAGATGTAGGCAGACTGGCTGTCTTGATCCACCTGACCAGAACGGTCATTCATGTCGCCTTTACCGAAGCCTGCAGCCGCACCGACGATCCACTTAGCGTTGTTACCATCAATTTTGGTATCAACACCGACCATGATGCCGTTAACATCCTGATCGTAGTCAATGGTACCGTTGTTGCCGTTGAAGTTACCACCGAAGTAGCTTACCCATGCGCCGCCGTTATCAGCCAGACCATGACGAGAGTTGGTCAAACGAGTACCAACGGTGTCTTGTTCCAGGTTCCAGATATTGGTGTTTGCAGACGGGATGCTCAGCGCCATGTTAGCGTAGTCAGTCAGCTCGGTCTGATGCAGAACAACGGTGTTACCTTCCTGACGAGCTTCGTAGGTGTATGCACCCAGGTCAGCTTTGTTAGCAGCAGAGAAGGTAGCGTCGGTGTTGACGTCGTTTACATAGATAATTTCTTTATCTTTGTAATCAGCGATTGCGCCAGCGCCAGTTGCGTTGTCGATACGAACTTTGTAGTTACCGGTTGCCGCAACAACGTTATCAACAGAGCTGTTATCCAGTTCGTCGCCGTTGTTCATGTCGCCGTTACCGTTGATAGTCAGATGACCATCAGAGTTCATAGCAACAACACCGTAGCCGTAGTTAGCCTGAGCGGTATCCCAAGTACGGTCGTTCACCAGGTCAGCGTTCAGAACATAATCGCTGCTATGGATATCGAATACACCAGATACTACATTACCGTTATTGTCAGCAATGTTGCCGCTAGTCAGTTCCAGTTTGTCAGTACGGAAAGCTTCGGTATCGAACTGATCAACGTTCACATCCAGCACACCACCGTTAGTTACAGTGATAGTATTGGCGTACAGGTTAGAATAGATGCTCCAGCCAGTTGATTCAGTCAAATCAACTGTACTATAGGAATTAATAGTCAGATGATCGGTATCAACATAACCACCTTCACCAATGTTCAGAGAAGAGCCATTAGTTAAATCGATAGTGTCTGAAGTTAAACCAGAATCAGAAACATTGACTTGAGAACCATTATTAACGGTCAGGGTATCAACAAGCGAATCACCTGTAGTATCCCATTCAGAACCGTTATTCAACGCTACGTTAAATACACCACTCTGGAAGACCTTGTCATCAACAACACGTTTCCAGTCATTGTTTTCATATGTTGCATTAGGAGTAAGGCTGTTTGTTGCAACATCATACATCGCTGACGTTTCAGCAACGTTATAAATTGCCTGACCAACCCACTTGCTTCCGTTATCAAGAGTGAGGTTCAGTTCATCAACGTTGAGGCCATCATCAGTCCAACCACCGTTGGTATCTTTCACCCCGTCACCGTTGGAATCATGACCATTCGGATCAAAATTACTATTCCAGGTGCTGTCAAATGCAACATCGCCCATCAGCGTTGAATTGCTGAAGTATACGTTGTTCTTCATTGCATAGTCGGAACCTGAAGCAGTGAAGGACATTGCAACATCCCCCGGACCGGTATAATCACTCGGTTCGCTAGAGTTGCCAAAGTGTCCTGTTCTGATATAAGTATCGCTATCCAGAATAATGTCTGAACCAGAAGTCACTGTGGAATCTTTTACAGAGATATTGTTATCCCAAGTATGAGATTCGGTAGTATAGGTTTCGTTGTAAGTATTACCTTGAGATAATGCAATACCTGCAACGCGGGAGTTATTGGAAATATTGATGTTACTTTCTACATCAAGATTAACAGCAACGCCTTCACTGGTATCAAATGTCTCATTTGTGTGCTTGGTTACATCACCATCTTTATAAGAATCGGTGAAGTAAAGAGCTTCATAATCATCATCAATAGTAGTGTTAGCAATGTTCAAAGTGAAAACATCACCATCACGCCAGTGTGTATCAACAACCGCATCAGTGTAAAAATCATATCCACCCAGATTATTACCATCTGCATCAAAACGATCATAATAACCGCCTGGCAGCATAGAAGTAATCGAACCGTGAATCACTGAATTACTGATATCAAGCTGATTAGCAGTACTGTCTGCATAATCATGGTTCAAATAATAGGTTGAGATGGTGCCGTTAACGGTATCGCCGTTAAAGGACTGATCGAAATCACCATTGGTGTTGTTGTAATAGACAAAACCACTATAGTTTACATAGTTGCCATCTACAGTGCCTGCCTTATCCATATGATCCCAATCAAGTGCTGTAACGGGATTGTCGACATAAGTCCAGGTGTCATAAGTAGTTGCATTAGCCTGAGAGGTGATAGCCAGAGTGCAAGCCAATGCTAATTGTGATACTACAAGTTTCTTTTTCCAGGAGTGCATTTGTCATCCCTCCTCAGGGACGTAATAAGTTGATCCATCAATTATCAATGCATAGAAAACATCTTATGTTTCGCGTTTACGATTATGCGGCGTTATAGAGGAATGGTTCAATTATTCTTTCCCCTAAGTCCGATTGTGGACATATATAAAAAACATCTACACACGCAAAGAAAAAACTGACAAAAACACAGCATTTCAACACGTTAATGAAAACATTAATTTTGAAGCATAGTTTCTAAAAATATCAAAACCACAAACCAGATAAATAATTTATCAATAAACAATGAACTTTAATCCATTCAATTTTTGACAGCTCAACCAAATCAACAAAAACAATAATTGAGGATTATAAATAAAAATCAAAAATATTTGCAGTGAATATAAAATCATTGCTATTTCTATTACAAAGATGTCCTGACCTCTCTTTCGTTCTCTTCTTATCAACATCGCGACAACTTTCGTAAAACACTCCCGCCCAGCATCAGGTATACTGTGCACCTTAATTCCACAAACATCAGGCAGACCATGACAGATTTAATCCAACGCCCTCGTCGCCTGCGCAAATCTCCTGCGCTGCGCGCTATGTTTGAAGAGACAACACTTAGCCTTAACGACCTGGTGTTGCCGATCTTTGTTGAAGAAGAAATTGACGACTACAAAGCCGTTGAAGCCATGCCCGGCGTAATGCGCATTCCAGAGAAACATCTGGCACGTGAAATCGAACGCATCGCCAACGCCGGTATTCGTTCGGTGATGACTTTCGGCATCTCTCACCATACTGATGAAACCGGCAGTGATGCCTGGCGGGAAGATGGTCTGGTGGCGCGTATGTCGCGCATCTGCAAGCAGACCGTGCCTGAAATGATCGTCATGTCAGACACCTGTTTCTGTGAATACACTTCTCACGGACACTGCGGCGTGTTGTGCGATCACGGCGTCGACAACGACGCAACTCTGGTGAATTTAGGCAAACAAGCGGTGGTTGCAGCTGCTGCCGGTGCTGACTTCATCGCCCCTTCCGCTGCAATGGACGGTCAGGTGCAAGCGATTCGCCAGGCGCTGGACGCTGCGGGCTTTACCGACACCGCGATCATGTCGTATTCGACCAAGTTCGCCTCCTCCTTTTATGGTCCGTTCCGTGAAGCGGCCGGAAGCGCATTAAAAGGCGATCGCAAAAGCTATCAGATGAACCCAATGAACCGTCGTGAGGCGATTCGTGAGTCACTACTGGATGAAGCCCAGGGCGCAGACTGCCTGATGGTTAAACCAGCTGGCGCGTACCTCGACATCGTGCGTGAGCTGCGTGAACGTACTGAATTGCCGATTGGCGCGTATCAGGTGAGCGGCGAGTACGCGATGATTAAATTCGCCGCGCTGGCAGGTGCTATAGATGAAGAGAAAGTGGTGCTCGAAAGCTTAGGTTCGATTAAGCGTGCGGGTGCGGATCTGATTTTCAGCTACTTTGCGCTGGATCTGGCTGAGAAGAAGATTCTGCGTTAATGATCATTATGCCGGGTTATCCCAACCCGGCATTTCCCCTTCACCCCGCCCGATAAAACGGTTTATCCCCGAGAATCGTCGCGCGATGCATAATACGCCGCTGCGGCAAATAATCGGCATTCGCATAATGCTGAGTCACGCGATTATCCCAAATCGCAATATCATTCGGTTGCCAACGCCAACGCACCTGAAACTCCGGTTTGGTGATATGGGCAAACAAAAAGCCTAACAAGGCTTCGCTCTCTTTCTCGCTGACATCAACAATTCGCGTGGTAAATCCTTCATTAACAAACAGTGCCTGTTTGCCGCTCACCGGATGCGTACGCACCACTGGATGTAACAACGGCGGATTTTTCGCGGCCGCCTCGCGCCAACGTTGATGTTCCTCTTCAGTTTTGCGGTACTTGTATTCCGGGAACGATTTACGGAAATCATGCTCCGCGCGCAGCCCGCTCAAAAGCTGGCGGAAAGGAACAGAAAGCGCCTCATAGGCCGCAATACCGCTGGTCCAGAGCGTATCGCCACCGGTCGATGGCAACTCTTTCGCTGCGAGAATCGCCCCTGCTGGCGGCATCTCAATAAATGTCACATCGGTGTGCCAGTTGTCGTTATCCGGCGGATTATCGTTATGGGTGTCCAGTACGATGATCTCGTTAACCCCTTCGGCATGAGGATAAACAGGATGAATATGCAGTTCGCCAAAACGCTGGGCCAGCGCACGTTGCTGCAGTGGCGTTATCGCCTGTTCACGCAAAAAAACTACCTGATGACGCAGCACCGCATGGTAAAGCTGTTCAAACTGATTATCGCTTAACGGGCGCGTCAGGTCGGCACCCGAAATTTGTGCGCCAATATACGGCCCCAGCGGGGTAATGCTCAGACGTTCACTCATTGTACTTCTCCATGCCAAGGCGTCAGGCGGCGTTGTAACGCACGCAGACCCAGTTCTAAAAGAAAGGCGATAATCGCAATCACCGCGATCCCCGCCAGCACCACGTCAGTCGCGAGGAATTCACCTGCTGACTGGACCATAAAACCTAAGCCTCGCGTTGCGGCAATCAACTCCGCCGCCACCAACGTAGACCAGCCCACACCCAGACCAATGCGTAATCCGGTGAGGATTTCCGGCAGCGCGCCAGGCAAAATGACAAACCACAGCACCTGTATACGGCTGGCCCCCAGCGACTGCGCGGCACGAATGCGAACCTGCTGCACGCTTTTCACCCCCGCCAGCGCCGACATCGCCACCGGTGCAAAAATCGCTAAATAGATCAATAAGATCTTCGACGTCTCGCCAATACCAAACCAGATCACCATCAGCGGCAAATAGGCCAGCGGCGGCACCGGACGATAAAGCTCGATTACCGGATCCAGAATGCCGCGTACCGTAGGGCTAAGTCCCATCGCGATCCCGACCGGAATACCGATCAACACAGCTGCAAATAGCGCCAGCATAATGCGCGTCAGGCTGGCAACCAGATGCTGCCACAGCGTGGCGTCCATAAAACCTTGCGGTCCGGCAATGGTGAGCAGTTTTTCCAGTACCTGTTGCGGCGGCGGCAAAAACAGCGGGCTAATCAGTTGCAGCGTCGCCACCGTCCACCATATGGTGAGTAAAACCGCTAACGTACCAATGCTTAAGGTCACTTGCCGTGAGAGCGGCCAGCGCCATTTCAACCGACTCGAATGCAGTTTTTCGTTAATGAGCACACTCATGAGAACGCCTCCCGTTGCTCAAATACGCGGCTTAAAACATATTCGCGAATGGCAATAAACTGCGGATCGGACTTGATGCTGCGACTCGATTCTCCCGCAACAAAACGGCGAGCGAAGTCGAGCGGAAGACGCTCCAGCACACGCCCTGGCCCTGGAGAAAGCAGAACCAGCTCGGTCGCCATAAACACCGCTTCCTCTATATCGTGAGTAATCAACAGTACCTGCTTGCCTGTCTCCTGCCAGAGTTTCAGCAACAAGGTTTGCATCTGGTCGCGGGTAAAGGCGTCCAGCGCGCCAAACGGCTCGTCGAGTAATAACAGTTGGGGATTTGCCGCCAGCGCGCGGGCAATCCCCACTCGCTGACGCTGGCCTCCAGAAAGCTGCCAGATGAAGCGTTTTTCTGCGCCTTCCAGACCTACTTTTTTCAGCATCTGGAGAGCAATTTCCGGACGCTGCATTTTCTCCATCCCCGCCAGTTGCAGACCGAACGCCACGTTATCCTGCACATTGCGCCACGGTAGCAATCCTTCATTCTGAAAAACCACGCCGCGTTCTGCTCCCGGTCCCTGAATGTGTTTGCCCGCCAGTTGAATGCTGCCGTGCTGATAAGGCACAAAACCAGCAATTAAATTCAGCAACGTGGTTTTGCCGCAGCCGGACGGTCCCAGCACAACCAGCAGCTCGCGGCTTTCCAGCGTCAGGTTGATATCTTCCAGTGCTGATTTACCGCCATAATCGGCGTAAAGATGAGAGATTTGCAGCATCTGCGCCTCCTTTTATTGCACGAAGCGAGAGGTAACGTACTGGCTGTAATCATTCGCCACGGCGGGGACTTTGCCCTGATCTTTCAAAAACTGGGCAGTGTCGATGATCGCTTTGTTCACCGGTCCGGTCAGTTCTGCCGTTTGCTGCTGCGGCGTCAGATAGGTGTTTCCCTTCACTAGCCCCGGCACATCGCCTTCCGGCACGCCGCTTAAACGCGCCAGTTTGCTGATGTTTTCCGACTGTTTCAGCCAGGCGTCAGGGTTAGCAATATACGGTTGCTGAACATTGATGGCGCTTTTGGCGAACGCTTTCACTACCTCTGGATGTTTCTCGGCAAAATCTTTCCGCACTACCCAGACGTCCAGCGTCGGCGCGCCCCACTGCCCGACCTGTTCAGAATCGGTCAGCACCTTGCCGTCTTTTTCCAGGGCGTTAACCGCAGGCGCCCAGACATAAGCGCCATCGATATCTCCCCGTTGCCAGGCGGCGATAATCGCGGGCGGCTGCAGGTTCACTATCTCCACTTGCCCAGGTTTAATGCCCCAGTGTTTCAGCGCCGCCAGCAGGCTGTAGTGTGTAGTGGAGATAAACGGCACGGCGATACGTTTACCAATCAAGTCTTCCGGTTTGCTGATGGTTTTCTTTACCACCAACGCCTCAGAGTTGCCCAGTTTTGACGCCAGCAAGAAGACTTCAATCGGCACCTGTTGGCTGGCAGCTACCGCCAATGGGCTGGAACCAAGATTACCGATTTGCACATCGCCCGAGGCCAAGGCCCGCACGATGCTGGCCCCGCTGTCAAACTTACGCCAGTCCACCGTCGCCCCGCTCTCTTTGGCAAAGGTGTTATCAGCCTGTGCGACTTTCGCCGGTTCGGCGGAGGTTTGATAGGCCACGGTGACGTTCACCGCCTGCGCCTGAAAAGCGATGAATGTCAGTGCGGCAAGAAGTGTGTTACGCGATGAAATTGCCATGATTGTCTGCTCCCCTGTCTTGTTATGGGAGCAGTATTCGCGGACAAAAACATTTGATAAAAGAATTAGTCGTTATGGTACAGATGATTTTATTCTTAGCAAAAAAACAGCAAAGGAAAGGTTAATTATGCAATTAGCATCATCCCACAACTCGGGGAAATTGCTGTACTGCATTTTATTGATGCATAAAAAGTCAGATTACGAGATTTACTATCTTCTGATTTTTATTAAAACCAAAATATATGACAAAGTTATTATATTCGCATTAAATATACTACTGTATTGTTTTTCACCCACCGCATATTACATTCACAACATGTATATAAACAATATCCGTTCATTGAACATATTTTTTAAATGCAATTAATTGACAAACTAATTCACATCTAAATACAATGCGCAAAAGAAAATAACTATACATAGCAAACACACAAAAAACTAACATATGAACTACGTAAAAAAAACTTTACCCTGTCGATTTTCAGGCCCTCATAGCATCCTGGCACTAAGTTATTAGCAACTTTCACTACGTATAAATTTTAACGTCTGTTTGCGCCAGAGATTACGTCTCTGCGCGTATCGCTGCGCTTGTAGTATAATAATTAAAAATGGAGTGTCATTAAGTGGATAAGGTTTTAAATTCTGCTCTCCTTTCTTCAAAAAATAAAAAGAAAGGTATTCTTGCTATTGGCGCACACCCTGACGATATAGAATTAGGCTGCGGCGCATCGCTCGCTCGTCTTGCGCAAAAAGGGATTTATATTGCTGCCGTAGTTATGACTACCGGCAATTCTGGCACAGATGGAATAATCGATCGCCACGCAGAGTCACGCGAAGCCCTAAAGATATTAGGATGCCAGCAGACTATTCATCTTAATTTTGCTGATACCCGTGCTCATTTACATCTCAATGATATGATTACCGCCCTGGAAAATATCATTAAGTCTCAAATTCCGTCTGATGTTGAAATCATTCGTGTCTATACCATGCATGATGCCGACCGCCATCAGGATCATCTGGCCGTTTATCAGGCGTCAATGGTGGCCTGTCGGGCAATTCCTCAAATTCTCGGCTACGAAACGCCAAGTACCTGGCTTTCATTTATGCCCCAGGTTTTTGAATCCGTGGAAGAGAAATATTTTTCTATAAAACTAAACGCGTTACAAAAACATAAAAGTCAGAGTCTGCGTGATTATATGCGCCCAGAACGTTTGCGTGCTGTCGCACAATTTCGCGGACAACAGGTCAATAGCGACCTGGGTGAAGGCTTTGTTATTCATAAAATGATTCTTTGAGCAGATTGCATGAAAACCTGGATCTTTATATGTATGGCCGTAGCAATATTACTATGGTTCCTGAGTACGTTAAGGCGTAAGCCCAGCCAAAAAAAAGGCTGTATTGACGCAATTATTCCTGCCTATAACGAAGGCCCTTGTCTGGCACAGTCGCTGGAAAATCTGCTACGCAACCCTTATTTTTGCCGGGTAATTTGCGTTAACGACGGCTCCACTGATAATACCGAAGCAGTCATGGCAGAAGTAAAACGTAAATGGGGCGACCGCTTTGTTGCCGTCACGCAAAAAAATACCGGTAAAGGCGGTGCGCTAATGAATGGCCTCAACTACGCCACCTGCGACCTGGTTTTTTTAAGCGATGCCGATACTTACGTCCCGCCCGATAAAAACGGCATGGGCTATATGTTGGCGGAAATTGAGCGCGGCGCTGACGCCGTAGGCGGCATTCCCTCCACCGCGTTAAAAGGCGCTGGCCTGTTGCCGCACATCCGCGCGACGGTGAAGTTGCCAATGATTGTTATGAAGCGCACGCTACAACAACTATTGGGCGGTGCGCCGTTTATTGTCAGCGGAGCCTGCGGGATGTTTCGCACCGATGTGCTGCGTAAATTTGGTTTCTCTGATCGTACCAAAGTCGAAGACCTCGACCTTACCTGGACGTTGGTGGCTAATGGCTACCGTGTTCGTCAAGCGAATCGCTGCATCGTTTATCCGCAGGAATGCAATAGTCCGCTTGATGAATGGCGACGCTGGCGGCGCTGGATTGTGGGCTACGCGGTATGTATGCGCCTACATAAAAAACTTTTATTTAGCCGCTTTGGCATATTCAGTATTTTCCCCATGCTGCTGGTTGTGCTTTATGGCGTTGGGATTTATCTCACTACCTGGTTTAATGAATTCATCGCCACCGGGCCACATGGCGTAATATTGGCAATGTTTCCGCTTATCTGGGTCGGCGTAGTTTGTGTTATTGGTGCTTTTAGCGCCTGGTTTCATCGTTGCTGGTTATTGGTGCCTTTAGCGCCTTTTTCCGTTGTGTATGTATTATTAGCTTATGCCATCTGGATTATTTATGGACTTATTGCCTTTTTTACTGGACGCGAACCTCAGCGCGACAAACCCACCCGTTATTCCGCACTGGTGGAAGCGCCAACCGCTTATTCTAACTCTTCTGTCGCAGGAACTGAAAAGCTATCTGAAGCTTAATGTTAAAGAGAAAAATATTCAGATTGCAGACCAGGTAATTATTGATGAGAGTGCCGGTGAAGTTATTATTGGCACCAATACCCGTATTTGCCACGGTGCAGTGATTCAAGGACCGGTAGTGATTGGCGCAAATTGCCTGATTGGCAATTATACTTTTATTCGCCCCAACACGGTAATCAGCAATGGTGTAAAAATTGGTTTTGCCACAGAAATAAAAAATGCGGTTATTGAAGAGGAAGCAACGATTGGTCCGCAATGTTTTATTGCCGACTCGGTGGTAGCAAGCGGAGCATATTTAGGCGCGCTGGTGCGTACCAGTAATCATCGTCTGGATGAACAGCCAGTATCGGTTCGCACCGCGGAAGGTACTATCGCTACCGGATGCGATAAATTAGGTTGTTATATTGGTCGGCGTTCACGACTTGGTGTGCAGGTTATTATTTTACCGGGGCGAATTATTTCTCCGAATACACAGCTTGGTCCACGCGTTATTGTAGAACGTAATTTACCTACCGGAAATTACTCACTCCGGCAAGAACTTATCCGTACAGGAGATTAA
This sequence comes from Escherichia sp. E2586, assembly GCF_005781105.1. NCBI lineage: Bacteria > Pseudomonadati > Pseudomonadota > Gammaproteobacteria > Enterobacterales > Enterobacteriaceae > Escherichia > Escherichia sp. E2586. The sequence goes on from NZ_VATN01000002.1 coordinate 330,570, forward strand.
AATGATAAAACGGACGTTATTAGCGGCAGCAGTCTTTAGCGCATTGCCCGCTTATGCCGGGTTAACATCTATTACCGCTATTACCGCAGGCTACGATTTTACCGATTATTCTGGCGATCATGGTAACCGTAATTTAGCGTATGCCGAACTGGTCGCAAAAGTTGAAAACGCAACACTGCTTTTCAATCTTTCCCAGGGACGTCGAGATTACGAGACTGAAAGTTTCAATGCCACACGCGGCCAGGGTGCTGTCTGGTATAAATGGAATAACTGGCTGACGACCCGAACGGGTATTGCATTTGCAGATAATACGCCGGTCTTTGCCCGCCAGGATTTTCGTCAGGATATTAACCTGGCCCTGCTGCCAAAAACGGTGTTCACGACCGGTTATCGCTACACCAAATATTACGATGACGTTGACGTTAATGCCTGGCAAGGTGGCGTTTCGCTTTATACCGGCCCGGTGATCACCAGCTATCGCTATACCCATTATGACTCAAGCGATGCGGGCGGCAGTTACAGCAATATGATTTCCCTGCGCCTGAACGATACGCGCGGCGGTGGTTATACCCAGCTTTGGCTAACTCGCGGGACCGGAGCTTACACTTATGACTGGTCGCCAGAGACACGACACGGCAGTATGAAGAGCGTCAGTTTACAGCGTATTCAGCCTTTAACAGAGCAACTTAATTTGGGGCTGACGGCAGGTAAAGTGTGGTACGACACCCCAACCGATGATTATGACGGCTTGCAACTCGCAGCCCATCTGACCTGGAAATTTTGATTCCTTCTGCCGCCCGCTATCCAGGGCGGCCTTCCCTGCCGATTAGCGCCCAAACACTTTCCTTTTCGTTTTCCGCCCACATTCACCGGATAAATTTTATTCTCCAGTGTTATATACTATAGGGGGGTATGCATTGACACATAGAATACCCCCCTATAGTATATTGCGTGCAGATGATGAGGTGCGAAATGCCCAGTACTCCGGAAGAGAAGAAAAAGGTCCTTACTCGAGTTCGTCGTATTCGGGGGCAGATTGATGCTCTGGAACGGTCGCTGGAGGGTGATGCCGAATGCCGTGCCATACTCCAACAGATAGCCGCCGTTCGGGGCGCGGCTAACGGGCTGATGGCAGAAGTGCTTGAAAGCCATATCCGGGAAACGTTTGACCGAAATGACTGCTACAGCCGTGAAGTCAGCCAATCCGTTGACGACACTATTGAACTGGTTCGAGCCTATCTTAAATAGCTGAATCTATTACCATATTGAGGAAGAGCGAAAGATGAAATCACGTGCTGCCGTTGCATTTGCTCCCGGTAAACCGCTGGAAATCGTTGAAATTGACGTTGCACCACCGAAAAAAGGTGAAGTGCTGATCAAAGTTACCCATACCGGCGTTTGCCATACCGACGCATTTACCCTCTCCGGCGATGACCCGGAAGGTGTATTCCCGGTCGTTCTTGGTCACGAAGGGGCTGGCGTTGTGGTTGAAGTCGGTGAAGGCGTAACCAGCGTCAAACCTGGCGATCATGTGATCCCGCTTTATACCGCAGAGTGCGGCGAGTGTGAGTTCTGTCGTTCCGGCAAAACCAACCTCTGTGTCGCGGTTCGCGAAACCCAGGGCAAAGGCCTGATGCCAGACGGCACCACCCGTTTTTCTTACAACGGGCAGCCGCTTTATCACTACATGGGCTGTTCTACATTCAGTGAATACACCGTGGTCGCGGAAGTGTCTCTGGCCAAAATTAATCCAGAAGCAAACCATGAACACGTCTGCCTGCTGGGTTGTGGCGTAACCACTGGCATTGGCGCAGTGCATAACACCGCTAAAGTCCAGCCAGGTGATTCTGTTGCCGTGTTTGGTCTTGGCGCGATTGGTCTGGCAGTGGTTCAGGGCGCACGTCAGGCGAAGGCGGGACGGATTATCGCTATCGACACTAACCCGAAGAAATTCGATCTGGCGCGTCGCTTCGGTGCCACCGACTGCATTAACCCGAATGACTACGACAAACCGATTAAAGATGTCCTGCTGGATATCAACAAATGGGGTATCGACCATACCTTTGAGTGCATCGGTAACGTCAATGTGATGCGTGCGGCGCTAGAAAGTGCGCACCGCGGCTGGGGTCAGTCGGTGATCATCGGGGTAGCAGGTTCTGGTCAGGAAATCTCCACCCGTCCATTCCAGTTGGTCACCGGTCGCGTATGGAAAGGTTCCGCGTTTGGCGGCGTGAAAGGTCGCTCCCAGTTACCGGGGATGGTTGAAGATGCAATGAAAGGTGATATCGACCTGGAACCGTTTGTGACGCATACCATGAGCCTGGATGAAATTAATGACGCCTTTGATCTGATGCATGAAGGCAAATCCATTCGAACCGTAATTCGTTACTGATTTCCCGCAGGTTTACCCCGTCCAGTTTAGACGAGGTTCTTAATACCGTCCCCGGGCAGCCGTCCGGGGAATTAACCATGAGATAATGGCTGATGGAACTCATTGAAAAACATGCCAGCTTTGGCGGCTGGCAAAATGTGTATCGGCATTATTCCCAGTCACTGAATTGTGAAATGAATGTCGGCGTCTATCTCCCACCAAAAGCTGCGAGTGAAAAATTGCCGGTGCTTTACTGGCTTTCGGGCCTGACCTGCAACGAGCAGAATTTCATTACCAAATCGGGAATGCAGCGTTACGCGGCTGAACACAACATTATTGTTGTTGTGCCGGACACCAGTCCGCGAGGCAGTCATGTCGCAGATGCCGACCGTTACGATCTCGGGCAAGGTGCTGGTTTTTACCTGAACGCGACGCAAGCGCCGTGGAAAGAGCATTACAAAATGTATGACTATATCCGCAGCGAGCTGCCGGATTTAGTGATGCAACATTTTCCGGCAACGGCCAGAAAGTCTATCTCAGGTCATTCTATGGGCGGGCTGGGCGCGCTGGTACTGGCGCTGCGTAACCCAGATGAGTATGTCAGCGTCTCGGCGTTTTCGCCCATTGTTTCCCCTTCGCAAGTACCGTGGGGCCAGCAAGCCTTTGCCGCGTATCTTGGTGAAAATAAAGAAACCTGGTTGGATTACGATCCGGTGAGCCTTATTTCACAAGGTCAACGCGTTGCAGAAATAATGGTTGATCAGGGATTGAGTGATGATTTTTACGTGGAACAGCTGCGGACTCAAAATCTTGAAAAGGTCTGTCAGGAGATGAATATCAAGGCGGTAATCCGGTATCACGAAGGTTACGACCACAGCTATTATTTTGTCTCCAGTTTTATTGGCGAGCATATTGCGTACCACGCCAATAAATTGAATATGCGTTGAGCATCTGCGCACGCCTGCCGGATGCGGCGCAAACGCCTTATCCGGCCTACATTTCGCCCATAAACCGTAGGCCTGATAAGACGCGCAAAGCGTCGCATCAGGCATCTGCGCACGACTGCCGGATGCGGCGTAAACGCCTTATCCGGCCTACATTTCGCCCATAAACCGTAGGCCTGATAAGACGCGAAAAGCGTCGCATCAGGCATCTGCGCACGGCTTATCTATATTTACCACATCAAATCATCAGGCACTTTGAAGTCGGCATACGGATCATCTTCATTCTGCTCTTCGGCGCTGAGTGCACTATGCAACACAATACTGCTGGCATCGCGCTGAGCAATTTTATCGGCAACGCTGGCGGGAATAATGGCGTATTCACCTTCGCTATTGTTATCGGCCAACAAGCGGGCAATCGCCAGACGACCATTAATCAACTGCGTTTGCGTGAGCTTATCAACAAAAATCTTCTTAATCAGATTACCATCGGTAAAGTTAAAACCAATATCGCCATTGGCAATGGTGATTCGGTTCATTTCAATAAGCTGCTTCACCTGGGCTTTATATTCTTTCGCCAACGCCGCTTGTTTTTGTTGCTCGCTAAGCTGTTTATCACGCTCAAGCTGTGCCTTTTTATTTTCTTCTACCGCCGCCCGAGCTTCACGCGCCTGAACGCGCGATTTTTTCGCCGTTCTCTCGACCTTCGCCGCTTTTTTGCTGGTGACTAATCCTGCTTTGAGCAACTGCTCTTGTAAGGTAAGTTTTGCCATCTTTGTTTCCAAACCCGCTGAATAATTTTTAGCGAGTATACCTGTAAACGCCGTAGGTGTATTGAGGGCAAGTCCCTTTCGCCCCTGCTTAATAAGGCGCGTCAGGCATCGGCGCACGGCTGCATTCGTGATCTCCGGCTCATCAAAATAAACACCGCCACCCCTGCAACAAGAATACCCGGCGCAGAAGCGGCCATTACCCCAACCGTGCCAGTGCCTAATGCCAGCATTTTCCCGGCCAGCAATGGGCCGCTCATAGCCCCCAGACGCCCAACCGCCACGGCTGTTCCCACACCTGTTGCGCGGATCTGCGAACTGTAAAACAACGGTGCCAGGGCATACAAAACGCTTTGCCCACCTGTCGCAAACAACCCCGCGACAAATCCCGCCAGCAACATACCGTTAAATGACGACACCGTTCCCAGCGCCAGCAGCGAAGCTAACATGCCGCTATAAATCAGTAGCGACATGGTTACTGGGCGCAGCTTATCCATCAATGCGCCCAACATTAACGTCCCGCTCGCCGCACCCATTTGCAGTGCAAACATCACCCCTGCCGCCTGCGATGGCTGGAATCCTTGCTCCACCAAAAGCAGCGGCAGCCAGTTGATCAACATGTAGACCACTAGCAGAGTGAAGAAATAACACAACCACAGCAGCAGCGTCGCGGTGGCCGTTTCTGGCGCAAATAACGCACGCCGTGGTGGCGCAGCCTGTTTTTCGCCAGCGAAAACCGCCGACTCCGGCAGCCAGCGCATTAATAGCGGCACCAGAATCAACGGCACCACACCACCTACCCAAAACACCGTTTGCCAGGCTAAGTTTGCCCCCGCGAAACCCAGCGTCGCCGCCAGCGCCGCACCAATGGGAACACCGCAATACATCAGGCTCACTGCCGTCCCACGAAAACGTGGACCCGCGGCTTCAGACGTCAGGGCGATAAGATTCGGCAACGCTGCCCCCAGCCCGACACCGGTCATCAGCCGTGCAAAGACCAGTGAGGGGAAATCCCAGGCAATCGCCGTTGCCAGTGAGAACAAACCAAACAGCGCAACTGAGCCAATCAAAATGCGCTTGCGACCATAACGGTCCGCCAGCATTCCGCCAACCAACGCGCCGGGTAGCAAACCGAGTATTCCGGCGCTGAATATCCAACCCATTTGCATTTTATCGAGTGCGAAAGCCTGGGCGATGCCACCCGCCGCAATGCCAGCCGCCTGAAGATCCAGTCCTTCCATCAGAGCGACCAAAAAACAAAGCCCGATGGTCAGCATCAGGCGGGATGAAGATGATGAAGGGAGACGAGTTGACATAAGATGAACCTCGTTGTGAGTACAGGTGAATCGCGGCTGATACATTGCCAGCCGCGTAATCAGAACCATTTAATGACGGCCTGCGGGCGAAATGTAAGCCGGATAAGGCATTTACGCCGTATCCGGCAGGCGTGCGCAGATGCCTGATGCGAAGCTGACGCGTCTTATCAGGCCTACAAATTCCCGCGCCATCCGTAGGCCGGATAAGGCGTTTACGCCGCATCCGGCAGTCGTGCGCAGATGCCTGATGCGACGCTGACGCGTCTTATCAGGCCTACAAATTCCCACGCCATCCGTAGGCCGGATAAGGCGTTTACGCCGCATCCGGCAGGCGTGCGCAGACGCCTGATGCGACGCTGGCGCGTCTTATCATGCCTGGGATGGGCATACAAAATGCACGTTCTCGGCAGTCATCATTATTTGTTGTTGCGCAGATCCAGCGCCACGTCGACGATCATATCCTCCTGGCCGCCAACCATCCGGCGTTTGCCCAGCTCAACGAGAATATCCACCGCGCTTAAGCCATAACGCGCCGCCGCCGTTTCACAGTGACGCAGGAAGCTGGAGTAAACACCAGCGTATCCCAGCGCCAGCGTTTCGCGATCGACTCGTACCGGACGATCCTGCAACGGACGCACCAGGTCATCAGCGGCATCCATTAACGCATAGAGATCGGTCCCATGCTGCCAGCCCAGTTTATCCGCGGCGGCAATAAACACTTCCAGCGGCGCGTTACCTGCGCCCGCCCCCATTCCCGCGAGACTGGCATCGATTCGGTCACAGCCCTCTTCCACCGCCGCGATAGAGTTCGCCACGCCAAGACTCAGGTTATGGTGAGCATGCATGCCGGTTTGCGTTTCTGGTTTCAGCACTGCTTTCAGGGCGCGGAAACGGTCGCGGATATCGCTCATGTTCATCGCACCGCCAGAATCCACCACATAAATACAGGTCGCACCGTAGCCTTCCATCAGCTTTGCCTGCTTCGCGAGATTTTCCGGCGTGGTCATATGGCTCATCATCAGAAAACCAACGGTGTCCATTCCGAGCTCGCGGGCATACTGAATATGCTGGGCGGAAACATCAGCTTCGGTACAGTGCGTTGCCACACGAACCACCCGCGCGCCAGCCTGCCAGGCATTTTTCAGATCGTGAATAGTGCCGATTCCTGGCAGCAACAACGTCGCGATTTTGGCGTGCTTCACCACATCCGCCGCCGCTTCAATCCATTCAAGGTCGCTATGTGCGCCGAAACCATAGTTAAAGCTGGAACCCTGCAAACCGTCGCCGTGGGCCACTTCAATCGAATCCACGCGAGCATCATCCAGTGCTTTGGCAATCTGGCGGACATTTTCCAGCGAATACTGATGACGAATGGCGTGCATACCGTCACGCAACGTGACGTCCGAGATATAAAGTTTTTTACCGTTCATGCCGCTTCTCCTGCCTTGCGCGCCAGTGACTGGGCCATTTTTTCCGCTGTCGCCAGCGCACTGGAAGTCATAATGTCGAGGTTGCCCGCATAGGCAGGCAGATAATGCGCTGCGCCTTCGACTTCCAGCCAGACCGCCGTTTTCAGCCCGGAGAACTGCCCCACGCCCGGCAAATTAACCGGTTTATCCTGCGGGATAACTTCAAACTGCACGCGCTGTTTCAGGCGATATCCCGGTACGTAAGCCTGCACCGCCTCAGCCATTTCATTGATTGAGGCTTCGATATCATCTTGTGAAGCTTCGTCGCTCAATACATACACCGTGTCACGCATCATCAACGGTGGCTCTGCTGGGTTAAGCACGATAATCGCCTTCCCTTTTGCCGCGCCGCCCACCACTTCAATGGCGCGCGAAGTGGTTTCCGTAAATTCATCGATATTGGCACGCGTGCCAGGTCCGGCAGATTTACTGGCGATAGAAGCGATAATTTCGGCGTAATGAACACGCGCCACGCGTGAAACCGCCGCCACCATTGGAATGGTGGCCTGGCCGCCGCAGGTGACCATGTTGACGTTCAGTTGATCGACGTTCGCCTCGAGGTTAACCACCGGCACGCAGTAAGGGCCGATGGCAGCAGGCGTCAGGTCAATTAAGCGAATATCCGGTTTCGCTTCGCGCAAAGCGGCATCGTTTTTCACATGCGCGCCCGCGCTGGTCGCATCAAATACAATGTCGATATCAGCAAATTCAGGCATGTTCATCAGTCCGATCACCCCTTCATGGGTAGTGGCGACACCCATACGTCTGGCACGCGCCAGACCGTCGGACTGAGGATCAATGCCGACCATCACCGCCATCTCCAGATGCTGACCGTGACGCAAAATTTTAATCATCAGATCGGTGCCAATGTTGCCAGAACCGATAATGGCGACTTTACGCTTACTCATGACAGACTTCCTTTTGGGGCTGCGCTTGAAAATGTCGCAGCAACTGAACCTATGCCTTCAATATGGGCTTCAAAACGATCGCCCGCATTCACCGCCACCATCGGACCTAATGCCCCGGTAAGAATGATATCTCCGGCGCGCAGCGGTTGACCCAGGCTGGCCATTTTGCGTGCCAGCCAGACGGCGGCGTTAAGCGGATGTCCCAGGCATTCGCTGCCGCGCCCGCTGGAAACCTCTTCGTTATTACGCGTCATCTTCATGGCGCAGTTTTTCAGGTCTAACCCCGCCGGACGTTGCGCCGGACCGCCGATGACATACACCCCGCAGGAGGCGTTATCTGCGACGGTATCGACAAACTGAATCGACCAGTCGCGAATGCGGCTACCCACCACTTCCAGCGCCGGAAGTACCCATTCAATGGCGTTATACAGTTCGTTAAACGTGGTATCGGTCGCGGGCAAATCGCGGTTCAAAACCAGTGCGATCTCCGCTTCAATGCGGGGTTGCAAGACGCGGGAAAAAGGAATGGTTTCATTATCGCCATAACACATGTCGGCAAATAACGTCCCAAAATCCGGTTGATCAACGCCCAGTTGTTGTTGCACTTTCGGATGCGTCAGTCCCACTTTGCGCCCCACCACTCGCCGTCCCTGAGCGACGTCATGTTGCACATTGATGCGCTGAATGGCGTAGGCGGCTTTCGCGTTTTCAATACCAATCAGATCGCGCAGCGGCGCAATCGCTTCGCCCTGCTCTGCGGCGCGGCGTAAATCCGCCGCCAGTTGCTCAAGAGTATGCTTCGTCATGACCATTCCTTAAGCACGTGCGAGGAAATTCAGCACCAGTTGATTGAAAGCGTCGGCATGTTCCCACTGCGCCCAGTGACCACAGTCGCGGAAGATATGCAGTTCAGAACCGGCAATGCCGGACAGTAGACGCAGCCCCGCATCCATCGGCACAAAACGGTCGTTGCGCCCCCAGACAATCAGGGTTTGCGCTTTGATTTCCGCCAGACGTGGGCCAAAATCCGGGAACTGTTTCGGATTAGCTTCCAGGCTCTTAACGAAGTTTTCCAGGTGATCGCGGCGCGACAGCATATTATTCAGGCGCGCTTCAAACAGGGCGTCGGTCAAATCGCTGGTATCAAAAACGAAGATATCCATCATCAGCTTCAGGTTTTCGATAGTCGGCTGACGATAAAGCTGATTCAGTCGCTTAATACCTTCGGTTGGCATCGGCGTAAACAAACTCATGCCGCCCGTACCGCCGCCCATCAGCACCAGTTTGCCGACACGCTCCGGCCAGTTAAGGGTGAACGCCACAGAACTGTGGCCGCCCATCGAGTTGCCCAGCAGGTGGATTTTGGCGATATCCAGTTGATCCACCACGCTTTTCAGGATTCGTGCATTAAGATCCGATCGCGAACCACTATTAACGATCGAATCGCTCTTACCCCAGCCCGGACAATCCAACAGGATCACTCGATAGCCCGCCTCTACCAGCGGATCGATATTGCGGCTGAAGTTCGCCCAGCCCGTAGCCCCCGGGCCGGAACCGTGCAGCAGGACAACGGTTTCGTCGCCTTGTCCACAGTCATTAAAATGGATGCGCAGCGTTTTACCCGCTTCTTCTACATTCAGAAAACGGCTGGTGGCGGCTTCGGTTTGTGGCTGATAACTCATCATCTTCTCCTGCATATTCAGTTCTCTGTTCTGGCGCTTAACGAGCCAAATCCGGCAATCCACTCCGGGATTGGGCGGTAATAACGCCCTTCGCTACGCCAGTTGCCAAACGCAGAAATAGCGGCAAAAGCGGCGACCCAGGTTTTGATTTCATGTGTCGACTTTCCGGCAATGGCGGAAAGCTCTTCGTTACTGACGGCATCCAGTTCCTGTATGCGTCCCTGCTCCAGCAAAGTCATGAACTGGTTATCCCAAATCGGGTTGAGCGGATGCAGAGTTCTCTGATCCTCAACAAACTTCTCAGCGGCGCTGATCACCCGTTGCTGACGCAATTCACGCTCACTGGCGGGTAAATCTTTCCCGCTACCCAACAGACGATCGCGCATATGGGCATCGGCTTTCGCCAGTTCGGGCACCGGCGGCTGATGGGAAAGCCCACCGGACCCAAGGAACAGCACGCGTTTATTGAGAGTGCTGGTGAAACGTCCAATGGCTTCACCCAACATGCGGGTACGCTGGAAACCGGGCAACGGCGTGGCGACACCGTTGATGAACACAGGTAGAACTGGCACTTTATCCAGCCCGCCAAGCAGGAACTCCAGCGGCTGGGCAAAACCGTGATCCACCTGCATACAGTAAGAAACGGCAAGATCGATCCCGCTCTTCATGACGGCATGCGCACAGGACTCCGCCAGCTCCACAGGCACGGGCAGCTCTCCTGCCGCACTGCCGAAATCACCAATTGCCGTCGCCCCAACGCCTAAACAGAACGGCGGCATCACGTCATAGAAAAAACCGTTGTAGTGATCTGGCGCAAACAGCACCACCAGTTCAGGGGAGAAAGCCGCAATACGCTCGCGGGCGCTGGCAATCACACCATTGACCTCATCGAGCACCTCTTGCGCCGGGTCGACATACCCCACCAGCGGCGAATGGGAAAGACAGTGAAGATAAGCGTGCATATCAGGCTACCTTTTCGACAGAAACGTCGGCATCAGGGCGGGTCAGCGTCATCACCGACGCCAGTTTATTCAGCGTATTGCCCAGAGTTTGCGGAATGGCGGTGGCGGCAACAAAGCGATCCGGGCGCATCACCACCAGCGAAGCATTATGTTGCGCAAACCAGCTACGCAGGCGACCTTGCGTATCGCCCACGCGTAGCACGCCGTCGTGATTATCCTGTGCGGTATGAATTTGCACTTCCGGCACCACCTGAATGAAGCGTGTGCCCAACGCACTCCACTGCTGGATTTGCTCGTTGCTCATTCCCCACAGTGGATTGCATCCCCAGCCAATTACCGCGAAGTTCGCGCCGATCGCGTTATCGAGCAGCGTCACGTCGCCGTTTTCCAGCGTGACTTTCGGCTGAATAAACATCTTGCCGACCGGAGAGTGCTTCGCTTCGCCCTCACGCACCAGCGCACCGCCGTAATATTGCGGCATCGGCTTGAAGCGCATTTCGAGGAAGTAGCGTTTTACTGGCGGCAGATAATTCAGTAGCCAGGAAACGCCGTCACGTAACGTACCCTGCCAGCATTTCGGCGGAGCCAGCACGTTGCCCGCGGTCACGGACAGGTCAATCATCGCTTTGGCGTGATCGCGACGTTCTTGTTGATAGGTATCGAGTAGCGCATCGCGGGCTTTCCCCTGGATAACCAACGCCAGCTTCCAGGCGAGGTTAAAGGCGTCGCGCATACCGCTGTTATAGCCCTGCCCCTGCCACACCGGCATGATGTGCGCGGCATCGCCCGCCAGCAGTACGCGATCAATACGAAAACGTTGCGCCAGTCGCGCGTTGTGGGTGTAGACACGCTGGCGAATCAATTCAACATTGTCCGGATTAGGCAGCACTTTGCTTAACAGCTTGCGCATATTTTGCGGCTCACGCAGCTGTTCCTCGGTTTCTCCCGGCATCACCATAAATTCAAAGCGACGAACCGCATGAGGCAGCGCGGCAGAAACATACGGGCGCACTGGATCGCAACACAGGTAGATATGCGGCGTACTTAACGGATCGTTGGCGATATCTACCACAATCCACTGATTTGGCGCGGTTTTACCTTCAAACGGCACATTCAGGGTGCGACGGACAAAACTTGCCCCACCATCACAGGCCACCAGCCATTGGGCTTTGACCGTTTCCCGCTGCCCTTCTGCCGTTTTCAGGTGCAAGGTCACTTCGTCATCTTGCTGGCTGAAGGCCTCCAGCTCGCGGGAAAACAAGCAGCGCACATTCGGAAAACGCGACAACCCTTCCAGCATCACCGCATCGACCTGCGGCTGAATAAAGGCGTTACGGCGCGGCCAGCCAAATTCATCGGTCATTGGCTGAATATCAGCAAAACAGCGGCCTTTTGGGGTGAGAAAACGCATCGCATGCCACGGCGTAGTGTGCGGCAGAACATTATCGACCAGGCCAACCGACTGCATGGTGCGCAGCGCCTCGTCATCAATACCAATCGCACGCGGGTAGTCGATCAACTTATCGAGTTTCTCCACCACCAGCACGTCAATGCCCATCTGGCCGAGATAGTTCGCCATCATCAGCCCGACCGGACCGGCACCAGCGATCGCCACCTGAACGTTATGGTTAACAGCAGGCTGGATGTCAGGGTGTTGTATTGCCATTTCAGTACCTCACGACTCGGACAAAATGCCGTTGCGCGCACAGTACAGCGCAACGGCATTTTGTTAAAAACATGTAAATTATTTTTTATTGTTCGCTCAGTATAGGAAGGGGGTTTTCGGCTACAATCAAAACATGCCCGAATGTGCACCAGGTGCACAACGTTGTTTTAACTATAGAAATGTCAATTAATATGCAGAACGATGAGCAGACGGAATACAAAACCGTGCGCGGATTAACCCGCGGTCTAATGTTATTAAATATGTTAAATAAACTTGACGGCGGTGCCAGCGTCGGGCTGCTGGCGGAACTCAGCGGTCTGCATCGCACCACTGTGCGGCGACTGCTGGAGACGTTACTGGAAGAGGGATATGTCCGGCGCAGTACCTCCGATGACAGTTTTCGTCTGACCATCAAAGTGCGGCAATTAAGCGAAGGGTTTCGTGACGAACAGTGGATTTCTGCGCTGGCGGCCCCGCTGCTGGGCGATCTATTGCGCGAAGTGGTGTGGCCGACAGATGTTTCCACGCTGGATGTTGATGCAATGGTGGTACGCGAAACCACTCACCGTTTCAGTCGATTATCCTTTCACCGGGCAATGGTCGGGCGGCGTTTACCGCTCCTGAAAACCGCCTCGGGCCTGACCTGGCTGGCCTTTTGCCCGGAACAAGAACGCCAGGCATTAATCGAAATGTTAGCCGCCCGCCCCGGTGATGACTATCAACTGGCACGGGAACCGTTAAAGCTGGAAGCCATTCTGGCGCGTGCACGCAAAGAAGGTTACGGACAGAACTACCGCGGCTGGGATCAGGAGGAGAAGATCGCCTCCATTGCCGTGCCGCTGCGCAGTGAACAACGGGTGATTGGCTGTTTGAATCTGGTGTATATGGCCAGTGCGATGACCATTGAACAGGCGGCAGAAAAACATCTTCCGGCGCTGCAACGGGTAGCAAAACAGATTGAAGAAAGGGTGGAATCGCAGGCTATTCTGGTGGCCGGACGGCGAAGTGGCGTGCATTTGCGCTAGCGACGTCAATGTGTAATTTGGCCCATTCTCATCGTTATTCGCCCATTTGCCCACATGCACAGTACGGGCTGCACGCTACGCTAATGACATCAATACTGTGATGTGGAGCAAATCATGAAAATTACTCAAATTCGTAATGCCACCCAAATTATCCAATACGCTGGCAAAACATTTCTTATCGACCCGTTACTCGCGCCTAAAGGAAGTTATCCGGGTTTTGCCGGAACTGCACGCGCAGAAATCCGCAATCCAACGGTAGAATTACCGTGCGATTTAACAACGTTACTCAACGTTGACGCCCTAATCGTGACTCATTTGCATGAAGATCACTGGGACGAAACAGCCTCCCGCGTCGTCCCCAAAGATAAACTGATTTATGTGCAAAATGAGCAAGATGCTGAATCACTGCATAAACAAGGATTTACGCATCTTACCGTACTTACCGACGAGACTAAATTTGGTGATATAACTCTGCATAAAACGACAGGGCAACACGGCTCCGATCGCACCTATGCCGACCCGGCTATGGCGAAGCGTTTAGGCGCAGCCTGCGGCGTTGTTTTCCAGCACCCGACAGAGAAAACGCTCTATCTGGCTGGCGATACCCTCTGGCGTGACGACGTCGAGGCTACAATGCTAACTTTCCAACCAGAAGTGGTTGTGTTGAATGCCGGATTTGCGCATGTTCTGGGGCATGGCGCGATAATTATGGGAGCAGAAGATATTCTCAAAGCACATTTTACCCTGCCAGAAGCGCAAATTGTCGCGACACATATGGAGGCCGTAAACCACTGTTTGCTGACGCGTGATGCGCTCAAGGAATACGCCAGAGATAATCAAATTATCGAATTTGTGAACGTACCAGAAGATGGTGAAACGTTGACATTCTAATTCGGAGATAAAGAGTGTTATGCGCCCGCTAACTGTTGCCATTATCGCCGTTGCCGGTTTTAGCCCTTTTCACCTTTCCGTACCGTTTATCGTGTTTAGCGAAAAAATGGCGGAGAAAAAACGCTTTCACGTAATTATCTGCGCTGAAAATCTGGGAAACGTGGACTCTGCCGATGGGTTTTCCGTAACTGCCACCCATGACTATACCGCAGTCATCCAGGCGGATATTGTGATAATTCCTTACTGGGGAACAATTACACAAAAACCGCCACAAAAGCTGCTGAAAGCCTTAACGACCGCACGGGATAACGGCGCACAGATTGTCGGGCTTTGCCTGGGCACGTTTGTGCTCGGCTATGCAGGTTTACTGAACAATAAGCGTGCTGCCACGCACTGGGAGTTCGAGCGTGAATTTCAGGCACGTTTTCCACAAACATATCTGGATATTAACGCGTTGTATGTAGACGATGACGGTATTATTACCTCTGCCGGTACTGCCGCGGCGCTGGATTGCTGTTTGTATATTGTTCGGCAACATTTTGGCAGCGACTATGATAACCATATTGCCCGACGGATGGTCGTACCGCCATATCGCACCGGCGGTCAGGCGCAGTTTATAGAGCAACCGGTGCCGAAAAATACCCATGATGAACGCATTAACCTCCTGCTGGATTACCTGCGGCAAAACATTGCGCAACAGCATGATCTCGACTCGCTGGCGCAGCGAGTAATGATGAGTCGCCGCACGCTAACCCGTCATTTTATGAAAGCGACCGGTTCGAGTATCGCCGAATGGCTCATCACTGAACGCTTACGCCGTAGCCAGGAACTGTTGGAAACCAGTCAGTTGCCCGTTGAGAGGATAGCGGCTGAGGTGGGTTTTCTCTCACCTGTGACCTGGCGTCAGCATTTTAAATCTCACTTCGGCGTCAGCCCCGCCGAATGGCGAAAAACCTTCCGTGGTATGGCATGATAGCGCCCGGAAGAAAGTGAATTCAGGGTGGTGAATGTGAAACCAGTAACGCTATACGATGTCGCAGAGTATGCCGGTGTCTCTTATCAGACCGTTTCCCGCGTGGTAAATCAGGCCAGCCACGTTTCTGCGAAAACGCGGGAAAAAGTGGAAGCGGCAATGGCGGAGCTGAATTACATTCCCAACCGCGTGGCACAACAACTGGCGGGCAAACAGTCGTTGCTGATTGGCGTTGCCACCTCCAGTCTGGCCCTGCACGCGCCGTCACAAATTGTCGCGGCGATAAAATCTCGCGCCGACCAACTGGGTGCCAGCGTGGTGGTGTCGATGGTAGAACGAAGCGGCGTCGATGCCTGTAAAGCGGCGGTACACAATCTTCTCGCGCAACGCGTTAGCGGTCTGATCATCAACTATCCGCTGGATGAACAAGATGCCATTGCGGTGGAAGCCGCCTGTGGTAACGTGCCAGCGTTATTCCTTGATGTCTCTGACCAGGCCCCCATCAACAGTATTATTTTTTCCCATGTAGACGGTACGCGGCTTGGCGTGGATCATCTGGTCGCATTAGGTCACCAGCAAATCGCGCTGTTAGCAGGCCCATTAAGTTCTGTCTCCGCGCGTCTGCGTCTGGCGGGCTGGCACAAATATCTCAAACACCATCAAATTCAGCCAATAGCGGAACTGGAAGGCGACTGGAGCGCCATGTCCGGTTTTCAACAAACCATGCAGATGCTGAATGAGGGCGTTATTCCCACCGCGATGCTGGTTGCCAACGATCAGATGGCGTTGGGCGCAATGCGCGCCATTACCGAGTTCGGGCTGCGCGTCGGCGCGGATATCTCGGTAGTGGGATACGACGATACCGAAGACAGCTCGTGTTATATCCCGCCGTTAACCACCATCAAACAGGATTTTCGTCTGCTGGGGAAAACCAGCGTAGACCGCTTGCTGCAACTCTCTCAGGGGCAGGCGGTGAAGGGAAATCAGCTACTGCCCGTCTCACTGGTGAAAAGAAAAACCACCCTGCCACCCAATACGCAAACCGCCTCTCCCCGCGCGTTGGCCGATTCATTAATGCAGCTGGCAAGGCAAATTTCCCGTCTGGAAAGCGGACAGTGAGCGCAACGCAATTAATGTGAGTCAGCTCACTCATTAGGCCCCCCAGGCTTTACACTCTATGCGTCAGGCTCGTATGTTGTGTGAAATTGTGAGCGGATAACAATTTCACACAGGATACAGCTATGACCATGATTACGGATTCACTGGCCGTCGTATTACAACGTCGTGACTGGGAAAACCCTGGCGTTACCCAACTTAATCGCCTTGCGGCGCATCCCCCTTTCGCCAGCTGGCGTAATAGCGAAGAAGCCCGCGCCGATCGCCCTTCCCGACAGTTGCGCAGCCTGAATGGTGAGTGGCAATTTGCCTGGTTTCCGGCACCAGAAGCGGTGCCGGAAAGCTGGCTCGAGAGCGATCTTCCTGACGCCGATACTGTCGTCGTCCCCTCAAACTGGCAGATGCACGGTTACGACGCGCCCATCTACACCAACGTGACCTATCCCATTGCGGTCAATCCGCCATTTGTTCCTGCAGAAAATCCGACAGGCTGTTACTCGCTCACATTTAATGTTGATGAAAGCTGGCTACAGGAAGGCCAGACGCGAATTATTTTTGATGGCGTTAACTCGGCGTTTCATCTGTGGTGCAACGGGCGCTGGGTCGGTTACGGCCAGGACAGTCGTTTGCCGTCTGAATTTGACCTGAGCGAATTTTTACGCGCCGGAGAAAACCGCCTCGCGGTGATGGTGCTGCGCTGGAGTGACGGTAGCTATCTGGAAGATCAGGATATGTGGCGAATGAGCGGCATTTTCCGTGACGTCTCGTTGCTGCACAAACCGACCACACAAATCAGCGATTTCCATGTTGCCACTCGCTTTAATGATGATTTCAGCCGCGCTGTACTGGAGGCTGAAGTTCAGATGTACGGCGAACTGCGCGATGAGCTGCGGATAACAGTTTCTTTATGGCAGGGTGAAACGCAGGTCGCCAGCGGCACCGCACCTTTCGGCGGCGAAATTATCGATGAACGTGGTGGTTATAGCGATCGCGTCACGCTACGTCTGAACGTCGAAAACCCGGCGCTGTGGAGCGCCGAACTCCCGAATCTCTATCGTGCGGTGGTTGAACTGCACACCGCCGACGGCACGCTGATTGAAGCAGAAGCCTGCGATGTCGGTTTCCGCGAGGTGCGGATTGAAAATGGCCTGCTGCTGCTGAACGGCAAGCCGTTGCTGATTCGCGGCGTTAACCGTCACGAGCATCATCCTCTGCATGGTCAGGTCATGGATGAGCAGACGATGGTGCAGGATATCCAGCTGATGAAGCAGAACAACTTTAACGCCGTGCGCTGTTCGCATTATCCGAACCATCCGCTGTGGTACACGCTGTGCGACCGCTATGGCCTGTATGTGGTGGATGAAGCCAATATTGAAACCCACGGCATGGTGCCGATGAATCGACTGACGGATGATCCGCGCTGGTTACCTGCGATGAGCGAACGCGTAACGCGGATGGTGCAGCGCGATCGTAATCACCCGAGCGTAATCATCTGGTCGCTGGGGAATGAATCAGGCCACGGCGCTAATCACGACGCGCTGTATCGCTGGATCAAATCTGTCGATCCTTCCCGCCCGGTACAGTATGAAGGCGGCGGAGCCGACACCACGGCCACCGATATTATTTGCCCGATGTACGCGCGCGTGGATGAAGACCAGCCCTTCCCGGCTGTGCCGAAATGGTCCATCAAAAAATGGCTTTCGCTGCCTGGAGAGACGCGCCCGCTGATCCTTTGCGAATATGCCCACGCGATGGGTAACAGTCTTGGCGGCTTCGCTAAATACTGGCAGGCGTTTCGTCAGTACCCCCGTTTACAGGGCGGCTTTGTCTGGGACTGGGTGGATCAGTCGCTGATTAAATATGATGAAAACGGAAACCCGTGGTCGGCTTACGGCGGTGATTTTGGCGATACGCCAAACGATCGCCAGTTCTGCATGAACGGTCTGGTCTTTGCCGACCGCACGCCGCATCCGACGCTGACGGAAGCAAAACACCAACAGCAGTTTTTCCAGTTCCGTTTATCCGGGCGGACCATCGAAGTGACCAGCGAATACCTGTTCCGTCATAGCGATAACGAGATCCTGCACTGGTCGGCGGCGCTCGATGGCAAGCCGCTGGCAAGCGGTGAAGTGCCTCTGGATGTCGCCCCACAAGGTAAACAGTTGATTGAACTGCCTGAACTACCGCAGCCGGAGAGCGCCGGGCAACTCTGGCTCACAGTACGCGTAGTGCAACCGAACGCGACCGCATGGTCAGAAGCCGGACACATCAGCGCCTGGCAACAATGGCGGCTGGCGGAAAACCTCAGCGTGACACTCCCCTACGCGTCCCACGCCATCCCGCAACTGACCACCAGCGAAACGGATTTTTGCATCGAGCTGGGTAACAAGCGTTGGCAATTTAACCGCCAGTCAGGCTTTCTTTCACAGATGTGGATTGGCGATGAAAAACAACTGCTGACGCCGCTGCGCGATCAGTTCACCCGTGCACCGCTGGATAACGACATTGGCGTAAGTGAAGCAACGCGTATTGATCCGAACGCCTGGGTCGAACGCTGGAAGGCGGCGGGCCATTACCAGGCCGAAGCGGCGTTGTTGCAGTGCTCGGCAGATACACTTGCCGACGCGGTGCTGATTACGACCGCCCACGCGTGGCAGCATCAGGGGAAAACCTTATTTATCAGCCGGAAAACTTACCGGATTGATGGACACGGTGAGATGGTCATCAGTGTGGATGTTGAAGTGGCGAGCGATACGCCGCATCCGGCGCGGATTGGCCTGACCTGCCAGCTGGCGCAGGTAGCAGAGCGGGTAAACTGGCTCGGATTAGGGCCGCAAGAAAACTATCCCGACCGCCTTACTGCAGCCTGTTTTGACCGCTGGGATCTGCCATTGTCAGACATGTATACCCCGTACGTTTTCCCGAGCGAAAACGGTCTGCGCTGCGGGACGTGCGAATTGAATTATGGCCCACACCAGTGGCGCGGCGACTTCCAGTTCAATATCAGCCGCTACAGCCAACAACAACTGATGGCAACCAGTCATCGCCATCTGCTGCACGCGGAAGAAGGCACCTGGCTGAATATCGACGGTTTCCATATGGGGATTGGTGGCGACGACTCCTGGAGCCCGTCAGTGTCGGCAGAATTTCAACTGAGCGCAGGTCGCTATCATTACCAGTTGATCTGGTGCCAAAAATAATAATAACCGGGCAGGCTATGTCTGCCCGTATTTAGCGTAAGGAAATCCATTATGTTCTATTTAAAAAACACAAACTTTTGGATGTTCGGCTTATTCTTTTTCTTTTACTTTTTTATCATGGGTGCCTATTTCCCGTTTTTCCCGATTTGGCTACATGACATCAACCATATCAGCAAAAGTGATACCGGAATAATTTTTGCCGCTATTTCTCTGTTCTCCCTGTTATTTCAACCACTGTTTGGTCTGCTTTCTGACAAACTCGGGCTGCGCAAATACCTGCTATGGATTATTACCGGCATGTTAGTGATGTTTGCGCCGTTCTTTATTTTTATCTTCGGCCCGCTGTTACAGTACAACATTTTAGTAGGGTCGATTGTTGGTGGTATTTATCTTGGCTTTTGTTTTAACGCCGGTGCGCCAGCAGTAGAGGCATTTATCGAGAAAGTCAGCCGTCGCAGTAATTTCGAATTTGGTCGCGCGCGGATGTTTGGCTGTGTTGGCTGGGCGCTGTGTGCCTCGATTGTCGGCATCATGTTCACCATCAATAACCAGTTTGTTTTCTGGCTGGGTTCTGGCTGTGCGCTCATCCTCGCCGTTTTGCTCTTTTTTGCCAGAACGGATGCCCCTTCTTCCGCCACGGTTGCCAATGCCGTAGGCGCCAACCA
Organism: Escherichia sp. E2586; assembly: GCF_005781105.1. Taxonomy (NCBI): domain Bacteria; kingdom Pseudomonadati; phylum Pseudomonadota; class Gammaproteobacteria; order Enterobacterales; family Enterobacteriaceae; genus Escherichia; species Escherichia sp. E2586. Next base: position 350,525 of record NZ_VATN01000002.1, read on the forward strand.
TTCTGCATTTAGCCTTAAGCTGGCACTGGAATTGTTCAGACAGCCCAAACTGTGGTTTTTGTCGCTGTATGTTATTGGCGTTTCCTGTACCTACGATGTTTTTGACCAACAGTTTGCTAATTTCTTTACTTCGTTTTTTACCTCCAGTGAACAGGGGACGCGGGTATTTGGCTACGTAACGACAATGGGCGAATTACTTAACGCCTCGATTATGTTCTTTGCGCCGCTGATTATTAATCGCATCGGTGGGAAAAACGCCCTGCTGCTGGCTGGCACTATTATGTCTGTACGCATTATTGGCTCATCGTTCGCCACTTCAGCGCTGGAAGTGGTCATTCTGAAAACGCTGCATATGTTTGAAGTACCGTTCCTGCTGGTGGGCTGCTTTAAATATATTACCAGCCAGTTTGAAGTGCGTTTTTCAGCGACGATTTATCTGGTCTGTTTCTGCTTCTTTAAGCAGCTGGCGATGATTTTTATGTCTGTACTGGCGGGCAATATGTATGAAAGCATCGGTTTCCAGGGTGCTTATCTGGTGCTGGGTCTGGTGGCGCTGGGCTTCACCTTGATTTCCGTGTTCACACTTAGCGGCCCCGGCCCGCTTTCTCTACTGCGTCGCCAGGTGAATGAAGTCGCTTAAGCAATTAATGTCGGATGGGGCGCGAGCGCCTTATCCGACCAACATATCAGGACGGAATGATCAAAATGAACATGCCAATGACCGAAAGAATAAAAGCAGGCAAGCTATTTACCGATATGTGCGAAGGCTTACCTGAAAAAAGACTTCGTGGGAAAACGTTAATGTATGAGTTTAATCACTCGCATCCATCAGAAGTTGAAAAAAGGGAAAGCCTGATTAAAGAAATGTTTGCCACGGTAGGAGAAAACGCCTGGGTAGAACCTCCCGTCTATTTTTCTTATGGTTCCAACATCCATATAGGCCGCAATTTTTACGCAAATTTCAATTTAACCATTGTCGATGACTACACGGTAACAATCGGTGATAACGTACTGATTGCACCCAACGTTACTCTTTCCGTTACGGGACACCCTGTACACCATGAATTGAGAAAAAATGGAGAGATGTACTCTTTTCCGATAACGATTGGCAATAATGTCTGGATCGGGAGTCATGTGGTCATTAATCCAGGCGTCACCATCGGGGATAATTCTGTTATTGGCGCGGGTAGTGTCGTCACAAAAGACATTCCACCAAACGTCGTGGCTGCTGGCGTTCCTTGTCGGGTTATTCGCGAAATAAACGACCGGGATAAGCAATATTATTACAAAGATTACAAAGTTGAATCGTCACTTTAAATTATAAAAATTGCCTGATGCGCTTTGCTTATCAGGCCTACAAATTCAGTGATCTACGTTGGCCGCATCCGGCATGAACAAAGCGCAGGAACAAGCGTCTCATCATGCCTCTTTGACCCACAGCTGCGGAAAACGTGCTGGTGCAAAGCGCAGGGTTATGATCATCAGCCCAACGACGCATAGCGCATGAAACGCCCAGTCCATCAGGTAATTGCCACTGATACTACGCAGCACGCCAGAAAACCAGGGGGCAAGCCCGGCAATGACAAAACCAATCCCCTGCATAAACGCCACCAGCTTGCCAGCAATAGTCGGTTGCACAGAGTGGTCGAGCGCCAGCAGCAAACAGAGCGGAAACGCGCCGCCCAGACCTAAACCACACACCATCGCCCACAATACCGGCAATTGCAGCGGCAGCCAGATAAAGCCGCAGAAACCCACCAGTTGTAACACCAGCGCCAGCATTAACAGTTTGCGTCGGTCCTGATGGCGAGCCATAGCAGGCATTAGCAATGCCCCTGCGGCTTGCCCAAGCGTCATCAACGCCAGCAAGGAACCGCTGTACTGCGCGCTGGCACCAATCTCAATATAGAAAGCGGGTAACCAGGCAATCAGGCTGGCGTAACCGCCGTTAATCAGACCGAAGTAAAGGCCCAGCGTCCACGCGCGGGGAGTGAATACCACGCGAACCGGAGTGGTTGTTGTCTTGTGAGAAGAGGCGACTTCGCGGGCGCTTTGCCACCACCAGGCAAAAAGCGCAACAACGGCAGGCAGCGCCCACCAGGCGAGTGTTTGATACCAGGTTTCGCTATGTTGAACTAACCAGGGCGTCAGGGCAGCACCAAGTCCACCGCCGCCCATCAGAGCCGCGGACCACAGCCCCATCACCAGTGGCGTGCGCTGCTGAAACCGCCGTTTAATCACCGAAGGCATCACCGCCTGAATGATACCGATCCCCACCCCACCAAGCAGTGCGCTGCTAAGCAGCAGCGCACTTTGGGGGTAAAGCTCACGCATCAATGCACCGACGGCAATCAGCAACAAACTGATGGCGACGCTGCGACGTTCGCTGACACGCTGATGAAGCCAGCTTCCGGCCAGTGCCAGCCCGCCCATGGTGACCACCGGCAGAGCGGTCAACAGGGCAGCCACGCTAAAGCTCATTCCGCTCGCCTGGCGCAATTGCGGTAGCAGTGGCCCGACGGAGGTGAGCAGTGGTCGCATATTAAGACCAATCAGCACTAGAACCAACAGCATCGTGAACGTCTTTTGATGGTCGCGCATGACTGTCAGAACGGTTTGGTCGGCAGATATTTACCATCTAAGGTGATGACCGCACGTTCGCCACCTTCCGGGTCCGCCACTTTCTTAACGTCGAGTTTGAAGTTAATCGCGCTGATAATGCCATCGCCAAACTTCTCATGAACCAACGCTTTCAGGGTTGTGCCGTACACCTGCAACATTTCATAGAAACGATACATCGTTGGGTCGGTTGGAATACGGTCATCAATGCAGCCACGCAGTGGCACAGTTTGTAATAACAGAATGGCGTCTTCGTCGAGATCCAGTTTCGCCCCGACCAGGCGGGCGGCGTCGGCAGGAAGCGCCTGCTGACCCAGCAAAGCCGCGGTTACGAAGGCTTCTGCCAGACCGGTGCCATCGGCAATCTCGGCAAATGAGAGATCTTTTTTAGCTTTGCTGAGCAAAATGGCATCGGCAAGATCAAGACGAATATTGCGGTTAATTTGCGACTGAATCATGGTGGATCTCCTGATGGTTTAAAAATAAGGTTACGCTGCGGTCGGCTGGCGTAGCGGTATGGCACAAACGCGAGGATTAGCTGCCAGTGGCACAAACTGGCGGGTTGCGCCGTCAAAAGCTGCGATGCTGCCGCTTTCAATGTCGTAGACCCAGCCGTGCAGGGCGATCCGCCCCTCTTCGAGCGCCAGGCGCACCGATGGATGAGTTTGCAAATTAGCCAACTGAGCAATGACGTTTTCACGTACCATCGCCGCAGCTTTTGACGGTAAATCGGGATGCGGGCGCGCCTCATTAACGACGCGGGCAGAATCGGCATAACGCAGCCAGTGGGAGACGGCAGGCATATGGTCCATGCACTGACAGCTGGCAATGGCGGTCATCGCGCCACAGTTGGAATGACCACAAATCACAATGTCAGATACCCGAAGCGCAGCGACGGCATACTCCACCGAAGCAGAAACGCCACCGGGTTCCGGCCCGTAGGAAGGGACGATATTGCCCGCATTGCGAATAACGAACAGATCGCCAGGCTCACGTTGCGTCACCAGCTCAGGGACCAGACGGCTATCGGAGCATGAGATAAAAAGTGTGCGCGGGCTTTGCTGTGTCGCCAGCTGTTTAAACAAGGCTTCCCGCTCAGGAAATGCCTCGCGCTGGAATTTAAGGAATCCATCAATAATCTCTTTCACCGTTAACCTCTGTCTGTCTCTGGAATGAGAGGCAGACTACTCGCCGATTGTCATAAGGTAAAAGACTCATTTATGATGAGTTCTATTGGATTTACTTATAGGTTGGTGAATGCTCTCTCGACATATCAATTACTTTCTTGCCGTGGCTGAACATGGCAGCTTCACCCGTGCCGCCAGCGCGTTGCACGTCTCCCAGCCTGCGCTTTCCCAGCAGATTCGCCAGTTAGAGGAGAGTTTAGGCGTGCCGCTGTTTGACCGTAGCGGGCGAACGATTCGTCTCACTGATGCGGGGGAAGTCTGGCGACAGTACGCCAGCCGGGCGTTACAGGAACTGGGGGCGGGTAAACGGGCGATTCATGATGTTGCCGATCTGACGCGAGGATCGCTGCGTATCGCCGTCACCCCCACCTTTACGAGCTACTTTATCGGCCCCTTAATGGCGGATTTCTATGCGCGCTACCCCGGCATCACGCTCCAGCTACAGGAAATGTCGCAGGAGAAAATCGAAGATATGCTTTGTCGCGACGAGCTGGACGTTGGGATTGCCTTCGCGCCTGTGCATTCGCCGGAGCTGGAGGCAATTCCTTTACTGACAGAAAGTTTAGCGTTGGTGGTGGCGAAACATCATCCGCTGGCTGACCAGGAACAGGTGGCATTGAGTCGCTTGCATGATGAAAAACTGGTCCTGCTCAGCGCGGAATTTGCCACCAGAGAGCAAATTGACCACTACTGCGAGAAAGCGGGGCTGCATCCACAGGTGGTGATAGAGGCGAACTCAATTAGCGCGGTTCTGGAGCTGATTCGCCGCACTTCTCTTTCCACCTTGCTGCCTGCGGCGATTGCCACACAACATGATGGGCTTAAAGCGATTTCTCTTGCCCCGCCACTACTGGAGAGAACGGCGGTTTTGTTGCGGCGGAAAAATAGCTGGCAGACAGCCGCCGCGAAGGCATTTTTGCACATGGCGTTGGAGGAATGCGCGGTTGTTGGCGGGAATGAATCACGGTAGCCACTGACACAGGTCAGCGGCTGGAATTGCCTGATGCGCTACGCTTATCAGGCCTACGAGTTCAGTGCAAGGCGTTCACGCCGCATCCGGGCATAAACTACAGCTGGCAGACAGCCGCCGCGAAGGCATTTTTGCACATGGCGTTGGATGAATACGCGGATGTTGGCGGGAATGAATCACGGTAGCCACTGACACAGGTCAGCGGCTGGAATTGCCTGATGCGCTACGCTTATCAGGCCTACGAGTTCAGTGCAAGGCGTTCACGCCGCATCCGGCATAAACTACGCTCGCTGTAACCCAGTCGATTATCGTTTGTAATCGATGGCTTCTGGCTGCTCCAGATACACGGTGGTTTGTGCCGGTTGTGTACTGGCGATCACTTTACCGCCACGTACCGAATAACGTACCGGAACCTGACGGCGCAGCGCGTCAAACCCATTTTCAGCCGGCAGGATAATCAGGTTAGCGCTGTTTCCGGCGGCAATGCCGTAATCCTGCAAATTCAACGTTCTGGCGCTATGGTGAGTGATTAAATTCAGGCCATCGTTAATTTGCCCGTAGCCCATCAACTGACAAACATGCAGCCCCATATGCAGCACTTGCAGCATATTCGCCGTTCCCAGCGGATACCACGGATCGAAGACATCATCGTGACCAAAGCAGACGTTAATGCCAGACTCCAGCATCTCTTTAACGCGCGTGATGCCGCGACGTTTTGGATACGTATCGAAACGCCCTTGCAGATGAATATTGACCAGCGGGTTGGCGACAAAGTTAATACCGGACATTTTCAGCAAGCGGAACAGGCGTGAGGTATACGCCCCGTTATAGGAGTGCATTGCCGTGGTGTGACTGGCAGTGACTCGCGCGCCCATGCCTTCACGGTGCGCCAGGGCGGCAACGGTTTCGACAAAGCGTGACTGTTCGTCATCGATCTCATCACAGTGAACATCGATGAGACGGTCGTATTTTTGCGCCAGGGCGAAGGTTTTATGCAGCGACTCCACGCCGTATTCACGGGTAAATTCAAAATGCGGAATCGCCCCCACTACGTCTGCCCCTAAGCGTAGCGCCTCTTCCAGCAACGCTTCACCGTTGGGATACGACAAAATCCCTTCCTGCGGGAAAGCAACGATTTGCAGATCAATCCACGGCGCGACTTCCTGCTTCACTTCCAGCATTGCTTTCAGCGCAGTCAGGGTTGCATCCGAAACATCGACATGGGTACGCACATGCTGAATGCCGTTGGCAATCTGCCATTTCAGCGTTTGCCAGGCGCGTTGTTTCACATCGTCATGAGTTAATAACGCTTTGCGCTCGGCCCAGCGTTCAATGCCTTCAAACAGCGTGCCGGACTGATTCCAGTTCGGTTGCCCGGCGGTTTGCGTGGTGTCCAGGTGAATATGCGGCTCCACAAACGGCGGTAAAACTAAACCTTGTTCGGCATCCAGGCTGTTTTCAGTTATGGGCATCACACCGGATTGCGCATCAATGGCGCTGATTTTTCCGTCCTGCAGATGAATCTGCCACAGCCCCTCTTTGCCGGGTAACCGGGCGTTAATAATTGTTTGTAAAGCGTTATTCGACACTGTTAGCCTCCACATGCGTCATTGCAGCTGTCGTTTTGCGATTCAAAATCGGGTTAAGGATCAGATAGCTCAGCGCGCCACCTAATACCGCGTTGACCGGAACAATTCCCGGTAACCAGTGGCCTGCGGCAATCCCCAGCGCGACAGCCAGAATCGCCACCCAATTGACACTCATCATACGCGTGGTCGCAAAGTGCTCATAGCGGCGACGGTTCATCAGATAGTCAGCGATAATCACGCCGCCCACTGGAGGAATAGCTGCCGAAAGGAAGGTCAGCCAGCCGACAAAATTGTTATACAGCCATAATGCGCAGACCGTACCGATAATACCGTTAATCACCGAAAGGGTTTTGCTCGACATACCGGTAATGTTGGCGAAACCTAAACCCGACGCATACAGCGCGTTATCGTTGGTGGTCCAGATATTCAGCCCCAGCACCACAATCGCAGGCAGCAGCAGGCCCTGAGCAATCATCACATCAGAGATATCTGCCATCCCCAGTGCCGCCGCTCCCGCTGCACCGAAAATAAACATCAACGAGTTGCCGAGGAAAAAGGCCACCATCGCCACCAGCACCGCCAGTTTGGCATTGCGACCAAAGCGGACAAAGTCAGCGGTGAGCGTACCCGCACTGATAAATGACCCCACAACCAGCGCCAGCGCGACATTGAAATCTAACGGTTGTGCGGGAACGACCGCTTTTAATGCGTCCAGGCCGCCCATGCCGTTAACGGCCAGCCACACGGAATAACCGCCAAGACAGGCGATAGCCGGAACCGCAATCACCGAAAGAACCGTCAGCGCCGAAATGCCAAAGAAGACGGTAACGGTCATCAGTAAACCGGAGACGGCAATCAGCAAATTAATATCCAGCCCGGTTGCCTTGCCCACCGGAATGGCAAACATCGCCACGCCAACGCCAAACCAGCCAACCTGGGTGCCTCCCAGCAGCAGTGAAGGCAGCCATGAGCCTTTAACACCAAACGAGAAACGAGCAAGAAGATGAGTGGTCAGGCCGGTTTTTGCGCCAATGTAACCAAGAAATGAAGTGTAAATACCGAGGAGAAGATTACCGATGAGGACTGCGAGGAAGAAATCATGATAGCTAAGACCGGTTCCGAGAGTGCCGCCGGTCCACATACTGGCGGAAAAGAAGGTTAATCCCAGCATGACGAACGTCAATGCCAATACCCCTTTCCGCGCCGACTGCGGGACTGGCCCCTGGCTAAAGTTGTTATCTTGCGACACGAAATTCCTCCGTTTGCTGTTTGAAACCCAAAAAATCCGCCGCATTCTATTCATCTGAAGATAAAAAGCAATCGTTTTCGTGGGGAAATATATTTTTTATATGAATGAGTGTGAAAAGGTGGGGGAAAACTTATCTGTGTAAAAACAGTGGGTAGGCTTGATAAGACGCGTCAGCGTCGCATCAGGCATCGGCACACGGTGTCGGATGCGGCGCGAGCGCCTTATCCAACCTGCGGTTCAGGCCTGTAGGCATGATAAGACGCGTCAGCGCCGCATCAGGCATCTGCGCATGGTGTCGGATGCGGCGCGAGCGCCTTATCCGACCTGCGGTTCAGGCCTGTGGCATGATAAAACGCGTCAGCGTCGCATCAGGCATCTGCGCACGGTGTCGGATGCGCCACGCGACGCATACGACAATGCCTTACTCTTCCATCGCCTGGCGGATCTGATCCAACGACGCAGGATCATCAATGGTCGTCAGATCCCCAGGATCGCGTCCTTCGCAAATCGCCTGGATCGTGCGCCGCAGCATTTTTCCGGATCGCGTTTTGGGTAATTGCGAGACAAACCAGACGTGCGCCGGGCGGCCAAAGTTGCCAATCTGGCTGTCCACCAGCGCCATAATCGCCTTCTCTTGCGAGTGCGCCACCTCGCGGTCATCCAGACTGTCGCTCTCTTTCGGAATGACAAACGCCACCGCTACCTGCCCTTTCAGCGCATCTTTCACCCCAACCACCGCCACTTCGGCAACGCCCGGATGACTGGAGATACTCTCCTCAATCTCACGCGTCCCCAGCCGATGCCCGGCAACGTTAATCACGTCATCAGTGCGCCCGAGAATAAAGTGATAACCGTCAGCATCGCGGATGCCCCAGTCAAAGGTGGCGTACACCGGTCGGGAAAACAACGACCAGTACGTCTTCACAAAGCGGTCGTCGTCGCCCCAGATGGTTTGAATACAGCCCGGCGGCAGCGGCCCTTCCACCACCAGCATCCCTTTCTCATTGACGCCGCACGGTTCGCCGGTGACTTCATTAAGCAACTGTACGTTGTAGCCATACATCGGCACACCAGGGCTTCCTAAACGCGTCGGCCTGTCATCCAGACCGCGAGCAATCGCCATAATCGGCCAGCCGGATTCGGTCTGCCAGTAGTTGTCGATGACCGGCACATCCAGCGTATTGCTCACCCAACTGGCGGTCGGCTCGTCCAGCGGTTCTCCAGCCAGATAGAGCACTTCCAGCGACGAGAGATCGTGTTTGCGAATTTCGGCGGTAGGGAATTTTTTCAGCACGCGAATAGCGGTCGGCGCTGAGAACATGCGGCTAACCTGATATTTCTCGACGATTTTCCACCACACACCGCAGTCCGGCCAGGTCGGCAATCCTTCGTAAACAATGGTCGCCATCCCCGCCAACAGCGGCGCGTAGACGATATACGAATGCCCAACCACCCAGCCGATATCCGAGGCGCAAAAGAACACGCCGCCCGCTTTGCCGCCAAAAATGGTGTCCATCGAGGTCGCCAGCGCCACCGCATAACCGCCGACGTCACGCTGCACGCCTTTAGGTTTGCCGGTCGTGCCGGAGGTGTAGAGAATGCAGGAGGTTTCGTTGGATTCCAGCCACGCCACCGGCACCCGCGCGCCGATGTGTTGATGGCGCAACGACGCGAAATCGACATCCCGCCCACTAACACGCGGCATTTTCGCCAGCCCGCGATCCACCAGTAAAACGTGGCGCGGCTGATGCTGTGCCTGACTTATCGCATCGTCGAGCAATTTTTTATACGGAATGATTTTACCGCCGCGCGCCCCGGCATCAGCCGAGACAATCAGCACCGGTTTAGCGTCATCAATTCGCGCCGCCACGCTGTGCGAGGCAAAACCCCCAAACACCACCGAGTGAATAGCACCAATGCGCGCGCAGGCCAGCAGGGTAATATGCGCTTCGGCAATCATCGGTATATACACCAGCACCCTATCGCCACGCTGCACGCCCAGCGAGCGCAGCATTGACGCCACCGCATTCACTTCGTCATGCAGTTGGCGGAAGGTAAAGGTACGCTCTTCCTCTGTTTCCGAAGAGACGGCAATCAATGCCAGCGCCTCTGGCTGTTTCTCCAGCCAGCGGTCGATAGCGTTGTGGCACAAGTTGGTTCGGCCTTCACAAAACCAACGGGCAAACGGCGGATTGCTGTGATCGAGCGTTTGCGTAAAGGGCGTCTGCCAGTCAATACGCCGGGCCTGCTCGGCCCAGAACTGCTCCGGTTCGTTAATCGAACGCTGATAAAATTCGCTAAAAGACATAATGCTCTCCTGTTGAACTTACGCCTTACCGCCGTTTACTTAAATGACGTACAGGTCGAGATACTCATTGACCGGCATCTGTTCGAGGCGAGCTCTGTCGAGAGAAACCTCCAGAATGCGCTGCTGTTGGCGAGTCGGGAACTGGCGCGCGAGATTGATTTTGAATTTATCGACCAGTTTCGGAATGCCGTCCTGGCGGCGGCGCGCATGACCAATTGGGTACTCCACCACCACTTCTTCAAAGCGCGTGCCGTCAGTGAACTCAAGGGTTATGGCATTGGCGATGGCACGTTTTTCCGGGTCGTGGTAGTCAGCGGTAAACGCCGGATCTTCAAAGCAATTGATCTTCTCGCGCAGAGCGTCGATGCGTTTATCTTGTGCCACGTTGTCCTCGTAATCTGCCGCCGTTAAGCGCCCGAATAGCAGCGGGATCGCCACCATGTACTGAATGCAGTGGTCGCGATCCGCCGGGTTATTGAGAGGCCCTTTTTTGTCGATAATGCGAATACAGGCTTCGTGGGTGCGAATGGTCACTTTTTCGATATCTGCCACCGTTTTGCCTGCGGCATGCATCTGTTCATAGAGCGTCATCGCTGCTTCAACGGCCGTCTGGGAGTGGAACTCCGCCGGGAAGGAGATTTTGAACAGCACATTCTCCATAACGTAGGAACCGTACGGGCGCTGGAAGCGGAACGACTCGCCTTTAAAGGAGACGTCGTAAAAACCCCACACCGGCGCGGTCAGGGCTGACGGGTAACCCATTTCGCCCGTTTTCGCCATCAGTGCCAGACGTACCGCACGGGAAGTGGCATCACCCGCTGCCCAGGATTTACGCGTGCCGGTGTTCGGCGCATGGCGATAAGTGCGCAGCGACTGACCATCTACCCACGCCAGCGAAACGGCGTTGAGAATTTCCTCGCGGGTCAGGCCGAGCATTTCGGCAACCACGGCGGTGGAAGCCACTTTCACTAACAGAACGTGGTCGAGACCGACGCGATTAAAGGAGTTTTCCAGCGCAATGCAGCCCTGAATTTCATGGGCTTTAATCATTCCGGTCAGCACCTGTTTCATGGTTAACGGGGCTTTGCCGCTGGCGACTGCGTTACGTGAAAGCCAGTCTGCCGTTGCCAGAATGCCGCCGAGGTTGTCGGAAGGATGGCCCCACTCCGCCGCCAGCCAGGTATCGTTGAAATCGAGCCAACGGATCATCGCGCCAATGTTAAATGCCGCCTGGACGGGGTCGAGCTGAAACTGAGTTCCGGGGACGCGCACGCCGTTAGGTACAACGGTGCCGGGGACAATTGGCCCCAGCAGTTTTTTGCAGGCCGGGTATTCAAGGGCTTCAAGACCGCAGCCGAGCGTGTCGAGCAGGCAGTAATGAGCGGTGTCGTAGGCCACTCTGGAGCTGATTTCGTAGTTCATCACGTAATCGACGATATCAACGATTTCACGATCAAATTCCGGGCGGATGTTGTTGATTTGAGCTGACATTGGGTACGTTTCCTTATTGTTATTCGCAGAGGTTTACTGGCGCTTATCCAGCGCGACAAACGGGCGGTCTTCCGGTCCAACGTAATTGGCGGAAGGACGGATAATTTTGTTGTCCTGACGTTGTTCGATAATGTGCGCCGCCCAGCCGGTGACGCGGGCGATAACAAACAGTGGTGTGAACATCTCGGTGGGAACGCCCATCATGTTGTAGGAAACAGCGGAGAACCAGTCGAGATTGGGGAACATCTTTTTCGTCTCCCACATCACCGTTTCCAGACGATCGGCGATGTTGTACATCTTCAGCGAGCCGCCTTCCTGCGAGAGCTGCTTCGCCACGCGTTTGATCACCTGATGACGCGGGTCGGCGATGGTGTAAACCGGATGTCCAAAACCAATGACCACTTCTTTGTTTTCCACGCGCTTGCGGATATCTGCTTCGGCTTCGTCCGGCGTTTCATAGCGTTGTTGGATCTCCAGCGACACTTCATTCGCCCCGCCGTGTTTCGGCCCGCGCAATGCGCCAATCGCGCCAATAATCGCGGAATACATATCCGAGCCAGTACCCGCAATCACCCGGCTGGTAAAGGTGGAGGCGTTAAACTCGTGCTCGGCGTATAGCACCAGCGAAATTTGCATCGCCTTTTCCCAGCTTTGCGACGGCTTTTCGCCGTGCAGCAGATGCAGGAAGTGACCGCCTATTGAGTCGTCATCGGTTTCCGGCTGGATGCGTTCGCCGTTGTGGCTGTAGTGATACCAGTAGAGAAGAATCGAGCTCAGCGACGCCAACAGTTTGTCGGCTATATCCCGCGCGCCAGAGACGGTGTGCCCCTCTTTTTCTGGCAGCGTGCAACCGAGCGCGGAAACGCCGGTGCGCATGACATCCATCGGGTGCGACGCCGCTGGTAAGGCTTCCAGCACGGTACGCACGTTAGCCGGTAAACCGCGCAGGGCTTTCAGTTTCGTTTTGTAGGCGGCGAGTTCGTCACGGGTCGGCAGTTTGCCGTGGATCAGCAGATGCGCCACTTCTTCAAATTCGCAATGTTCCGCGAGATCAAGAATATCGTAGCCACGGTAATGCAGGTCGTTGCCGCTTTTACCCACGGTGCAGAGCGCCGTATTGCCCGCCGGAACGCCGGAAAGTGCCACAGATTTTTTCGGTTTAATGACATGGGTACTGTTTTGCAGGATCGTTGTGTCGCTCATATTGTCCTCGTCATTTGTAGGGTCGAGATATTTTTCGTTGTGTTTTATTTCGCCTGATTACGGGCAAACAGGTCGTCGAGCTTCTCTTCGTACTGGTAGTAGTTGATGCTTTCGTACAGCTCGTTGCGGGTCTGCATGGTGTCGATGACGCTTTTCTGCGTGCCTTCCTGGCGCAGGACGTTGTAGACATGTTCAGCGGCGCGGTTCATGGCGCGGAACGCTGAAAGCGGGTAAAGCGCCATTGCGACATGGGCGCTGCGTAATTCATCGGTAGTAAACAGCGGCGTGGCGCCAAATTCGGTAATGTTGGCGAGGATCGGCACCTGCACCGCATCGGAAAACTGGCGGTACATGGCGAGTTCGGTAATCGCCTCCGGGAACAGCATCTCGGCACCGGCGTCAACGTAGGCCTGCGCGCGTTCGATCGCGGCATCCAGCCCTTCAACCGCCAGCGCATCAGTGCGCGCCATGATCACAAAATCAGGATCGGTTTTCGCATCCACCGCTGCGCGGATCCGATCCACCATCTCTTCTTTCGAGACGATCGCTTTGTTCGGGCGATGGCCGCAGCGTTTCGCACCAACCTGATCTTCAATATGCAATCCCGCCGCGCCCGCTTTAATCATCGATTTCACAGTGCGGGCGACGTTAAAAGCCGAAGAGCCAAAACCGATATCCGCATCCACCAGCAGCGGCAGCGAACAAACGTCGGTGATACGACGAATATCGGTCAGCACATCATCAAGGGTAGAAATACCGAGATCGGGCAGCCCCAGTGAACCTGCCGCCACGCCACCGCCGGAGAGATAAATCGCCTGATACCCGGCACGCTGTGCCAGCAGCGCATGGTTAGCGTTAATGGTGCCGACAATTTGCAACGGGGTTTCTTTGCTTAGTGCAGCGCGAAACGCTTTACCTGGAGAGTGTAGAGACATAGCCCATCCTTTGTTATCAACTTGTTATTTGCGTTGATAAAGACAAAGCAAGGGGTGTGCCAAAAATTCACCTTCTAAAAATTTTTATAAAAGTATTTTATATCAACAGGTTAACGATTTGACTAAGTTTTTTATGAAATGGGCATTCAATATTATGTTTCAATGAAACAAGCAAAGACGTTTCAGTGAAACGTCTTTGCCACATATCAATAACTATAATTGTGAACATATATACTGCTAACGTGTAAATCTACACTATCTTGAAATAATTAATATTAATTATTTTACAATGAATGTTTTAATCTAACATTTTGCCTACCTTAAATGATATTTTTGTAAATACACCAATTGTAATTATAGTCACTATAAATTTTGAAAATGTTTTAGGGGCTGGATACCACGTTTCTGTGAATTCAACTCCTGCACCGCCCAAAATAGAGGTTGCAGCTAAAATAGCTAGTAGCACAATTAGCATTTTTATCATTTTCCTCACATTATTCTCCTTGTATAATAACTAAAATCGCATAACTTGAGAATAATAACTACCTACAGACTCCCCCAAATCCGCCAGAGTTACAATTACTGTTGTTTCCAGTACCCCCTCCATTATTATTCCTTCCGCCACTACTACTTGTAGAAAAACATCCACCTGCAACAGCACCTCCAACTAAACCTGCTACCATGCCTCCAAAACCCCCCATTGACCCGGCTATCATTCCCCCAATAATTCCATTATTACAATTAGTTACATCTTGGCCTAGCCCGCTATAATACCCTCCAGAACTACTGCGACCTGCACTCTGATTAGAATTATTATTTGTTTCACTGCATGTGTTTCTTCCTGAATCATAATTACTATTAGCATTCCCGCCCGACACATATCCTATCTCTTCCAAAGACAGTTCTCGAATTGCCATAAAGCCCCCTTTAATTAATGACATAAAATAAAAACAATTTAATAGCAACATATTTTTACCAAAATCAAATCAAACCAGCAAGAATTTATTCAAATTATTTAAAAAATCGAGACGTAGCTAACATATAATATTGAAGAAAAAAAATATCAATATAATTTTCATAGAAAAATCAGAAAGATACAAACACATTCACATTACAATTAAGAAATAAAAATTCATTCATTATATAAATTTTAATCATAGTAGTTATATCTAAATATATTCTGTAAAAACCTTGACATTGTGATTATTACATATTAATTATATGTAAAATGGATTTATTTAATTATGTAATTACATAATTAATTTTAAAAAATTTATTAAAAATTTATAGAGATCAGGAATGCAATTATTCAGAAAAGGATACATCCATTCAGACACAGATAATTCAGTTGGTGGGATACAAATCCCAGCATCATTTTGTACATTATTTTTTTCATTAATCACCATTATAATTATAATTATGTTGTTGATATTTATAATTTTTGGTAAATATACTCGAAAAGCTCATCTAATAGGCATTGTTGTACCTACAGCTGGGATAGTAAATGTAGCACCTCAATTTAGTGGTCACGTAACAAACTTAGCAGTAAAGACAGGAGACAAAGTCACAAAAGGGCAATTACTTTATCATATGAGTGGTGAACATTATAATAGTGAAGGATTAGGAACGTTGTCTCAATTAAATATTTCTTTACAAATGCAATATTCTAGTCTTCTCACCCAAAAAAACCTTGAATTACGTGATAACAAACAGCAACAACAGACAGCCCAGCAACGTATCCTATTAATTCAACAACAAATTAAAAGTGCAGAGCAAAAACTTCATCTCGCCAAAGATCAAGAAAAGCTATTCACCACAGTAGTACACCGCTATCAACAACTCATTAATCAAAAGTATGTATCTGAAATAGAATATCAGCAAAAGAAAATTGAAGCTTCAGTGGCAAAGGAAAATGTAGAAAACCAACATCAATTTCTTTTTGAACTACGAAACTCATTAGATATCACAAAGAATGAGTTAGCACATCTCATAATACAGGAAAAAAGCAGAGATGCAGAATTAGAAAGACAGTTACATGAGATAAAAAAACAACAAGTCGAACTTAGGAGTCAAGAATCTTTCACCCTAACCGCTCCGATTTCAGGAACTGTGACAGCAATACGTATCAAACAGGGTCAATCTGTTAAAGCTTTTGAAACTGTTTTAACTTTAATACCTGAAAAGTCTGGGCTTCATATAGAACTATATGCAACAAGTCAAAATATAGGTTTTTTACAAGTCTCTCAAAAAGTATCGCTACGATTTTCTGCTTTTCCCTATCAAAAATTTGGAGTTCAATATGGTTATATTCGTGAAATAAGCCCAACAACGTATTCTCCGTCAGATTTAATATCTACATTGCCTTTAACATGGAAAGTTAATGAAGGGCACTACCGCATTATTGTAGAACCAGTAAACCCATATATTATAGTGTATGGAAGGAAAGAAAAACTTCGCCCAGGCATGATGCTTGATGGTGATGTTAACGTTGACACTCGTTATTTATGGGAATGGTTAACAGAACCATTATGGTCCCTAAAAGGAAAATTATAATGAGCCCTATAAATTTTATCACTAGAAAACACCTTCCGATTATTAGACAAACAGAATCGGCAGAGTGTGGATTAGCATGCCTCGCGATGATCTCCAATTGGTATGGATTAAAAACAGATTTATCCACACTTCGTAATCGTTTTGTTATTAGTACCAAAGGTATTACGTTAAAACATTTAATTGAATTTGCTTCTGTAATTAACCTTACCTCCCGAGCTGTCAGATTGGAGATTGAAGATCTCAAGTCTCTTAAATTACCTTGTATACTCCACTGGAATATGAATCACTTTGTTGTGTTATACCGCATACATCACAATAAGATAATTATACATGATCCAGACAAAGGTAAATTGACTCTTTCTTTTTCTGAAATAGAAAGATATTTCACAGGAATCGCAATCGAGCTAACTCCAACAGAAGAATTTACTCAGCTTGATGAAAGAAAAAAAATACATTTGCGACAGCTAACAGGTAAGACGCCGGGACTATTTACGGCATTGATTCACCTTTTTATTTTCGCATTAGGTTTAGAAATTATTGCTCTCTCCGGCCCTCTTATTAACCAAATTATAATAGATGAAGTAATAGTATCTTCTGATGAAAACCTATTAACCATTATAATAATATCTTTACTCTTTCTTGCTGCCACTCAATTAGTTATTTCTTTGGTTAAAGAATGGGCAACTATAAAATTGTCAGTAAATTTTAATATTCAATGGACTACTAACGTTTTCCACCATCTAATGAGACTTCCCCTTACATGGTTTGATGCCAGAAGCCAAGGCGGTATCAACGCTCGTTTCAACGCAATCGATCACATTCAGGAAGCCCTTACATTACAAGTAATTGGATGTATGCTTGATTTAATATTAATAATAACATCATTAAGTATGATGTTATTATATAATAACCTTATGAGCTTTATTTCCATAATTGCAGCTTTAATTTATGGATCGTTACGATTTATATGGCATTCTAAAATACGGCAGTCTACTGAAGAAGCATGGGATGCTGAATCCAATGAGTCTAGTTATTTTTTAGAAACTTTAAGTGGAATAATGAGTCTACGCATTAATGGTGTTATTGCACAAAGAGAATCAACTTGGCTCAATCTCAATATATCCAGAAGGAATACGCAATTAAAAAAAAGTAAACTTATAATAAGTTTTAGAATTGCTAATACTGTATCAAACAGTTTAGTTTCGACCATTATTTTATGGAAAGGTGCGACTGAAGTTTTAGATGGCAGTTTTACAGTTGGAATGCTTGTTGCCTATCTATCTTTTCAAACTCGATTTTCATCAAGTACAAGTAATTTAATTGACACGTTATTTTCATGGCGTATATTAGATGTTTACAATGAACGCCTTGCAGATATTGTGTTGACAGATAGGGAAGAAAACATAAACAAATCGAATTCAGCAAAATCAGTATATGCGAATAATAGTTCATACATACCTAATAAAATCAAACACCCTCTGATAATTGATAACATTACTTTCAGCCACAAAGGTGAACGAGTTGAAGTAATAAAAGGAGCATCATTATCATTAAATGAAAATGAAGTTTTAGCAATTACAGGAAAATCAGGTTGTGGAAAATCTACATTAGTGAAACTAATTCTTGGCATAGTTCATCAAAATGAAGGAGTGATACAAACATTAGGTGTAACAAATGATCAAATGAATTATACAGACATACGAAAAAAAATAGGTACAGTTCTTCAAGACGATATATTATTTAAAGGTTCCATAGCCGATAACATAATTTTTTATCATGAAGAAATAAATTATGAAAGAATGATCCAGTGCTCACAAAAAACATTAATTAACGATGATATTATGGCAATGCCGATGGGCTATCAAACATTGATAGGTGAAAATGGTAATGGGCTTTCCGGAGGACAAAAACAACGAATACTTTTGGCACGAGCTCTGTACAAAAAACCTGCTCTTTTAATTCTTGATGAGGCAACCAGTCATCTAGATATAGAAAGTGAAATACTTATTAGCCAGACATTACGACAGGAAGGTGTCCCTATTTTATTAATAGCCCACAGACCTGAAACTATCGCTTCAGCAGATCGCGTCTTGCTTATGGAAAATGGTAATTTTATCCAGTTAAATAGTTACACTTAGTACCGCTACACTTTTGCCAGACCATGTTTTCCTCCGGGGGGACGGATTGACTGTTTTCATATAATGCCGCACCTTTTTCAACAACTGCCATATTGAACGTTCTTTATGATTGTGGGTTATGGTGTCCTGAAGTTCCTGCCATAACCGCTTAACGTGGTTTATACGCGGTAAGAAACCGGTTGATAAATCCCCTGATTTTCGGGTTCTTCTTGAGCCAGTTTTGCGTTTTTCGTCCTAGTGAATAACGTAGTTATCCACGATAAGCGTGATTGTTTTAACCCGTCGGTATGTCGCTTCCAGATGTTGCAGCAGGTTAATGAACAGTACTGAACTTTTACTGCTGCCATCCACAGAGCTCACTTTTCCAGTACCACAGTGCAGTGCCCCTGCCAGATAATATTTTTCATTCTACCCCTGAGTTATAACCCGTTTTTGCTGCCCCCGTAGTTGCTAGTCTACCCCGATTTTCGGGTTGAGGTGGATATCAACCTCATCTTCATAAAACACTGGATTCTACACGCTGCATTTTTCCAGCACTTTGTGAATTGCTGCCATTTTTTCTTCTTTGCGCGGATACCGTACACACAGCGTTGGCGCAGCAGTTCGCCAGACCTGTCCCGCATAGGGCAACCAACAGTGGATGGTTCCCGCTTGTAGATAAAACTAGGTTATAAAATTGATTTTATTCTATAAATATCATTACCTATCGGGAGCGCTGGTAGCCGAAATCACCGGGAGAACATGTCACCTATTGTATCAGCAATGCATAGTTCTGTTCCAACAACCATTTACATCCGCGACCAAGAGGCAGAGAAACCAGTCCTTCAGTGACATATAATGTAAGCCAGTTAATCTATAGTCCTACAGACTAACGCGCACAGCAGAGCGTTCTTGCGATGGGGGTGACACTGTCCCCACGGTGCAGTATCAGCATTCAAGCGCCTTCAACAAATACTGTATATATTATTTTTAAGTGATAATCACTGTAATTTAAAATGTATATACCCAATAAACCTCAAGATGCGGGTGTGAGCACCTGAAAGTGATCGTTAATTCGGGATGTCAGTGAGTCCGCTATATCCGGCAGCGTCTGGTTAAAAAAGACAGATATTGCGTCGCTGAACTCTCGCGTACTGCTGAAGTAGCGATTATTCCGGGCATGTTCGTTCATTAATTTCCACATTCTTTCTATCGGATTCAGGTTTGGATTGTAAGGGGGAAGGTAATGCAGTCTAATATTGACTACTTCCGCCCAGTCTTTCACTAACTGTGAACGGTAGTAACCTGCTCCATCCAGAATGACGTGGATTTTCTGGTTATAATCAGGATAAACCTTTCGTATCTCGTTGAAAAAACGGGATACATTATATTCATTAATAGTTTTATATTCGCAGATTAGCGGTGATGCCAGTGCTTTCAGATTCAGCGCCCCATGATATTCAGGCGTGTGCGGCTGCCTGTCGTTTTTACTGCTTTTTTCTGCCCTTTGCATATCCAGCCATAGCTGATTTTAGTGGCCTGAGTCGGATGGACTCCATCAATAAAAAGAACCGGTTCATCACCCACTGTTGTTTTCAGTTCCTCATAATATTCAATGAATTGCCTTTGTTTCTCTTCACTGAATTTATGGGGGACGCCAGACGGTTTTTTGTAGGTGAAACCATTACGATGCAGCCACTTATTCATCCCCAGAATGCTGGAAATGATGTTCCATGTCCGGGTGACAAACGCAATAACATCGCGGGTATGGTGAAATAAGTTATCGGATAACTAGCTGATTAAAAAGGCCGTTTGTTCGGCACTGAGTTTGCTGTCTGAGCCGCCGTTTTCGGGCTTCAGTTTTCCTTTATTCAGAAATCCGCTGATATGGTGATCAATCGTTGTCTGATGCAGGCGTAAAGCCTGAGCAATCATGGCGGAACTCCAGCCTTCGGAAGCCAGGAGAATGGCTTTAATACGATCTCTGACTCGCCCGTCACGACTGAAATCATGAGGGCGTTCAAGTTCAGCTTTTTGTTGTTCAGTAATAAATATTTTCATGCTGGACATGCATGATCTCCGATTGCTGAAAAATCAAGCATCTTCAATGATCACGGGTATAAACAACATATTTGTAAAGAATACTACCATCTTATTTTTAATAAAAAATCAAGAACACATCTATTAGTAAAAATGCGCACATCATATTACTTACACACTCCCCACAAATAAATAAACACGTTTCAGCTAACGTTTCAGGAATGTTTCATTGCAACAATTATGAAACAAGACTAAACCCAATATTCTGTTTCTTAACTTTGCGGTGCGCTATGGCACATCCACCACGGCTGAATGACGACAAACCGGTTATCTGGACGGTATCGGTGACGCGGCTGTTCGAGTTATTTCGCGATATCAGCCTCGAGTTTGATCATCTGGCGAACATTACCCCTATCCAGCTTGGCTTTGAAAAAGCGGTGACCTACATCCGCAAGAAACTGGCCAGCGAACGCTGCGACGCCATCATCGCTGCTGGCTCTAACGGCGCGTACCTGAAAAGCCGCCTGTCAGTGCCGGTGATTCTGATTAAGCCGAGCGGCTACGATGTGTTACAGGCACTGGCAAAAGCCGGAAAACTCACCTCTTCTATCGGCGTTGTCACCTATCAGGAAACTATTCCGGCGCTGGTGGCGTTTCAAAAAACCTTTAATTTGCGCCTCGACCAACGTAGCTACATTACCGAAGAAGATGCGCGCGGGCAGATTAACGAGCTGAAAGCCAACGGCACCGAAGCGGTGGTCGGCGCAGGGCTGATTACCGATCTGGCAGAAGAAGCCGGAATGACCGGAATTTTTATCTATTCCGCCGCCACCGTGCGCCAGGCGTTCAGCGATGCGCTGGATATGACGCGCATGTCGTTACGCCATAACACTCACGATGCCACCCGTAACGCCCTGCGTACTCGTTACGTGCTGGGCGATATGCTCGGTCAATCACCACAGATGGAACAGGTACGGCAGACTATTTTGCTGTATGCCCGTTCCAGTGCAGCGGTGTTGATTGAGGGGGAAACGGGAACGGGCAAAGAGTTGGCGGCCCAGGCGATTCATCGGGAATATTTTGCCCGCCACGATGCGCGACAGGGCAAAAAGTCGCATCCGTTTGTTGCCGTCAACTGCGGGGCGATTGCCGAATCGCTGCTGGAAGCGGAGCTGTTTGGCTATGAGGAAGGGGCGTTTACCGGCTCGCGACGCGGAGGTCGCGCCGGGCTGTTTGAAATCGCCCACGGCGGCACGCTGTTTCTGGATGAGATAGGCGAAATGCCTCTGCCATTGCAGACTCGCCTGTTACGAGTACTGGAAGAAAAAGAGGTCACCCGCGTCGGCGGGCATCAGCCTGTTCCGGTGGATGTGCGGGTCATTAGCGCCACTCACTGCAATCTGGAAGAAGATATGCAGCAAGGGCAGTTTCGCCGTGATCTGTTTTATCGGCTGAGTATTTTGCGTCTGCAATTACCGCCACTGCGTGAGCGAGTGGCGGATATTCTGCCGCTGGCAGAGAGCTTTTTGAAAGTGTCTCTGGCAGCGCTCTCCGCCCCGTTTTCTGCCGCATTACGCCAGGGGTTACAGGCAAGCGAAACTGTGCTGTTGCGCTACGACTGGCCGGGCAATATTCGTGAACTGCGTAATATGATGGAGCGACTGGCGCTGTTTTTAAGTGTGGAACCGACGCCAGATTTAACGCCGCAATTTTTGCAGCAATTATTGCCAGAGCTGACACAAAAATCGGGTAACGTCATCGCCCCACCCTTGCTGACACCACTACAGGCACTGGACAAATTTAATGGTGATAAAACAGCAGCAGCGAATTATTTAGGCATCAGCCGGACGACGTTCTGGCGGCGGCTAAAAAATTAAATTGCCGGATGCGGCGTTAACGCCTTATCCGGCCGACAAAAACATGAATTTCAATATATTCCGTTCACCGATAGACGTGCGTATCGGGTTTGTTTACATGAGCTTCAGAATTACTTCTTCTTATAAAGATCTGCCGTGCCGTGGATCTTATTGTCAGTCTGACCGGAGGTCAGAACCAACACATCCGCACCTTTTTCATCCGCTTTTTTGATCAGATCTTCTTTTGCATCTGCGGTCGACATTTCATTACTGGTTGAAATATCACCTATTTTTTCATATTGCGATTCAACTTTTTCAAATTCCGCTTTGGTCATCAATTCAGCGGCATAGACATTTGTGACAACAAAAGCTAACGCACCAACTAAGAGCTTAGTTCCAGTTTTCATCGATGAACTCCATAATGTGTGATTGGCCAATGCCCTGAAGCTAACAGTCATCATCAGGGTTGATTAATAAGTAGTTCAGCGGTTAGGAAAAATCTATAGGAAAAAAGAATATATTTGTATTTTTCTCAACGATAGCCACATTCTCCCTGTTGTTTAATAACGCTTACTACAATTATCGCAGGTGTTCCTTAAATTAATTTTCATAAAAATCTCAAATTCCTTCATTCGCTAAAATCCAATATAAAATTCACATGAGCCACATTACTTTTCTGAACAAGAAACCACCAACCATATATTGATGTGATTTCCATACTTTTTCTTTATTTCACTTACATAAAGTTTAGGATTATTAGATGTATTTTTTCTAAACGACATAAAAAAACCCGCATTAACACAACTTACAAACCACTAAAACCAATCAATGCAATGAACAACTAACACTTTAATAAATTTATTACACCTAATATTACATATATTCTTATTTAGTAACTTGCATGTTTGTGCCTGACAAGGCTTCAGGAAGAAAACAGTGCAATAAAAAACATCTTGCCATTTAATTTTTAAGGATAAAAGTGAGTGATATGAAATCAGCAAAAAAAAGCTTATCGACACGGGCGATAGCCATTTCCACCATATTATTTACGCCAGTATCCTTGGCTATCACCCCACCTACAAATTCAGATAGTAATGTTGTCATTAATAATAATGAAGAGATAAAACTCATTGCATCAGAAGGCTACGATCCCGGATGGGAGCATTTTAACTCATTGAAAGTAGGTGAAGACTCTAATGGTTCATTACTCATTGATAATCTTTCACTTACCACTTCATCAGCCAGCATTGGTAATAATGCTGAAGGCTCCATCACTTTAACAAACCATACCAACTGGCAGTTCGACACCCCTACCTCCAATATTTTTTTAGGCACTAACGAAGGCTCCGGTACGTTATACGTGTTAGAAGGTAGTAAGATAAGTGGCCTGCAATCAATAAGAGTTGGTGAGTTTTATGGTGACGCCAGGGGGACGTTAGTTATTGATGGGGAAAGCTCATCAGTCACCTCTAAGATTGCTATTGTTGGCGATCAGGGAACAGGGAAAGTATCTGTTACTAATGGCGGTACACTCACATCCCTGACTCAACTGAATATTGGGTATGTTGACGCCCATTCTTCTCTGTCAGCTAACCAGAGTAGTTATGGAGAAGTTCAGGTCGCCGATAAAAATTCAACAGTGAATGCCCCAAATATACTTCTTGGCGGATATAACACATCTTCTACTTCTGATACTACCGGAGTTCTCACTGTCAGCAACGATGGTGTAATCAATGCGAATTCATATATCTGGGTTGGTGTCTCCTCTAACGGAACAGGAATATTAAATATTGGAGGTGCGCAAGGTGAGTCTGCGCAACCTGCTGGTTCAATTAATACTCCCCGAATTTATTTAGGGGGGACAAATGCGTCAACCACTTCAATATTAAACTTTAATCACACCAACGCTGATTTTGTTCTGACCTCATACATAGACGGTAAAGGCCTGGTTAACCAGGTAGGTTCCGGGACAACCACATTATCCGGCGCGAATATCTATACCGGTAATACTTATATTAGCAACGGAAGTCTGCGCGCTGGCACGGTTGATACCTTCAGCCCAAACTCCGATTATATTGTCGACAGTGAAGGCCATCTCGATTTAAACACTTATTCGCAAACATTAAATACTCTGGCGCTGGCTGGAACAGCAACGTTGTCTTCGTATGAACAGGGTCACGAGTTCACGCCGACCACACTGACCATTAACGGCAACTATGCTGCCAATGATGGCCTGTTAGTCATGCATACTGTATTAGGCGATGATAATTCCGCAACGGATAAGCTCATCGTAAAAGGTGATACTTCCGGTAGTACCCGCGTCATGGTCAACAATGCGGGCGGTCTGGGCGCGGCTACTCTGGAAGGAATAAAAATTGTCGAGGTTGAC